>CAMEZQ010000076.1 GCA_945947915.1 uncultured Clostridia bacterium | reverse complement strand
CACAAGCGGTCCTGAAACTTTTGTAATCGTTCCGCTCATTTAAAAACCTTCCTTTGTCAGTATTGAAGGGTTCCTGGCGCTCAGTCGCCAAGAATATTGGTGCCAACAGCTCTCTCCACTGCGGCCTTCAGGGCCGACTGGCCAAGTCCGATGCTGCCCTCCCGGCCGGGGATCAGGATGATGGCCGGGGTGGGTCTGTCCTTGAACTTGTCTATCTCATGGCTGAGCTGGGCGGCAAGGTTTTCCTCGATGTAAATAATGGCATAATCGTCGCTGTCGCGGGTCAGATGGCGCAGGGTCTGCCCTGCCTCTGCCGCGTCCGCGGCGGGATATGTCTCCAGTCCCAGAGCCTTGAAGCCCATGACGGTTTCTCTACCGCCGATAACGGCAATCTTAAGCATACATATCACGCAGCCTTTCCCGGATGACGTCAGGTGCGATACCTGCAAGTCTGCCCGTCAGGATCATGCGGATGGTGGTGATCTCATTCTCCACCGCCGCCATGTAGGCGATGACCGGCTCTTCGCCGTAGGCCGTCAGCTTTGCGTCGGCCATATAGGCCATCACCGCGTTGTCGCAGGCCAGCTCGAAGGCGGTCATGGTGCCGCCGTCCACCGCCGCAGCGCCCAGAGCAGCAGCCTCCTTCAGGAGTCTGTTGTTGAACAGGGCCGCAAGTCCCTCGCCGGGGGCTGCCGCCGCAATGCGTGCGGGGCTCACATTGCCGCCGGGGACCAGCGCCTGACGCATGAAGTCCGCGTCCTTGCCCATGCGCAGGGTGCGCACGGCGCTTCTCAGGTTGGTGCTGTCTGCAAGGATGGCCACATAGCCGGTGAGAAATTCGCTGTCCAGCGCTTCTGCCAGGGCGGCCAGCTCTTCAAAGTATGCTCTGTCCAGAACAAAATCCGCAAGCTGGGGGTTGGCACTGCGTGCAAGCACGCCCTTTGCCTCCTCCATTGCCGCGCCAAGGCCGCCGGGCAGGTCTTTGCACCGGTCCTCGTTGTAGGCAGCCAGCATGGTCTGGGGAGCCACACGCCCGGAGCCGCTCATCAGGCCGCTCTCGTCGCTGTTCATGGCCTCCGCCTTCAGGATGACCTTGGCGTTGTGGTAGTCGTATTTTATTCTGAAAACGTCAACAATGGTTTCGTTGGGCGCAAGGCCGGCCAGCTCTTTGAACACCGTGTCACGGTGTCCGGCGAGTGCCTGGTCGATCTCTCTGGCGCTCATCTGGGACATATCCTCATAACCGCAGTCGGCAAGTATTTTTGCACTTTCCTCAAAGCTGGGCGCGTCCAGCATACGCTCTGCCTTTTCACGGGTGAGCATCCGGGTCTCTCTGGAGCGGAGCATTGCGGATATATACAGATATGCTTCTTTTTTATTCGACAATTTTTTCCCTCCCAACGTCGGGATTATTCAAACAGCACGCCCGCCAGAGTGGCCGACATCTCTTCGCGGCAGAGCTCCACCAGAAGCTCCGCGGTGCAGTTGACCTCGATATTGCCGCGATGGAGGATCAGTCCGCCGGCAAAGCCGCCCTCGGTATCGGCCAGGCTCAGCCCGGCTTTGACGCCCTTGGCCTCCAGCTTTGCGTTTGCGGCTTTGACCACGGCCTCGCCTACAGCAGCCTTATCTCTGGCGTTGAGCACCAGCTCCTCGTCGCCGGTGACGGCGGCGTCGGCGGCAAGCTTTGCCAGAAGCTCGATGTACTGTGCCTGGGGCAGCGCTACGATCATTTCGCAGGCCTTGTCAAAGCTGGCGGAGACCATCTCCTGCTTGAGGGCCAGAACGCCTTTTCTGGCCTCCATCTGGGCGATGCGCTCCATGCCGCTGACTCTGTCCTCGCAGGCCTTCACACCGGCGCGGATCTTTGCGCCGTAGCTCTCCTTGGCCTGCTTATCGTAATCCTCGCGGATGGCGGCGCACTGCTGCTCAGCCTGAGCGATGATCGCGGCAGCCTGGGCCTCGGCGTCGGCCCGGATATGTGCGATTATTTTTTCAGTGCCTTTCATCATATCATGTCCTGCCTTTGTCTTTTTTCCGATAAGCTACTTATCAGAGAGAGAGCAGCATCAGCATGGATGCGAGCAGAGACAGAATGGCGTAGAACTCAACGGTGATGCAGAGGATCATGCCCTTTGCCCAGTGGTCGGGGTTCTTCGCCAGAAGGACGACGGACGCCGCGGCGACTTTGCCCTGTGCGATAGCGCTGACGAGACCGCCGATGCCGATGGGCAGGCAGGCTGCGAAGTAACGGCAGCCCTGAACGAAGGTCAGGTCAGCGGCGGTGCCGTTGAGCAGACCCATCTGCATAACTGCCACGAAGAAAACGACCAGACCGTAGAGGCCCTGAGTGCCGGGGATAACCTGAAGGATCATGACCTTACCGAACTTGCCGGGGTCTTCGGTGACGAGGCCCGCACCGGCTTCACCGGCGATACCGGTACCGACACCGGAGCCGGCGCCTGCAAGGCACGCAGCCAGACCTGCACCGAGAAGGCCTATTGCCAGACCAGAGTGTGCAAACAGAAATTCCATTGTTAATTTCCTCCTATTTTTTTATTCTGATACGTCGTAGTATTTTGTTTTGACTGTAAGGGGGTTGAAGGGCCGTCCGCCGTCCTCGTAGAACTTGCCGAAATACTCCAGGCACTGCAGACGCAGGTCATGGACATAGCAGCCCAGCAGGTTCAGCGCGAAGTTCAGCGAGTGACCGATGATGAATATCACGAAGAAGAACACCAGATTGTTGGCGATCGCGCCGATTGTATTGAACACGGTA
>CAMEZQ010000075.1 GCA_945947915.1 uncultured Clostridia bacterium | reverse complement strand
CTTCCAAAGAGAACTCAACCCGAATCTTTTTCGAGTCGACCTCGCCCTTGGAAAGTAAGACAACCGTCTCAACATTGGCGGTGCCGGGGAACATATCGAAGGCTTCGGCCGATTTGAGGGCATAGCCAAGGCCGGCCAGGCGGGCGGCGTCGCGGGCCAGGGAGGCCGGGTCGCAGGAGATATAGACGATGCGCTCGGGGCTCATCTGGGCGACGGCCTCCACGGTGGCCGTGTCCATGCCCTTGCGGGGCGGGTCGCAGACGATGACGTCGGGGTGCAGGCCCTCGTCCCGCAGGGCCGAGGCCACCTGCCCGGCGTCGCCCAGCAGGAAGCGGGCGTTGGCGATGCCGTTGCGGCGGGCGTTTTCGTTGGCGTTTTCCACAGCCTGTGGAACGATCTCGTTGCCGATGGCCTGCCGGCAGCGCCGGGCCAGCAGCAGAGTGATGGTGCCGACGCCGCAGTAGAGGTCGAGGGCCAGGTGATGGGGCCGGAGGTCGGCCAGTTCCAGCGCGCGGGTATAGAGGGCCTCGGCCTGGGTGTGGTTGACCTGGTAGAAAGACAGGGGCGAAAGCTCGAAGCGCAGGCCCAGCAGATCGTCCTGCAGCCGGTCTTTGCCCCAGAGGGTGCGGCAGGTGTCGCCCAGGATACGGTTGGTCTTGTCCCGGTTGACGTTGAGGACAATACCCATGAGGTCGGGGGCGGCCGTCCGGGCTTCTTCGATGAGGGCCTCCGTATGGGGCAGGCGGTCATCACCGGCTACCAGGCAGAGATGGCTGCCGTACCGGCCGGTGCGGACATAGATATGGCGCACAAGCCCCCGTCCGGTCGCCTCGTCATAGGGCAGGACACCGTTTTCGTCCATCCAGCGGCAGACGGCGGCGGCCAGGTCGTTGATGCGGTCATCCTGGATCATGCAGCGCCGGCAGGGCACCACGTCGTGGCTGCGGCTGCGGTAAAAGCCGAAGGCCGCACGGCCGCCGGACAGGGTGACGGGGAACTGAGCCTTGTTGCGGTAGCCCTCCCGGGTGGAAGCCCTGGCCGGGCCGACGGTGACGTCCAGGCCGCCGATGCGGCGCAGGGCGTCCTCCACCCGCTGCCCTTTCAGGCGCAGCTCTTCTTCATAGGTCAGATGGAGGAAATCGCAGCCGCCGCATTTGGCGCAGACCGGACAGGCCGGGGTGATACGGGCGGGGGAAGGCTCGAGGATCTGCTCGATGCGGCCGTAGGCGCGGTTTTTCAGCACCTTGACGATGCGCACCCGCAGCCGGTCGCCGGCCGCCGCGCCAGGGATGAAGAGGGCCATGCCCTCCACGCGGGCCACGCCCATGCCCTCGGCCGTATAACCGTCGACGGTACAGGTATAAATCTCATTCTTTTCCATGATCAGACAGTTCCCCCTACTCGGATTGATACTTTATACTCTACTATACCATACCGTCCGGCCGATTGTAAATCGCCGGTAAAACAGACGGGCATTGCAACCCGCAGGCAAAGCCGGTATAATATAGACAAATCTTTGATACCGAAAGGAAGTGTCCCGCGTGAATGTACAGGAAATGAAGCAGGCGGCCTGCGCCGTCATCGATCGTCATGCCGAGGAACTGCTGGCGCTTAACCAGTCGATCTTCGAGGAGCCGGAGCTGGGCTATAAGGAGTTCAAGACGGCCGGCAAGATCAAGGCCCATCTGGACAAGCTGGGCTTGGCTTACCGGGACGGTGTGGCCATCACCGGCATCGTCACCCCCGTGGAGGGACGTTCCCATAAAGCCCGGCTGGCCATCATGGGCGAGCTGGACGCCGTCGTTGTGCCCGGCCACGAGCATGCCGATCCGGTGACCGGCGCCGCCCACTGCTGCGGACACAACTCCCAGGCCGCGTCGGTGGTGGGCGTTGCCTACGCCCTGCGGGAATCGGGCATCATGGACGAGCTGGACGGCGACATTGTGCTGATGCATGTGCCGTCGGAGGAGTTCGTCGAGCTGGCCTACCGCAAGAGCCTCATCGACGAGGGCAAGATCGCCCTGCTGGGCGGCAAGCAGGAGTTCATCCGCCTGGGCGAGTTTGACAACATCGATATGATGATCATGCAGCACACGGCTGCCACCGAGGACGGCGAGGGCAACCCCATTAAGGCCAACGCCGGCGGCGGCAGCGGCATGGGCTTCGTGGGCAAGATGATCCGGTATATCGGCAAGGCCTCCCACGCCGCCATGCCGCATCAGGGCATCAACGCCCTCAAGGCGGCCCAGCTGGGTCTGGCCGGCATCGACGCCAACCGTGAGACTTTCCAGGACAAGGACACCATCCGTGTCCATCCCATCATCACCAAGGGCGGCGACCTGGTCAACGTGGTGCCCGACGATGTGCGGCTGGAGACCTATGTCCGCGGAAATAATACAAAGGCCATTCTGGAGGCCTCGGCCAAGGTCGACCGTGCCCTGCAGGCCGGCGCTTATGCGCTGGGCGCCCAGTGCGAGATCACCCAGCTGCCCGGCTATATGTGCCCCACCGAGTGCGATCCCCTCAAGGACGTGGTCTATGAAAACCTCCAGTATGTCTTCGGTCCCGACCACTGCGTCCGCGATGGTATGGGCGGCTCCACCGATGCGTCCGACGTGGCCCACATCCTGCCTACCGTTCACATGGGGATCGGCGGCGCGGCCGGCACCTTCCACGGCGATTCCTACTGCGTGCCCCGGCCCGACATCGCCGTTCTCGACGCCGCAAAGGCGCTGGTCTGCACGGCCATCGACCTGCTGGCAAACGGCGCGGAAAAGGCCCTGGACATCAAAACGAGCTTCAAGCCCCTGATGACCAAGGAAGAATACCTCAAGACCTGGTGCAATCTGTAAGCCGCGAAACCATAGAAAAAAAAGCCTGCCCCACGGCAGGCTTTTTTTATGCATGATGAAGCTTTGCGGTGTCCCTGCGGGGCAATCGATTCAATCGTCAATCCCTCCGGGTCCTTCGGACCCACCTCCCTTTGCACAAGGGAGGCTCTGGCGCGGTGCCTGCCTCAGCAGACCCGGTTGATGGGGCTGCCCGAAAGGAAGGCGCGGATATTGTCGGCCAGCATGGCCACCAGGCGCTGCCGGGTCTCCAGGCCCTTCCAGCCCATGTGGGGGGTCAGGATGACGTTTTCCATCGTATAGAGGGGATTGTCCGCGGCCGGCGGCTCGGTCTCCTGCACGTCCAGGCCGGCGCCGGCGATCTTTCCGGCTTGCAGGGCCTCGATGAGGGCCGGCTCGTCGATGAGGGCGCCCCGGGAGGTGTTGATGATGCAGGCCGTCGGCTTCATCTTCTCAAGGGCCTCCCTGTCGATGATGTGCCGGGTCTCGGGGGTC
>CAMEZQ010000074.1 GCA_945947915.1 uncultured Clostridia bacterium | reverse complement strand
TAAGCTGGTTTCGTCGCTGGCCGTGCTGGAGCCGCAGGACACCCTGGTGGTGGCCGGAGACTTTTCCTGGGGAATGAGCCTGCAGGAGGCGCTGCCGGATTTCCGCCTGCTGGACGGTTTCCCCGGCAAAAAGCTGCTGCTGAAGGGCAACCACGACTATTGGTGGGAAACTGTCTCAAAAATGAAGCGTTTTTTTGCGGAAAATGCAATCGAAACCATTGATTTTTTGCACAATTCCTGCTACTTTTATAACGGCACTGCCCTTTGCGGTACACGGGGCTGGTTTTATGATAAAAATGACCCCGCTGCCGGGGATGACAAGATCTTCAAACGGGAACTGCTGCGGCTGGAGGCTTCTCTGAAAGCCGCCGCGGAACAGGGCGCCCCGGAGATCGACTGTTTTCTGCATTATCCGCCGGTGTTCGCCGGAACGGAGGTGCCGCAGATCACCGAGATCCTGTCCCGGTATCCTGTCCGGCGGGTCTTTTACGGGCATCTGCACGGTGAAAGCCTGCGGGGTGCCTTCAGCGGCGTACGCAACGGCATCTATTACGCTGTTGTTTCAGCCGACGCACTGGGCTTTCGCCCTATTCAAATTCGGGAATAAACAAAAAAGATATTTGTAAGTTCACAAGGAGGACACGCAAGTGAAACTGACTAACGTGGAAAAGAAAGAAAAGAATCAGGTCGTTCTGTCCATCACCGTGGAGGCCGATGTTTTTGAGGCCGCCTGCGAGAAATCTTATCGGAAGAACGCCCACTCCATCAACATCCAGGGCTTCCGCAAGGGCAAAGCTCCCCGCAAGATCATTGAGAAGCTGTACGGCCCCGAGATTTTTTATGACGATGCCATGAACGCCTGCATCCCCGATGCCTACGAGGCCGCTGTTGAGGAAGCCGGCCTGAAGGTGGTCTCCCAGCCCAGCATCACCGATGTGGATGTGAAGGACGGCGAGTTTGTCTTTACCGCCGTTGTCTATGTCAAGCCCGAGGTCTCCGTTAAGGATTACAAGGGCATCGAGGCCGAAAAGGATGAGGCCGTTGTCACCGCCGAGGAAGTGGAAGCAGAGCTGACCCGTATGCAGGACCGCAACGCACGCCAGGTTTCCGTGGAGCGCGAGGCCAAGAAGGGCGATATCGTTAATCTGGACTTCGAGGGCTTTGTGGACGGCGTCGCTTTCGAGGGCGGCAAGGGCGAGAAGTTTGACCTGGAGCTGGGCTCCGGCATGTTCATCCCCGGCTTTGAGGAGCAGCTGGAAGGCAAAAAGGCCGGCGACGAGTGCGATGTGGATGTGGTCTTCCCCGAAACCTATCAGGAAAAGACCCTGGCCGGCAAGCCTGCTGTGTTCAAGTGCCGGATCAATGAAGTAAAGGAGAACCAGAAGCCCGCGCTGGACGATGAGTTTGCCAAGGACGTTTCCGAGTTCGACACGCTGGCCGATCTGAAGGCTGACATCGAGAAGAAGCAGCAGGAGAGCAAGACTGCCAGCGCCGATAACGCTTTCCAGGAGCGGGTCATGGACAAGGTCATCGAGAATCTGGAAGCCGACATTCCCGAAGCCATGGTGGAGACTCAGCTGGACCGCGTGGCTGAGGACTTCAGCTACCGTCTGGCCATGCAGGGCATGGAGTTTGAATCCTATCTGAAGATGACCGGCATGACCAAAGAGCAGTTCCGCCAGGTGTTCAAGCCTCAGGCTCTGCGCCAGGTCAAGATCCGTCTGGCTCTGGAAAAGATCGCCGAACTGGAGGGCCTGGAGGTCACCGACGAGGATCTGAACGCCGAGTTTGCCAAGCTGGCCGAAAACAACAAGATGGATGTGGAGAAGGTCAAGGAGCTGCTGTCTGCCGAGGATCTGAAGGGCGATATGCTGTGCCAGAAGGCCAATGACTTTGTCATTGCCAACGCCGTGGCCGTCGCCAAGAAGGAAGAGGCTGCCGAAGCCGCCGCTGAATAACGCCATATCGCGTTTTTCGACTGGATATTCAGCAAAATAGCAGTATACTAATAGCGAGAACGTCAAAAGATACGGGAAGTGCCGGGAAAAGCGGCGCTTCCCGCATCTGCACATTGAAAGGAGTCACCTATGTCTTATATTCCCATGGTCGTAGAACAGACAAATCGCGGTGAGCGGTCCTATGATATTTTTTCCCGGCTGCTCAATGACCGCGTCATCATTTTGTCTGAAGAGGTGAATGACACCACCGCCAGCCTGGTGGTGGCTCAGCTCCTGTATCTGGAGGCGCAGGATCCGGATAAGGATATCAGCTTTTATATCAACAGCCCGGGCGGGTCCATTTCTGCCGGCATGGCCATTTATGATACGATGCAGTACATCAACTGCGATGTGTCCACCATCTGCGTCGGTATGGCCGCCAGCATGGGCGCGTTTTTGCTGCAGGCCGGCGCCCCCGGCAAGCGCATGGCGCTGCCCAATGCGGAGATCATGATCCATCAGCCGCTGATGAGCGGCCTGCAGGGCCAGGCCACCGATATCAAGATCCATGCCGATCACATCATCCGTATGCGCAAAAAACTCAACAGCATCATGGCCCAGCGCACCGGTCAGCCCCTGGAGATCATCGAGCGGGATACCGAGCGGGACAATTTCATGACGGCTGAAGAGGCAAAGGCCTATGGCCTGATCGATAAGGTGATCGAAAAGCGCTGAAGCTTTACACCTGTTGGAATGAGGAAGCACTATGGCGAGTAATGATAAAAAAGATGTGCGCTGCAGCTTCTGCGGCCGCACTCAGGATGAAGTGAAACGGTTGATCGCCGGACCCAATGCCTATATTTGCAATGACTGTGTGGGCATCTGCGCTGATCTGATCAATGAAGAAAATGACGGGGAAGAGGCTGCCGACCGTTTTTCGCTGGAGGGCGGCCTGCCCACGCCTGCCGAAATGAAGGCGGCGCTGGACCAGTATGTCATCGGCCAGGACCGCGCCAAGATCGCGCTGTGCGTGGCGGTCTACAACCACTATAAGCGCATCATGTTCCCCCAGGACGACGTGGAGATCCAAAAGAGCAATATTTTGATGATCGGACCCACCGGCAGCGGCAAGACCCATCTGGCACAGACGCTTGCCCGGTCCATGAAGGTCCCCTTTGCCATCGCCGATGCCACCACACTGACCGAGGCCGGTTATGTGGGCGAGGACGTGGAAAACATCCTTTTGCGGCTGATCCAGGCCGCCGACTTTGACGTAGAACTGGCCCAGCGTGGCATTATCTACATCGATGAGCTGGATAAGATCGCCCGAAAAAGCGAGAATCCCTCCATTACCCGGGATGTCTCGGGCGAAGGTGTGCAGCAGGCCCTGCTGAAGATCCTGGAGGGCACCGTTGCCAACGTGCCGCCTCAGGGCGGGCGCAAGCATCCGCAGCAGGAGTTCATCCAGATCGACACCAGCAACATCCTGTTTATCTGCGGCGGCGCCTTTGACGGACTGGACAAGGTCATCGAAAAGCGCACCGGCAAGCAGGGCATCGGTTTCGGCGCGGAGGTCAAATCCAGGAGCAATCAGGACAGCTCCCAGCTGCTCAGGCAGGTGGAGCCTCACGATGTTCTGAAGTTCGGCATCATCCCCGAACTGGTGGGCCGTCTGCCTGTGCTGGTGACGCTGGACCCGCTGGACAAGGATGCTCTGGTAAAAATCCTCACCGAGCCTAAAAACGCTCTGACCAAGCAGTACACCC
>CAMEZQ010000073.1 GCA_945947915.1 uncultured Clostridia bacterium | reverse complement strand
CTTTACGGGCAAAATTATTTACGATACAAAAGAGTAACAAATTCCAGTTTGTCGGGCAACAGAAAGGGATTCGCGGACTTACAAGCGAATCCCTTTCTGTTATTTTGACGAACGATTTTCCAAATGCCTAAAACCAACACATTAAGTTAAAAGGGATCCCACAGTTTCCCTGCTTTTGCCTTCGATGGGCCGCGGCTGACGCATGGAAGCAGGAAAAACATCCAAAAGCCGCCCCGCTTCCGGCAGTTCCGAAAGCGGGGCGGCTCTGTGCATATACGGCCTTGCGGCTTATCTTTCATTGTAGAAGGCGGTCAGCAGGCGAATCATGCTCTCCTCATCCTTGCGGCCGATCATTTCACAGGCGGAATGCATGGACAGAAGGGGCACACCCATATCGACGGCCGGCGCCGGCAGCATGGCCGAAATGACCGAACCGATGGTGCCGCCGCCCTTGATATCCGAATGATTGGAGAACTTCTGATAGGGAATGTCATACTTCAGGCAGAGCTGCTCGACGATGCCGGTCATGCGGCTGTCGGTGGCATAAGACTGGGAGCAGGCCTGCTTGATGCAAAGACCACGATTGGGTACGCAGCGGTTGTTCTGGTCATAGCGGGCGCCATACATGGGATTGAATGCGTGGGCGGCGTCCAGTGAAAAGATGAGGCTGCGGCTCATGGCCATCATATAGTCTTCCTCGCCCAGGCCCAAGGCGGCGTAGATGCGCTTGAGTATATATTCGGTGACGTTGGAGTTGGCGCCCGACTTGGAACGGTTGCCGATCTCCTCGTGATCGTAGGCGATGGCAACGCTGATCCCCTTCCGGTTTTCGGCGCCGGTAATGGCGGCCAGCAGAGCGTAGACGCTGGTCAGATTGTCAAATCGGGGCGAAGCCAGAAACTCGCCTTCGCCGCCCCAGACGGTGACCGGCGCGCAGTTGTAGATGTAAAGCTCGTAATCCAGGATGTCCGTGCCCGGACGGCCGATCTCCCTGCCCAGGAAATCCCGGAAGAATTCCCTGGATTCGGTGCCGTCGCTGATGCCCAGAATGGGGTACATTCTGGAAGCCTGTCTGGCCTCCACCTTGGTTTTATCGGAAATATGGGGCGCCAGGTCGGCAATAGTGACGACGGGGCGCTTGAAATCGACAAAAACGATGTCGGGATGCAGCACATCGTCCGACTTGCAGACCACCCGTCCGGCAATGGACAGGGGCCGGTCATGCCAGGATTCCAGACGGGGACCGCCGTAGACTTCAGTGTCCAGGCAGAGGTACTGGTCGATCTTCAGCTCGGCCCTGGGCTTGATGCGGAAGCAGGGTGAGTCGCTGTGCGAAGCGCCGATATGGCAGCCCTGTTCCGGGGAAAAGTCGGCGCCCACCGTGAACGCGCAGAGATAGGAATCGTTGGAAACGACGAAATACCGTCCGCCCTTTTCCAGCTCCCAATGTTCGCCCACCGAAAGCTGCCGGAAGCCGGCCTCCGCAAGGATCTCCCGGGCGGCCAGCACGGCCTGGAAGGTCGTGGTGGAACGGTTCATAAAATCAAGAAATGCCTGTTCGTTATATGCCATGATAGCTCTCCTCCTGTGTAAGAATCAAATCAACAAACACGGCCCCTTACCGGCCGTCCTCGCTGTCCAGCATGCGGATATATTCAATGACCGGCTGGGCGCCGGCGGCCAGCGAGCCGTTCTCATCATAGGGCTCGGCGTCGCGGCAGATGGCGTCGACCACTTCCATACCCTCGGTCACCCAGCCGAAAGACGCGTAGTTGCCGTCCAGGAAGGTGCTGTCCTGCTGGACGATAAAGAACTGCGAGCTGGCGCTGTCGAAGCTGGTCTCCTTGCGCGCCATGGAGATCACGCCGCGGGTGTGGGACAGATCGTTTTCCACGCCGTTGGCGCTGAATTCGCCCTTGATGCAGGTGCCGCTGCCGCCGCTGCCCACGCCGTAGGGATCACCGCCCTGAATCATAAATCCATCGATGACGCGGTGAAAGGTCAGACCGTCGTAAAACCCCTCCTGCACCAGATCGATGAAATTCTGCACGGTCAGCGGCGCCGTATCGGCATCCAGCTCCAGACGGATGACGCCGTAATCCCGAACGGACATTTCGGCGTAATACCGGCCATGGATATCGGGCACCTCACTTTTCGGGATGCTGGGAATGACCAGGAATACGATCACCAGCACGGCCAGCACCACACCCAGGAGCGCAAATCGTTTGTCCAGTTTTTCTGCCATAGCGCTTCTTCCTTTCTCTTTTCCTGTCGGAATGGCTTAAGCCTTCTGTCTGCGTTCTGCCGCCCACCGGCGGAGGAAGGCCCATGTCTCGCCAAAGCTTTCGTTGCGGGTCTTCTTGACGTCGTAATGCATCAGCTTGCAGATCTGCTGCATGCAGGGACCGCCGCAGAATACGGCAATAAAGGTACCGACGCCAAACTCGCCGCCAAGCAGCACACCTGCCACAAAGGCGCAGGCCTCCAGCGCCATCCGGCAGACGCCTACCTGATAGGGCACCCGCCGGGTGATGGCCAGCGTCAGCGAATCACGCGGACCGGAGCCCATCTGGGCCGACATATATAGATAAATACCGAAGCTGCTGCAGACGATGCCCAGCAGGCAGTAGGGAATCTGCATCCAGACACTCCCTGCCTTGGGCAGCAACCCCAGGCTGTTGTTCAGATTGATGAACAGATCGGAGAACATGCCGATACAGGTGGCGTTGAGCACCGTGCCGATGCCCAGCTTTTCTTTTGCCAGAATGTCGATCAGAATAATGAAAATACCGATCATCGTATTGGCCTGCCCAATGGTGATGCCGATGGTCTTGGAAAGGCCGTCGTTTAAGACATTCCAGGAATTCAGACAGGCGCCCTGCTTGGAGATCATTGTCCCACACCCAATAATGGCAAAGCCGATCATCATGCGCAGGATCTTCAGCAGCCGTTCTTTCATACGCTTTTCCCCCAAAATATATTTTATAGATTGAACTTATTTATTTTACCAAATCCACGCATGTCCGTCAATACGGCCTCGCATCGCCAAAACCGGCCGGCATAGGCCGGCCGGTTGTCGGTATTGAACTGTGCGCTCAGGTTTTGAGCAGGTCGCTCAGGCCGGCAAACGCCAGCTTGCTGATGCAGGCGGAGACCGTCTCCAGCGGCACACTGCGATCGGAGCGCAGCCATTTCTTATAAACTTCGACCATACCGGCCAACGAATAATCGATGGCCATGTCCAGAAGCCCCTGTTCCACCGGCATCTGGTCCGCAATTGTCTCTCTGATCTTGCTCTTGAGCCGTGTGATCAACTTATTGGTCAGGCCGGCGTTGCTCTCCCGCCGGAAGATCTGGATATAAAAATCCAAGTTTTCACTGATGGCCGCCGTCAGCCTGGAAAAGAGCTGATAGGGATTCTGCAGAACATGCAGCAGATCCACATCCCGCAGCGCATTCTCCAGCGCCGTCACCAGCTCGTCTTCGATCTCGTCGATAATGCCGCCGATGTCGCTGTAATAATTATAAAAAGTCTTACGGTTGATATCGGCCGCGGCCGCCAGCTCCTTGATGGTGATGCTCCCCAGCTCTTTTTCAGAGACCAGCTGGGCAAAAGCGCCGCGAATGGCATTTTTGGTTTTGATGACGCGGCGGTCAGGCCGTTTTGCTTGGGTATTCATAGCGACGCTCCTTCGTTCGGCATTTTTTGCCACACATGAGGTATAATATACATTTGACGAATTTTTCGGACTTTTGTATCAAAATTGCAGCAGG
>CAMEZQ010000072.1 GCA_945947915.1 uncultured Clostridia bacterium | reverse complement strand
CAGCTTGTTGCGGTGATAGGCGATGTCGGCGGCAAAGTAGGTGTAAAAGCCGTTGCTGCGGCGCAGAACGTCGTCTTTCAGCTCCAGCTTATCGATCTGCTCGTCGGTCTTGCCCTCCCGGCGCAGATTCTCCCGCAGGATCTCGCTGGTGCGCAGCCACAGGGCATCTTCCTTTTCATAGGTATAGCCCCGCTGGGTCAGCATGTTGACGGTTTCTTCGATATAGCCCTTGTGCAGGTCGCTCTCGAAGAACCAGTTGTCGTAGACGATGCCGTAGCGCCTCAGGTCCTCCTGCATCTTGGGGATGTTGCGGGAAAGGCCGAACTGGGCCAGGGCGTTGAGGCGCTCGGCCTCGGGAGCGTCCTTGAGGGCGTCGCCGTGCTCGGCGATATAGTCGGCGGCCAGGGCGCGGATGTCATCGCCGTGATAGCCGTCCTCGGGGAAGGGGAAGGCTTCCTCGCCCAGAAGCTGCTGGAAGAAGCGGGCCTCGATGGAGTGGGCGAATTTATCGATCTGGTTGCCGGCGTCGTTGACATAGAACTCGCGGCTGACCTGATGGCCGGCGCGTGAGAGCACCTCGGCCAGGGTATCGCCCAAAACGCCGCCGCGGGCGTTGCCCATGTGCATGGGGCCGGTGGGGTTGGCCGAAACGAACTCGACCATGATCTTCTGGGGATGCTCGGCCTGGCTGCGGCCGTAGTCGTCGCCCTCGCTGCGGATGGCGGCCAGCACCTGCTCGTACCAGCCGTGGGCCAGGCGCAGGTTGATAAAGCCGGGGGCGGCGTATTCCATGGAGCTGAAGACGCTGCCGGTCAGGTCGGCGTTTTCGCAGATGGCCTGGGCCGTCTTGAGGGGCGCGACGCGCAGGACGCGGGCGCTCTGCATGGCGAAGGAGGAAGCGTAGTCGCCGTTTTTGGGGTCCTTGGGGACTTCAATGACGGGGGTGCTGACGTCGGCCGCGGGCAGAAGGCCCTTTTCGGCGGCCGTGCGGTACCCCTGCAGGATGATCTCGGATGCCTGCTTGGTGGCAAGCTGGATGGTGTTCATAATATATTGATTCCTTTCGGTGTGGAGTTTCGGCTTGTCCGGGCCGGCGGCCCGGCCGCGGCTCAATGGACGGCCCTGACCTCGATCTGCAGGCTGTTGGTGCCCATATAGGCGTGCTGGACCTCGATGTCGTAATGGACGGCGATGGTGCCGCCCTCGTCGCCCAGATCGACGCTGATGTCCCGGGTGTGGATGGAGATGGTCAGGCTGCCGTAATCGGTCTGGTAAAGCGACATGTGGCGCTGGCCGCGCTCAAAGAACATCATGGAGGGATATTTGCCCGACCGGGTGACCGACACGGTATCGCCCCTGGCCTTGACGGTGGTGCGGGTGTCGGCAAAGCCGGTCACTTCGCTCTCGTCGTAAACCATATAATAGCTGCCGTTTTTTTCGTAATAGCGGCCCTCGGTGGTCAGGGAGATCTCGTCGGCTTCGGGATCGTCGACCTGCTGGAGGCCCTTGATGGAGATCAGTGCGTCTGTTTTCATATAGCTTCGTAACTGCCCTTTCAGCAAAAAGCGCGGCGGCCGCCGCCCGGACGGGGGCGCAGGCGGAAGATGCGGGTCCCGCGCATTATTTAATGCATTATATCATACACCCTGCAAAAAGTAAAACCCATATAGAAACCGTAAATTGTTGAAAAAGCCCTTTTGATTTTGTGAAAAATGTGCTATGATAGCGTCAGAATGGGCTTCTGCGGGGCAGGAAACCGAAAAAACCATCGGTTTTCAAGAAACTGGAAGCCTGCCGCCCGAAACCGGCGGCGCAAAAAAATTTCTGTATTCAAAATTTTCTTCAGAAGGAGAGAAATTATGAAAATCAACTTTACAGAGACCGTCCTGCGGGATGGCAACCAGTCTCTGATCGCCACCCGTATGCCGATCAAGGACTTTGAGCCGATCCTGGACACCATGGATCAGGCCGGCTACTATTCCATCGAGTGCTGGGGCGGCGCTACCTTCGACTCCTGCCTGCGCTACCTCAACGAGGATCCCTGGGAGCGCCTGCGCACCATCCGCAAGCACTGCAGGAACACCAAGCTGCAGATGCTGCTGCGCGGCCAGAACCTGCTGGGCTACAAGCATTATCCCGACGACGTCGTGCGCGCCTTCGTCCGCAAGAGCGTGGAAAACGGCATCGACATCATCCGTATCTTTGACGCCCTCAACGACCTGCGCAACATCGAAGTGGCCGTCGACGAGGCCATCAAGGCCGGCGCTCATGTGCAGGGCACCCTGTGCTACACCACCAGCCCCATCCACAACATCGATATGTTCGTCCAGCTGAGCCGCGACCTGGAGAAGATGGGCGTCCACTCCATCTGCATCAAGGATATGGCCGGCATCATGACCCCCAAGAACGCCTATGACCTGACAAAGGCAGTCAAGGCGGCCGTTTCCATCCCCGTCGTGGTACATACCCACTCCACCACCGGCCTGGGCGCCATGACCCTGCTCAAGGCTGTGGAAGCCGGCGCCGACACCATCGACTGCGCCATCTCCTGCTTCTCCGGCGGCACCTCCCAGCCCCCCACGGAATCCATGCACTACACCCTGAAGGAAATGGGCTTTGACACCGGTCTGGACGAGAAGAAGCTCAAGGAGATCAACGACTTCTTCAAGCCCATCCAGGCCAAGGCGCTGGAGACCAAGCTGCTCAACCCCATCGTCATGAACACCGAGACCAACGCGCTGGTCTATCAGGTCCCCGGCGGCATGCTGTCCAACCTGGTGGCGCAGCTGACGGCCCAGAAGGCCCTCGACAAGCTGCCCGAGGTTCTGGCCGAGGTGCCCCGCGTCCGCGAAGACCTGGGCTATCCTCCCCTGGTCACCCCGTCCTCCCAGATGGTCGGCGTGCAGGCGACTACCAACGTCCTGCTGGGCGAGCGCTACAAGAATGTTTCCAAGGAGATCAAGGCCTATCTGCGCGGTGAATACGGCAGAGCGCCCGGCAAGGTCAACGAGGAGCTGCGCAAGAAGGTCCTGGGCGATGAAAAGCCCATCGAGTGCCGCTTTGCCGACCTGCTCAAGCCCGGCCTGGAGGCCGCCCGCGCCGAGATCGGCGAGCTGGCCAAGTGCGAGGAAGACGTCCTCTCCTATGTGGCCTTCCCCCAGATCGCCGAAAAGTTCTTCCAGAACAGAGCCGAGAAGGAAAAGAACACCGTCACATATACCATCGTAAAGGCATAGGAGGCATAACCAATGAAGATCGGAATTGCGGAGACCCTGGGCTATTCGGTCCTGGGTATTGCCATCGTCTTCCTGATGCTGATCATTCTGATGGGCATTATCGTCGTCATGGGCAGGATCATGGCCAAGAAGCAGGCACCCGCGCCTGCGGCGGCCGCCCCTGCCGCACCCGCTGCGCCCGCCCCCGCGGCGCCCAAGGCCAAAGCGCCCGGTTCGGCCGGCCATATCGACCTGCACGGCGTCGAGCCCAAGACGGCGGCCATGCTGATGGCCATCGTTGCCGACGAGATGGGCAAGCCCCTGAGCGAGCTGCGGTTCATCAGCATCAAAGCCCTTTAAAGCAAGCTGTCGAACATCCGGAAAGATCCATACGGCCGGTGTATTCCGGCCAATTCAGACGAATTAGAGGTATGCATTATGAAATATAAAGTTACACTCAACGGCACGACCTACGAAGTCGAGGTCGAACACGGCCAGGCCATGCTGATCGACGAATACGAGGCCGTCGCGCCCGCTGCCGCGCCTGCCGCCGCGCCGGCCCCTGCCGCCGCCCCTGCCGCCG
>CAMEZQ010000071.1 GCA_945947915.1 uncultured Clostridia bacterium | reverse complement strand
TTACTCTATGACGTTATGAACGGAAAAGCGGCATGATTACTCATGCCGCCTTCCCGAAAACAATATTATACTGTTTTATTAAGCCGCTCCCTCGGGGAGCTTCTTTTTTGCTGTGCAGAAAGGGCAGGGCGTCAGCTGCGCTTGTGCAGCTTGTTTTCGACCAGCTTTTCGATCTCGACGATGGGGATGATGCTGACCGACAGCAGCAGGGCGACAGTGTATTCCATCAGGTCGATGGTCTCAAAGCCGAAGGCGTTGGACAGGAAGGGGATAAAGATGACGGCGGAGGTCAGAATGAGGCTGACGATGGCCGAGCCCCAGAGGAAGCTGTTGTGGCCGGGCATCTTAAACAGGCTGCCGTTCTGGCTGCGCAGATTGAAGCTGTGGCAGATCTCGGTCATGCTGAGGGTCAGGAAGGCCATAGTCATGCCGTCGGGGCTGTTGGCGATCTCCCAGACGCCGGCTTCCATATAGTGGCCGATAAAGTAGGCGGCAAGCGTCAGAATGGTGATGATGATACCCTGGAAACCGATATCAAAGCCCAGACCGTCGGCAAACAGGCTCTCTTTTGCGGGCCGGGGCTTGCGTTCCATAATACCCGGTTCTGCCTGCTCCATGCCCAGCGCCATGGCGGGGAAGCAGTCGGTGATCAGATTGATCCACAGGAGATGGACCGGACGAAGGATGACAAAGCCCATCAGAGTGGCAAAGAAGATGCTGAGCACTTCGGAGAGATTGGAGCTGAGCAGGAACTGCACCGATTTGCGGATGTTGTCGTAGATGCGGCGGCCTTCTTCCACAGCCGAAACGATGGTGGCGAAATTGTCGTCGGCCAGCACCATGTCGGCCACGTTTTTGGTGACGTCGGTGCCGGTGATGCCCATGCCGACACCGATGTCAGCCGTCTTGATGGAGGGAGCGTCGTTGACGCCGTCGCCGGTCATGGCAGTGATATAGCCTTTCTTTTTCCAGGTCTCGACGATGCGCACCTTGTGCTCGGGCTGGACGCGGGCGTAGACGCTGATGCTTTCGATGCGGTCTTCAAATTCCTGGTCGCTCATGGCCGAAAGCTCCAGACCGGTGACGGCCTGACTTTCGTCGGTCAGCATGCCCAGTTCGCGGGCAATGGCAGCGGCTGTGTCTTTGTGGTCGCCGGTGATCATCACAGGACGGATGCCCGAAGTGCGGCAGAGGGTGATGGCGTCTTTGACCTCGGGACGGACCGGGTCGATCATGCCGGCCAGGCCGATGAAGGTCAGATCCTGCTCCAGTGCCTCAGGCTCCAAATTGTCGGGCATGTGCGCGTAGCCGCGCATGGTGGCAGCCAGCACACGAAGAGCCTTGGAGGCCATTTCTTTATTGGCGGCCAGAATATCGGCCCGGAGGGCGTCGGTCATGGGCACGATGCGGCCGTCCGGCTCCAGATAGAAAGTGCAGCGCTGGAGCACCTCGTCGGGTGCGCCCTTGGTGTATTGGATAAAAGCGCCGTTCTTCTGATGGACTGTGCTCATCATCTTGCGCCCGCTGTCGAAGGGAGCTTCGCCTTGACGGGGCTGCGCCTGCTCCAGTTCGGGCTTGTACAGGGAGAGGGAAGCGGCATAGCTGACGAGGGCACATTCGGTGGGTTCGCCGATGGTGCCCACATGGTCGGGCTCCAGCTTGGCGTCGGAGCAGAGGGCCATCGCGGTGGCCATCAGGGCGCGGTCGTTGGTATAGTCGTCGACAACAGTCATCTTGTTCTGGGTCAGGGTGCCGGTCTTGTCGCTGCAGATGATCTGGGTGCAGCCCAGGGTCTCAACGGCCGTCAGCTTACGGATGATGGCGTTGCGCTTGGACATATTGGTGACGCCGATGGATAGAACGATGGTGACGACGGTGGCCAGGCCTTCAGGAATGGCAGCTACGGCAAGAGAAACGGCTACCATGAAGGTGTCGAGGATCACGGGGCCGGAGAACTCGCCGTTGCGCAGCAGGGAGAAGGCAAAAATGAACAGGCAGATGCCGATGACCAGCTTGCTCAGCAGGTGGCTGAGCTGGGCCAGCTTGATCTGCAGGGGAGTCTGGCCCTCCTGGGCACGGGCCAGCGCGTCGGCGATCTTGCCCATCTCGGTCTGCATACCGGTCTCAGTGACGATGGCGGCGCCGCGGCCGTAAGCCACCGTGCTGCCCATATAGACCATGTTTTTGCGGTCGCCCAGAGGTACTTCGCCGCCTTCCAGGCCCAGTACGTCGATGATCTTGGAAACGGGCACCGACTCACCGGTCAGCGCCGCTTCCTCAATCTTGAGGCTGGCGCTCTCAAACAGGCGTCCGTCGGCAGGGACGGCGTCGCCGGCCTCCAGCAGGATGATATCGCCGGGAACCAGGTCCTCGCTGTGGATGATCTGGTTCTTGCCGTCGCGGACGACCTTGCAGGTGGCGGCCGACATGGCCTGCAGGGCTTCGATGGCCTTTTCGGCCTTGCTTTCCTGATAGACACCCAGGCAGGCGTTGATGATGACGACGGTCATAATAATAACGACGTCGGCAAAGCCCTCGCCCGAGTAGGCGGCCGTGATCATGGAGATGATGGCGGCGGCGATCAGAATGATGGTCATGGGGTCGGCCATCTGGCCGAAGAAGCGGCGGATCAGCGAGGGCTTGGGGGGCTTGGCCAGGACGTTTTTGCCCACCTCCATGCGCTTGCGCGCGGCTTGCTGCTCCGACAGGCCTCTCTCGGAGGTGCCCAGGGAAAGGGCGATCTCCTCAAAGGTGCGGCTGTAGTGTTTCATTGTATTCCTCCTAATTATTATATTCTCTGTGGAAAGAAAACGGCTATGCCGGCGGCATTAAAAAAGACTCATGTATGATCCGGAAATCATACATGAGTCTGGTTATTTCATCCAAGCCAAGCTGCAGAGCAGCCAGGATGTTGACTTGAAACATGCCGGGGGGCATGCCAACTACTCCCTCATGGGATATTCAACTGACGAGAGCATCATAGCACAGCGCAAAGCCGTCTGTCAACCCCAAACCGGCAGGATCTGCGCGTTTTTTTGAAGCGGACAGGCCGATCAGAGGAACATGTCGGCCAGATTGGCCTTTTCGTCCAGCACCGGCTCGATGAGCGTGGTCTTGCAGGACATCAGCGTCGTGACGCCGGGGCCGTGGCCGGCCGCGTAGCAGTCGCTGTGGATGACGACGCCGATGGTCATGGCGCCGGTGCGGTAGGTGCGGCCGACGCGGGTGTCGGCGTTGAGAATGCAGACGATATCGCCGAAGCGCAGCTTGTCCAGACCGTATTTTTGGGTGATCTCCTCATCGAAGAGGGTGATGTCGTAGTCACCGCTGCTGCTGCCCGAGCCCAGGCCGGAGCCCATGATGCAGCCGGGAACGATCTTGGCGACGCCCACCTGCAGCTTGCCGTCCTTTTCGGTGATGTTCATCTTGTGCAGCAGGGCGGGGGAAAGGTTGCGCAGGGTGATTTCGGGATAGTCGGTCAGCGCCAGGCCCTGGCCGCAGGACTTGACCAGGATCTTGTCATCGGGCGCCAGCAGCTCCATGGTCTCGTCGTCGAAATAAATCATCAGATGCTCGCAGCCGCCGTGCTTGCCGGTGACAAAGCCGCGGCGGCCCTTGGCGTCGCCGGAAACCACCTTGGCCTCGTTGCCGATGCAGGAATAGCAGACATAGGCGTCGTTGTGGGCTTCCACGGGATTGCGGGTGGTGACGCCCGGCTCCAGATGGTCGGCCGTCCAGCCGACGCAGATGTCGCCGATCTTGGCGTTATAGGTGATGCCGCCGGTGCCGGGCATAAAGATGACCTCGCCTTCGACGGTGAACTTGCCCTTCTTGCTGAAGGAGGGGTGGACGACCTGACCCTGGACCGAAACGACAGGCAGGGTCTTTTCGTTGGTTTTCAGCATGATGCACACTCCTTAGATTTGAATAATGGTG
The DNA here is from genome assembly GCA_945947915.1 of uncultured Clostridia bacterium. Lineage (GTDB taxonomy): Bacteria > Bacillota > Clostridia > Oscillospirales > Butyricicoccaceae > RGIG1902. The sequence goes on along the minus strand of CAMEZQ010000071.1, from coordinate 194 downwards.
AATGATGGCAAAACAACGTTCGGCCGCCGGCGCTATGGGGACGGCACGGTCTGATGCTTGCCGGACAGCTTTAGTGTAGCATAGGATGGGAGAAAAAGCAAAAGATGTTTGCCTGCACTTTTTGGCTTTTTTGAAAAAACTGTAGGATTACAATAGATGTTGGACAGTTGAATAAAAAAAGATGAAGGATAAGG
>CAMEZQ010000070.1 GCA_945947915.1 uncultured Clostridia bacterium | reverse complement strand
AGTCCGCGTGGGATTGATGTGGTATCTTTAACTTTGGGAAACTCCTCTTTCCCATTTGGATACCGCCTGTCTGCTGACGCCCAGCCTTTCGGCGACAAACTCCTGGGTCATTTTACATTCGATCCGGTGCTTTTTCAGAACTTCACCCGTGGATCCGCGGCGTTTTGACAGCAAAATGCCCGGAGAAGAACAGCTCTTCTCCGGGCAGACACAGGCTATTTTTCAGTTTCGGCTTTACGCCATGCCCAGCGCCTTTTTATACTCCGCGGCGCCGCGCACTTTGCCGACGGCCGAGAAGGACATCTGGGAAAAATCGAAGACCTGCCGTGCCACCTCCAGCACGCTCTCCCGGGTGACGGCGTCAAAGCCCCGGGTGATTTCGTCCTCCGACACGGCGCGGCCGTAGGCAAACTCGTTGCGGGCCAGGGTGCTCATGCGGGAGGAGGTGCTTTCCATCCCCATGAGGACGTTGGACTTGAGCTGGGTCACCGTGCGCTCCAGCTCCTCCTGGGTGATGCCGGTTTCCAGGATCTCCCGGATGACCTGCAGGATCAGCTCCAGCGCCCGCAGCTCGGTCTCCCGGGAGAGGGCCACATAGATGCCGCAGACGCCGGTGTCCATATAAGCCGTGCAGAAGCTGTAAACGGTATAGCACAGGCCGTTCTGCTCCCGCACCCGCTGGAAGAGCCGGGAAGACATGCCGCTGCCCAGCACGGCGTTGAGCACCTGCATGCTGTATCGGCGCTCGTCTCCCTGGGGCAGCCCCCGGAAGCCGATCTCCAGATGGTTCTGTTCGATATCCTTTTCCCGCAGGGTGAAGCAGGGCTGATAAACGCCCGGCTCGATGCGGGGCGGCGCCTTGGGCGTCATCTTTTCAAAGACGGCGGCCAGCTTGCGCAGGTCCTCGTCGGTATAGCTGCCGCAGAGGGCCACGACGGTATTTTCCGGCGTATAGTTCTCTGCCACATATCGGCGCAGGTCGGCGCCCTTCATGCCGGCCAAGCTCTCCCGGGTACCCAGAATGGGCCGGCCCAGCTTCTGGCCGGCGTAGATGGCCGAGAACAGCTCCTCATTGACTAGATCGTCGGGGGTGTCCTCATACATGCCGATCTCCTCCAGAATGACGCCGCGCTCCAGTTCGACGGCATCCTCGGCGAAGGTCGAGTGGAAATACATATCGCAAAGCAGTTCGGCCGCCTGGGGCAGATATTCGCCCAGCGTGCGGCAGTAATAGCAGGTCTGCTCCTTGGTGGTGAAGGCGTTGACCTGCCCGCCCACGGCGTCGAAATCGGCGGCCAGCTGGGCTGCCGTGCGGCTTTCCGTCCCCTTGAACATCATGTGTTCGATAAAATGAGAAATACCGCACAGTTCCTCCGGCTCGTGCCGAGAGCCGCTTTCCACCCAGATGCCCAGCGCGCAGGAGCGCAGATGCTCCAGACGTTCATGTACGATGCGGACGCCGTTGTCCAACGTGATTTTTTCGACCATAATTTATCCTTTCCGCGGCCCCGCCGCCAATCAGAGGATCTGTCAGAAAACCGCTGCGCTGGGTTTTCTTCGACAAAGGGACCCCGGCCTGCGGGCCGGTTTCGCCGTTTTTCTGCGGAAAAACCGGCGGGTTAATGTGTTTTTCCCCGGCGCATGTCCGTGGAAAAACAATTTGTTAAAAGAAGTCCCGCCAGCGCCGGGTTTTCTCTGATAAACTGAGGAGGGCGAGTGATACCTCGCCCTCCAGTTTTTGCGTAAAATAGTGACTTATTCGCCCCGTTCGGCAATTTCCTTCAGCGCGTCCTTGCGGGACAGGTTGATGCGGCCCTTGTCGTCGATCTCGATGACCTTGACCCAGGTCTCGTCGCCGATGTTGAGGACGTCCTCCACGCGGGCGACCCGCTTGTTCTCCAGCTTGGAGATGTGGATGAGGCCTTCCTTGCCGGGCGCGAACTCGACGAAGGCGCCGAAGGTCATGATGCGGGTGACCTTGCCGTAGAAGAGATCGCCGATCTCGGGATCCTTGGCAATGGCCTCGATCATCTTGCGGGCGCGCTCGCCGTCGGCCGCGTTGGCGGCGGCGATGCAGACCGAACCGTCGTCCTCGATGTCGATCTTGGTGTTGGTCTCGGCCGTGATCTTCTGAATGACCGAGCCGCCCTTGCCGATGACCTCGCGGATCTTATCGGGGTCGATGTTCATGCGCAGCATCTTGGGCGCGAACTCGCTCAGCTCGGCGCGGGGCGCGGGGATGGCCTTGAGCAGGATCTCGTCCAGGATCTCCAGACGGGCGTTGCGGGTCTTTTCAAAGGCCTCGGCAATGATCTGCAGGGTGAGGCCGTCGTTCTTGATATCGACCTGAATGGAGGTGATGCCCTTGTGGGTGCCGGCCACCTTGAAGTCCATGTCGCCGAAGAAGTCTTCGATGCCCTGGATATCGGTGAAGGTGATGTGGCGGTCACCCTCGGTGACCAGGCCGCAGGAGATGCCGGCCACGGGCGCCTTGATGGGCACGCCGGCGTCCATCAGCGCCAGGGTCGAGCCGCAGACCGAACCCTGAGAGGTGGAGCCGTTGGAGGACACGACCTCGGAAACGACGCGGATGGCGTAGGGGAACTCTTCCACCGAAGGCAGCACGGGGATCAGAGACTTTTCGGCCAGCGCGCCGTGGCCGATCTCGCGGCGGCCGGGGCTGCGCACCGGCTTGGCCTCGCCCACCGAGTAGCCGGGGAAGTTATAGTGATGCATATAGCGCTTTTCGGTCTCTTCAAAGGTGGTGTCCAGCTCCTGGGCGTCACGCAGCGTGCCCAGTGTGGCGATGGACAGGACCTGTGTCTGGCCGCGGGTAAAGAGGCCGGAGCCGTGGACACGGGGAATGACGCCGACTTCGGCAGCCAGCGGACGGACCTCGGTCAGACCTCTGCCGTCGACGCGCTTGTTCTCGTCGAGGATCAGACGGCGGACGACGTACTTCTGGAGCTTGTACATGCATTCGTCCAGCAGGGCGTCGCTGTCGGGATATTCTTCGGCAAAGTGGGCCTTGACATCGGCGGTGATCTCGTCGATGCGGGCGTCGCGCACCGTCTTGTCGTCGGTGTCGACGGCTTCCTTGACGCGCATCATGGCATAGCCCTTGACGGCCTCGAACATCTCCTCGGGCAGCTTGACGCTGGGATACTCGGCCTTGGGCTGGCCGCATTCCTTCTGAATGTCGGAAACGAAGCCGATGAGGCGCTTGATCTCCTCGTGGCCCTTGGCGATGGCGGTCAGCATCATGTCGTCGGGGAACTGGTCGGCGCCGGCCTCGATCATGACCACCTTCTCAGCGCTGCCGGCGACGGTCAGGGTCAGCACGCTCTTCTTGCGCTGCTCGCTGTTGGGGCAGATGATATACTCGCCGTCGGCATAGCCCATCTGCAGGCCGACGATGGGGCCGTTCCAGGGGATATCGGAAATGGAGAGGGCCACCGAGGTGCCGATCATAGCGGCGACTTCAGGGGAATGGTCGTGGTTGACCGACAGCACCGTGCACATGATCTCGACGTCGTTGCGCATGTCGGAGGGGAAGAAGGGACGGATCTGACGGTCGATCATACGGGCCGTCAGCGTGGCCTTTTCACTGGCGCGGCCTTCTCTGCGCAGGAAAGAGCCGGGGATGCGGCCGACGGCATAGAGGCGTTCTTCATAGTCGACGCCCAGAGGGAAGAAGTCGATGCCGTCGCGGGGCGCCTTGGCCATGGTGGCCGTGCAGAGCACCGTCGTGTCGCCGAAATAGACCAGGGCGGCGCCGTTGGCCAGCCCGGCGACCTTGCCGATCTCGACCTTGAGGGGCCGGCCGGCCAGAGTGGTCTCAAACACTCTGTGCTTGGGGAATGTAGCGTGTGTGATCATTTTTGTCCACCTTTCTGTACGGAATGCGTACCTGATTTGTATGGACCTGACCTTAGCACTTGAACAGAACCGGGAAGCCTGTCCTGTCCCTGTTCAACTGCTAAAGCTCAAGCCCAGAATAAACTTGAAGGGGATAGCGTGCTATCCCCCTCTGTACTTACGAAGCTTACTTACGCAGGCCCAGCTTGGCAACGATGGCGCGGTAACGCTCGATGTCGTTGTTCTGCAGATAGACCAGCAGCTTGCGGCGCTTACCGACCATCTTCAGCAGGCCTCTTCTGGAATGGTTGTCCTTCTTGTGGACCTTCAGATGCTCGTTGAGCTCGTTGATGCGGGCGGTCAGAATGGCGATCTGGACCTCGGGCGAGCCGGTATCGGTGCCGTGCAGGCGGTTGCTTTCGATGACTTCGGTCTTTTTCTCTTTGAGAATCATGGGAATTACCTCCAAATATTTTTCATATCCGCAAGCTGAGTGAAAGGCAAGGTAAACGCCGCGGTCATACGCGGAAAATATCCTTTGACTAAGCATAGGGACACATTTAGCATGATAGCATAACTTTTGGGCGTTGTAAAGGGAATTTTGAAATTTTCCCGGCCAAAAGTGTAGGATTGTCAAACATATTGGACAGAGAACTCGGAGGGAGATAACCA
>CAMEZQ010000069.1 GCA_945947915.1 uncultured Clostridia bacterium | reverse complement strand
CAGAAAACCGCATCTGCGGTTTTCTTCGACAGAGGAGCCCCGGCCTGCGGGCCGGTTTCGCCGTTTTTCTGCGGAAAAACCGGCGGGTTATGGAGTTTTTCCCCGGCGCATGTCCGCGGAAAAACAATTCCACAAAATTCGCAAGCACGCGAGTGCGCCGCGGCCGCAGGTTCGACTCCTGTCACTCGTACTTTGCTGTCAGAAAACCGCATCTGGGGTTTTCTTCGACAGAGGGGCCCCGGCCTGCGGGCCGGTTTCGCCGTTTTTCTGCGGAAAAGCCGGCGGGTTATGGAGTTTTTCCCCGGCGCATGTCCGTGGAAAAACAATTCCATAAAATTCGCAGGCACGCGAGTGCGCCGCGGCGGAGCCGAAGATTTTTGCCCGGCGGCGCTTGTTCTTGCGTTTTTGCCGCGGTTTCTATATAATTTATATTGAAATATTATGGGCGATAGACAGCCAAAACTGGCAAAGGCGGGAAAGCGATGACAAAAGCGTATCTGAAAAAGCACAGTGGATTTTTCTGCGCGGCCCTTGCCGTCACCGCGGCGGCTGTGCTTCGGCAGATCGGCTTTCAGATGGGAGACCCACTTAATTGGCCTTGCTCCTTCTTCCGTTCCGTTATATACATCGTATTGTTTACGGCATGGGGCATCTCGGTTCGGGACCGGACCATCCAGCCCCAGGTGCGCCGCTGGCTCACTGCCATTTCCGCGCTGATGGTATTCTGGGTAACATCCAGAACGATCCGTTATACCATCGCGCAAGATCCCTGGGTGCTGCGGCATCTCTGGTACCTGTATTATCTGCCCATGCTGTTTATTCCGGTTCTGGGGATCTTCGTCGCCCTGTCGCTGGGCAAGCCGGAGGGCTTCCGCCTGCCCCGGTGGACCTATTGGCTGTATGTCCCCACCACGCTGTTTTTCCTGCTGGTGCTGACCAACGACCTGCACCAGCTGGTCTTCGTGTTTCCGGCAGACGCGGCGGTATGGATGAATGATTACCGCCACGGCGCCGGGTATTTCCTGGCTGTCGGCTGGCAGATCCTGTGCGCCATGGCCGCGCTGGCCGCCATGGTGGTCAAGTGCCGCGTTCCCCGCGGCCGCAGGATCCTGATGCTGCCGTTCGTGCCCGTCATACTGGCGGTGGTCTATGGCATACTGGATGTTTTACGGGTGGCATGGCTGAAAATGATCGCCGGTGACGTGACCGTTGTGTTCTGCCTGCTGATCACCGCCGCGCTGGAAAGCTGCATCCAATGCGGCCTGATCCAGTCCAATACCCGCTACGGGGAGCTGTTCAGGGCATCCACTCTGGCAGCCCAGATCACCGACGAGGCCTACCGGGTGTGTTTCTCCTCCCAAACGGCGGCGTTCGTTCCTTCGGAGATGCTGCGCCGGACGGCGGAAGGCCCGGTGATGCTCGGCCGCGGCATCCGGCTTTCCGGCGCACCCATCCGCGGCGGCCATGTGATCTGGCAGGACGACGTATCGGAGCTGCAGCGCCTGCTGGAGGCCCAGGCGTCCATCAACGAGCAGCTGGAGGAGGAGAACGACCTGCTGATGGCGGAAAACCAGGTGAAAGAAGAAAAAGCCCGGGTGGCAACCCAAAACCGCTTGTACGACCATATCGCCCGGAAGGTGGAGCCCCAGCTGATCCGGCTGGACGCCCTGCTCCGCCAAGACGGCACATGCCCGGAGGAAAGGCTGCGCGAGATCTGTATTCTGGGGGCCTATATCAAGCGCCGGAGCAACATGATCCTGCTCAGCGAGAACCAGCCGTATGTCTCCGCCGCCGAGCTGGCTTACTGCCTGACGGAATCCATGAACAATCTGGAAGCGGCCGGCGCCGACTGCGCTCTGCGCACGGAGTGCAGCGGCAGCCTGCCAATCGAAACAGCCCTGGCCGTCTACGACTTTTTCGAGGCCGTGGCGGAGCAGGCGCTGCCGGAGCTGGGCGCCGCCCTGGTCCATCTGACGGTCCGGGAGGGGGAGGCCGCCCTGCAGATGATGCTGGACAGCGGGCAGAGGGCCGCGGACGTGCAGAGCCTGCCCCAATACCGGCAGATCCTGGACCGGGGCGGACAGTGCCGGCTGACCGGGAGCCAAGGGGAGCTGCAGATCGGGGTATTTTTGGGGAAAGGCGGTGACGCGCAGTGATCGATCTGTTTCGGGGCCGGCGGCGGCCGTCCCGCGCGTCCATCAAGGAGAGCTGCGACAATCTGCCCACGGGGCTCTGCTTTGCCTATGCCAACGGCCTGCCCATTCTGGTCAACCGGCGGATGTATGATCTGAGCCTGCGGCTGACCGGGCAGGACCTGCAAAATGCCGACACCTTCTGGAAGATCCTGATGAACGGCGCGTTTATCCCCGGCGCGGCGCGCGTTTCCGCGCCGGGTGCGCCGCAGCCGGAGGTGTGCGTCGGCGGCCAGACCTATTATCTGTTCACCCGCACCGTCATCTGCCTGGAAGGCGAATCGGTCTATCAGATCACGGCGGCCGACACCACGCAGCTCCGCCTGGCCGCCGACGAGCTGGCCCGAAGCAACGACGAGCTGCGCCGCGTGGGCCTGCGGCTGCGGAAATACGGCGAACAGGTGGCCGAGCTGACCCGGGAAGACGAGACTCTTGCCGCCAAGGTGCGCATCCACAACGAGATCGGGCGGACGCTGACGGCCACGCGCCGCCTGCTGCGCACGGCACAGCCGGCCGACGCCGGGGAAGTGTTGGCCGCATGGCGCAGGATCACCGATATGCTCCGGTGGGAGATCGAGCCCAGAAGGGTCACCTTCCCCCTCAGAGAGCTGCGGAAGGCGGCCGATGTTTTGGGGATGCGCCTGGATATCCGCGGCCCGATGCCCGAGTCCGGCAAGGACGCCGAGCTGATCGTGACGGTGGCCGCCGAGATGCTGACCAACGCCTTCCGCCACGCGGCGGCCGGGACCCTGACCATCGAGGTCGTTCGGGTCGGCGGCGAATACTGCGTGCGCTTTACCAACGACGGCGATCCCCCGGCGGGGGAGATCACCGAGGGCGGCGGCATCGGGGGCCTGCGCCGCCGTCTGGAGAAGCTGGGCGGCGCGCTGGAGGTGACCGCCCGGCCCCGGTTTATGCTGACCATTCAATTTCCCATGCAGGAGGCGACGCGCGTATGAAAGAAGAAAAGATCAGCGTGCTGCTGGTGGAGGACGACGATATGGCCGCCCGCCACCTGGCCAGCATCGTGGAGAACTCCGGCCGCTATCATCTGGCTGACGTCATCGAATGTGCCACCATGGCCGAGGCCTACTGCCTGGCCGGCGGTATCGATCTGGTGCTGATGGACATCTGCGCGGCCATGGACGCCAGCGGCATCGAAGCGGCCGTCAAGATCAAAAAGAGCATGCCGGCCATCCGGGTCGTGATCGTCACCTCCCAGCTGGACGCCGACTTGGTGACCCGGGCGCGGGCCGGGCAGGTGGACAGCTTCGTTTATAAGCTGCTGCCCGACGAGGAGATCCTCCGCGCCATGGACCGCACCGCGGCCGGCGAGCAGGTATATCCCGTCGAACGGCCCAACGTCCGGCTGGGCAATATCTGGAGCAGCGAGATCAGCTGGCAGCACATGAATGTGCTGCGCGAGCTGGTGGGCGGGCAGCCGGACGAGGCCATTGCCGCCAAGCTGCACTTGTCGGTCTATACCGTCAAACAATATATCGCCGAGCTCAAGGCCGCCACCGGCATCCAGAGCCGCACCCGCCTGGCCGTCCAGGCCCAGAAGCTGGGCATCGTCACCTATGGATACTGAGCCGGCCCGGCGCCGGAAAAAGCCCGTCCCCACGGCAGGGACGGGCTTTTTTTGCGCGCGTTTTTGAAAAAGACTACACTTTCGAGTATTATATTCGGCCGCCGGGTTTTCTATAATCAAAGTGTATACCGGCTTTCTGTATGCAACGGCAAAAGTGCTGTTACGCAGAACAGGGAAAGGGGTGACGAGATTGCGATATGTCGTAATCAGCACGCAGAACACACTGCTGTCCGGAGCCATCATGAAATATTTGCGCGAACGGGGCGAAATGTGCCCGCAGCGGGTCCAGGACCCCGACAAGGTCCTCGACGTGGTGCGGCGCATCGACGCCGACGTCCTGCTGATGGAGGTCACCCGGCTGCCGCAGTTTTCGCTGGAGCGGCGGCTGGAGGTATCGCGGGCCATCCGGCAGCAGGGCCGCAAATGCAAGGTCGCGCTGCTGTGCGACGATCATGCCGACCACGAGCTAGCCGAAAAGGTCAAGGAAGCCATGAAGATCGGCCTGATCGATATGTTCTTCTATTCTTCCGTATCGGGAGAATATCTCAGCGCCATGCTGGACAGCCTGTAAGCGGCGTCCGGCAGAAAATCGATGTTCTTTCGCAAAATTTGCAAAAAGTAAGGAGGTAAAACATGAAAACAGGAAGGCAAAGGCTGACCAGTCTGCTGCTGACGCTGGCCATGGTGCTGGGGCTGCTCCCGGCCATGAGCCTGACGGCTTCCGCGGCTGTGATCACCGATGTGAACTTCACGGTGCGCGCGCCCATCGGCACGGAGCACCCCGGCACTGCCGCGACATGCGACAACGAGAAAGTGCGGGTCACCGACGTCCAGTGGACCAAGGGCGACACCGGAACGGGCTCGGTCCTGGACGAAGATGATGAATTTAATGCTGGCGAATGGTACACCGTCAAAGTGTACTTTTCCTGCACGGACAACTATACGGTTGCCGTCAATTACACCGCAACCTTAAACGGAAAT
>CAMEZQ010000068.1 GCA_945947915.1 uncultured Clostridia bacterium | reverse complement strand
GCCTGTCACTGTATAATAAAAATATAGTTTACTGCACGGAAGTGTGCAACAATTTTGAGAGGTGATAAGAATGAGTACCAATGCAAAAACCAAATCCGGCTTCCTGGATCGATTCCAGTCGGCGATCGAAAAAGGCGCCAACAAACTCCCGCCCCCCTTTATTCTGTTCTTCTACCTGTTCATGATCACCGCTGTACTTTCACTGATCCTGTCGCTCTGCGGCGTTGAGCTTCTCAACCCCAGCAACGGCGAGATCGTCAAGCCCAACAACTTCTTCTCGATCGCCGGTATCCACTGGCTGCTGGCCAACATGGTCAAGAACTTCACCGGCTACGCTTCCCTGGGCGTCGTCGTCACCATGACGGTCGGCATGGGCATGCTGGAGCAGACCGGCATGGTTTCGGCCCTGCTTAAAAAGCTGATGGCCATCATCCCCGACTGGGCGCTGGTTTACGGCTGCGCCGTCATCGCCATCTGCGGCAACATTTTCTCCGACTCTTCCGGTTACATCATTCCGCCCCTTATCGCCATGCTGTTCGCCAGCTACGGCAAAAACCCCATCGCCGGCTTCTCGGTCGGTATGCTGGGTACTTCGGGCGGCTGGTCGGCCAACCTCTTCCCCGCCGGCACCGACGCCCTGCTGATGGGCATCACCAATACCGTTCTGGATAGCGAACTGGGCGCCGGTGTCCTCAACGTCGACCTGGTCTGCAACTATTTCTTCACCTTCGCGTCGACCTTCATTCTGGCTGCCGTCATTACGCTGGTCGACAAGTACATCATGGAACCCCATCTGGGTCCCTACGTCCCCGGCAAGGGCAAGAGCCCCAACGCCGCCGTTCTGACCTCTGAGATCTCCGACACCGAGCGCAAGGGTCTGCGCGCCGCCGGCATCGTCGCGCTGGGCTATGCGGCTCTCATCCTCGTGGGCATCTTCACCGGCGTTCTGACCAACCAGGAGACCGGCTCGCTGCTCAACTCCCCCTTCCTCAGCGGCATCGTTCCCATCCTGTTCGGCCTGTTCTTCACCTCCGGCCTGGCTTTCGCCAAAGCGACCGGCAACGTCAAGACCAGCAAGGATATCTCCGACCGCTGTATCGCCCAGGTCAAGACCATGACCACCTTTATCACCCTGGTCTTCGTCATCGGTCAGTTCAGCGCCCTGTTCAGCTGGACCAAGATCGGCACCATTCTCTCCATCGCCGGCGCCAACGCCCTGCAGACCATGGGCTTCACCGGCTATCCGATGATCATCATCTTCATTCTGATCGTCGCCTGCATCAACTTCCTGGTCGGCTCCAGCTCCACCAAGTGGGCGATCCTGGGCCCCATCTTTATCCCCATGATGCTCCAGCTGGGCTATCATCCCGCCTTCATCCAGATGGCCTACCGCATCGGCGACTCCTGCACCAACGCCTGCTCGCCCATGTCGGCCGTCCTCTTCATGTGCCTCGGCATTGCACAGGAGCAGTATGATAAAGACTGCCAGCTCGGCACCATCCTTTCCAACAACATTCTCGGTGCCTTCTGCATGCTGGGTGCCTGGATCGTCTTCTTCCTGATCTGGAACCTGCTGGGCATCCCCGTCGGCCCGGGCATCACCGTTCATCTGCCCGCCGGCATTCTCTGATCCGGCATTCATTTTTCCGAATATCAGAACACTATCCACTCCTTTCTACCACTGTCAAAGGGCCTGTCCTGTAAAGGGCGGGCCTTTTGGCTGTACAGATCAGTCAAATAACGCCAAACAGGCCCGGAGCAAAAAGCTCCGGGCCTGCTGCTATTCTGGATATATTGCTTTTTATCTGCCCATCATGATATCGACGATGGTGGCGTTGGCATCTTTCATGCCGACGTTGGCCACCCGGCTCATGTTGCGGATCAGCTTGGCCACATCGTTGTCGGTAACGATGCCGCCGGCCTCGATGGAGAAGCCCTCCAGCGCCATCATGGCCGACATGGTGGTGTTGGCACATGACAGGCCCACTTTATTGGCACAGCCCTCCTTGGCGCCGTCGCAGATGACGCCGGTGGCCGAGCCCAGCACCGTGCGGATGCAGGCCAGGATCTGCTCCTGGGTGCCGTCCAGCATATAAATGATGCCGCAGGCGCCGGCCAGGCCGGCCGCGACGCTGCAGGAGCAGAGGCAGGACAGGGTGCCCAGCTCGTGCTTGATCATCATATTGACGGCCTGCGCGAAGGCGATGCCGCGCAGGATCTTTTCCTCCGGCACGCCATGAGCCTTGCCCACGACGCCGACGGGCAGGAAGAGAGAAATGCCCTGGTTGCCGCTGCCCGTGACCGTCATGACCGGCAGCTGCACGCCGCTCATGCGGGCATAAGAGCCGCAGGAAGTGACCTTCTGCACCTCAAGGATCAGTGAATCGTTGAAATAGGACTTCTGCGCCAGCTTATCGTAGCACTGGCCGATGGCCATCTTCTGGCCGGCCTCGCTGACCGCCATATTCATCTCCAGTCCTTCTTTGAAGAACTGCAGCGACTCCGCGTCCAGCGTATCGGCAAATTCTCTGAAATCGTCCAGCGTATAGCCCTCGACGCCGTCGATGGAGCTGCCGGGAACGGTCTCATAATGTTCGTAAGGCACACCGGGCCGGCCATGCTCGACCCGTGTGATATTGGCGTGGCCGCCGTCGGTGATGACGCGGACACTGTCGCAGTCGCTCTCCAGCACCGTTTCGATAAACAGCCCCGCGCGCGTGCTGTCCAGCTGCACGTCGACCAGCGGCATGATGCGCACGGCTTCCTCTGCCCCTTCGGGCGTGATATGGCCCAGCACGTTCATGCCGGCCTTGGGATCGCCGGCGGCAATACCCACGGCCACGCAGGCAACGACCCCTCTGGCGGCTTCAAATCCCGGAATGCCGACCCCCAGCGCGTTTTTCAGCAGGCAGATATCCATCAGCACCCTGGCGCTTTTGAGCTGCCCCTGCAGCTCGGCCCTGGCGGTTGCCGCATTGAGCGCAATGGCGACCGGCTCGGTACATCCCGTAGCCGGTACGACGACGCTCCTGATCATCGTCATCAAATGTGTGTTGCGATCCATCTTTTTTCTTCCTTTTTATCCTTAGATTTTTGATTTCCCCCGCCGGACGGCTGATCTCCGCCCGGCTGTCTTACTGACAGTATATCATCTTTTATACATAAATGCATTATAAATTTGCAAAATACCCGCCTTTTCTTCCCCTTTTTCATCTCTCGCATCTTTTTCCGGGCAGCAAAAAAGGCCGCCTGCATGCAGGCGGCCTTCGGACGTTTTTCGGTGTGGGATGCCACAGCTTATCTGTACATCTTCTTCTTAGCTCTTGCAGCTTCACTCTTCTTGCGGCGTTTTACGCTGGGGCTTTCATAGTGTTCACGCTTACGGAGCTCGGAGAGCACACCCGACTTTGCACAGGAACGCTTAAAGCGTCTCAGCGCGCTGTCCAGCGATTCATCAGCCTTTACACGAATCTCAGACATTGTTTCTTTCCCTCCCTCCGTGAATCAAACCTAAAAAGACACTTAATTAACAAAATACATTATATGCTCTATCTTGCCTTCTGTCAAGAGGTTTTTACGCCTTTACAACGATATTAATGATCTTGTTCCGGACAACGATGACTTTGACCACGGTTTTATCGCCGATGGCGGCCTTGACCTTTTCTTCCGCAAGGGCGGCAGCCTTGGCCGTCTCCTCGTCGCAGTCGGCCGGCAGCGAAACGACGCCGCGCAGCTTGCCATTGACCTGAACAGCCATGTTGACGCTCTCGTCCACCGTCTTGCTCTCGTCGTACTGGGGCCAGGGATACCGGACCAGCGTGTCCTTTACGCCCAGGCTCTCGGCCATCTCCTCGGCCAGATGGGGCGCGAAGGGATTGAGCAGCGCCATGAAGGTGCGGAATTCCGCCTCGTTGACGCCGTTGTCGGCAAAGGTATTGAGCAGGCTCATCAGCGCGGCAATGGCCGTGTTGAACTTGAGGTTTTCAATGTCCTGGGTGACCTTCTTGATGGTCTTGTGGATCTCGGCCTCGTTCTCCTTGCTGTATTCGGTGCCGGGGGTGACGGTGTCGCGCAGGGCGCAGATGCGCTCCAGGAAACGGCGGCAGCCCTTGATGGAGTCGGTCTTCCAGGGCGCGGCCTTTTCAAAGTCGCCGATGAACATTTCATACAGACGCATGGTGTCGGCGCCGTATGTATCGACGATCTCATCGGGATTGACGACGTTGCCGCGGCTCTTGCTCATCTTCTCGCCGTTGGAGCCGAGGATCATGCCGTGGCTGGTGCGCTTGGCATAGGGCTCGGGATTGGGCACGACGCCGATGTCATAGAGGAACTTGTGCCAGAAACGGCTGTAAAGCAGGTGCAGGGTGGTGTGCTCCATGCCGCCGTTGTACCAGTCGACCATCCCCCAGTATTCCAGTGCTTCCTTAGAGGCCAGCGCCTCTTTGTTGTGGGGATCCATATAGCGCAGGAAATACCAGCTGGAGCCGGCCCACTGGGGCATGGTATCGGTCTCGCGCTTGGCGGGGCCGCCGCAGCAGGGGCAGGTGGTGTTGACCCAGTCGGTCATCTTGCTCAGGGGGCTTTCGCCGTCGTCGGTGGGCTCGTAGCTCTCCACCTTGGGCAGCACCAGAGGCAGCTCGCTCTCGGGGATGGCCACCCAGCCGCACTTCTCGCAGTTGACCAGGGGGATGGGCTCGCCCCAGTAGCGCTGGCGGGAGAACACCCAGTCACGGAGCTTGAAGTTGGTCTTGGGATGGCCGATGCCCTGCTCC
>CAMEZQ010000067.1 GCA_945947915.1 uncultured Clostridia bacterium | reverse complement strand
AAACAGTCTGTATTGGTTTGATGCTCTCGCACACAATCGGTGTATTTCTCAAACAATTCTTTCTATTCGTCCATCATAGTGGCTTTGAGCTTTTCTTCGTTCCTGCAAATCAGCTCCAGTAGCTTCTTGTATTCTTTGCAAGAGGATGTGTCATACTCGGTTGGTTCGATATTGCCATACCAAAATTCTTCAAGGATTCTCATACCGCATCCTCCCCATAAATCATTTCCCGGAGGATGATTTCCTCGGCTCGGTTGCGGATACTATTCATGGCTCTAACCCATGCCATCTGATCGTGCTGCTTCATACACTCTGTCACGCCTTCAGCGGCTTTCATTTGCTCAATGATAAGTTCAAGACGGTTCTGTGCCTGCTCGTTCAAATCAGCCAGATACGTCCATAGTTCGCCGCTGAGGCACAGATCGTTAAAGCGAATAGGATTATGCTCCTTGATATAATCTCTGTGCATACGCCCCCACCGACCAATCGGTCTGGTTTCCTCTGGTAAGCGAATATCGGGAATATAGTAATCACCACAACGGATATAGTTCAGTTTCTGCATCATATGTACCTCCAATAAGATTCAAACATTCTGTTAAAGATAGAAAAAGGCGATACCTGGTTGTGAAAACCAAGTATCGCCAATTTTTCTTGTCGCACTCCTGTACGGCAGCTACCCTATGCCAGTAATGTTCTCATACTGTCTTATTGAGGGTCACCCGAGGGGAGCTTCTTTTTTATGATCCGGTTTTCTGCCGGTGGGCAGCTCAATCTTCCAGCACCTGTTCGATCAGGCGGTGGAACATGGCGGCTGCCTCACCGCGGGAAGCGCTGTCCTGCGGCAGCAGACGGCCGCTGCTGCCGGTGACGATGCCTTCGGCGGCAGCCCAGCGCATGGCCTCCTGTGCCCAGCCGGCAATGTCGGCGGCGTCGGAGAAGCCTTCCAGGCTGACGCCCGGCGTCAGCGCCTTCTGCTGCAGTCCGGCATAGCGGAAGAGCAGCGCGGCCAGTTCCTGGCGGGTGACTGCATCGTTGGGCGCAAAGGTCATTTCACTGGTGCCATTGGTGACGCCGTTGGCAAAGGCCCAGTTGACGGCGTCGGCGTAATAGGCGTCGGCAGGCACATCGATAAATCCGGCCTTGGCATCGACCGCCGGCGCGCCGGACAGACGGTAGAGCATGGTGACCACCATACCGCGTGTCAGCGTCTCATCGGGCGAGAAGATATCCTTCGCCGTGCCCTGCATCAGACCGCGCTCGTAAACGAAAGCGGCGTCATCAGCGCACCAATGGCCCTGCAGATCGGTGAAGGGCATTTCCGGTCCGGCCGGCTCCTGAGGCTTCTGCGGCTCCTGGGGCTTGGTGCCGGTATCGCCGCCGGTGCTGTATTTGCCCAGCTTGACCTCGTAGCTGGCCATATTGGCGGCACGATAGCCGAAGCAGGTCATATACGGCACGTTCCGCACCGATGTTTCCACGGTATAGGAAAGCTCGTAGGGATTAAAGCCGTCGTAGAAATAGCCGTAGCGCGCATCCGAGCCGATGGGCAGGAAATGGTCGCCGTAATAAACGGTGGCCGTGCCCGAAGCGGCCTCCAGCGGCAGACGGACGGTAAAGCTGCCGTCCTCGCTGATCTCGGCGCGATAGTAGCTGCCGCCGGCCTCAACGACAACAACGTTGTCCTTCTGGCTGATGTGGTTGCCGAACACGCGCAGATCCACGGTGGAGTCGATGCCCAGGGACATCATCTCTTCCGTGCCGGCGTCGTAGATGCTTCCCTTATAGGTGACGGTCTTGCCTCTGGGCTGGCCGTACCAGGTCGTGCCGCTGCCGGTGGTGATCTCCGGCAGGGTGTTGTCCACATACAGGTCGGCGATGGTGACGATCCTGGATTCTGCCCCGGTCTTGCCCAGCAGCAGGCGGATCTCGTAAGCGCCTTCCTCCATGGGACCCCAGCTGCCGGTGGGCACCAGCCCGCCGTTGTCGTCAAATGTGCAGGGGCAGACCCAGGTGCCGATGGTATCGTAATAATACCAGTCCCACTGACCCCAGTTGTCCTTATACCAGCCGTCGATCATACCCACCAGTTCGCCCTCTCTGGTGTAGAGCAGGGGCTGCCAGGTCTCGACGCTGGCGTCGCGGAAGCGGAACTGATAGAAGGTACGGTCGCTGCCGTGCCAGCCGTAATTCTTCAGCTGCATATCTTCACCCGAAGACAGAACGGCGTTGTGAATGAAGGTGTAGCTGCTGTTGATGGGATTGCTGCTGATGGGTTCCACCCGGTAGACATAGGCGCCGGTGGGGGAATGCAGCTGACCGCCGTTTTCATCGGTCAGAAGCACGGTGGTTTCATAGCTTCCGCGCACCGCCGTTTCATCCAGGGCGATCGACAGCTCGAAGGTGACGGTCTGGCCCGCAGGCATGGTGACGGTGTCGGTGCTCAGGCTGAAGATGCCGTCATCCGCGGGCTGCGCATTGGCGGAGCCGTTCTGGCCGGCATGGGTGGTATTGACCAGCTCGATCGAATAGGTATGGCTCTGGGCGCCGCGGTTGTCCACGGTGACCGTCACCGTCTTTTCCATGGCGGTGCCTTCGGCCGTACCGCCCAGGCTGATCACGGGCGTCTGCACGGCGGCGTTCAGATCGGCGTTGTTATAGCCGTTGGGGTTCTCCACCGTCATCAGCACCATGTCGTCCAGCGCTTCCAGTGCGGCAGCCGGATCGACCATGCCGGCGCCGACGGCGAAGCGGCTGATGGAATCGCCGAACGCGGTGGTATCGGCAGTATTGACCAGCAGCGCCTTGATCTCCAGCGCGGTCAGGTCAGGCGCCTGCTGCCGCAGCAGAGCGGCAAAAGCCGAAACGTGCGGTGTGGCCATCGAGGTACCGCTCATGGCGTCATACGCGTATGTGTGGTCGTCGCTCTGGCCGTTGTAATCTTTATAGACCGTCGAGATCACGGCCGTGCCGGGGGCAGCCAGATCGGGCTTGAGATCGTAGGTCTCGGTGACCGGACCGCGGGAGGTGTCGGCGGCGGGATAGTCGCCGGCTTCGGCAGCCACCGTCACCAGATCCTCGGCGTCGGTGAAGCGGAAGGAATAGCTTTCGCCCGGCTCCAGACCGTCGATCAGCGCCTGGCCTTCTTCATACTGCATGGTGAAGACCGGCAGATAGTTCTTATAATATCCCTGCCACCAGGAGATGTTTTCAAAATCGTTCTTTCTGGCTTCGGTGTTCAGCACCACGATGGCGCCGGTGCCGACGCTGCCGCGAATGCGGGGAACCGAAGAGTCAAAGGCTTCGCCGCGGTTGACGACGAAAAGGGCGCCGGCGTATTCGGCCTTCTCTTCCTCGGTCATCTCGGCAAAGAAGGCGTTGAACTCGGCCTGTGTGCCCGTGCCCAGCGCGCTGCCGTCCACGGTGGGCAGCAGGACCATGCGATAGTCTCCGTTCGGGTCGGCCCGCAGGGCATTGATGCGCCAATCGCCGCCGTCATCTTCCACAACGGCGTTGCTCCAGTCGGAGCGGATCAGACGGAGCTGGCTGTCGGCATCGGCGCCCGCGCGGGTCAGCGTCAGCATACGGTTCTCCGAAGGGATCATGGCGTTGGCCACCGTCAGCGCCAGCGGCGATGTGCCGGGCGACCATACGGTGAAATTGTTGCTGCCGTTGTTGCCGGCGCACACGACGAACAGAACGTCTTCGTTCTGCAGCGCCAGACTGTTGAGGGCCAGGCTCGTACCGTGCCGCGCGCCGTTGGCCGAGCTCCAGCCCAGCGACATGCTGATGATGGTGCAGCCGTCTTCCACGGCGTCTTCCATCGCCATGACGACGTCGCTCAGCTGGCAGCCGTTGCTACTGTTCAGGGCCTTGTAAACGGCCAGCGTGGCTTCGCAGGCAATACCCTTGGCGCTGATGCCGGTATCGCTGACCCCTCTGGCGGCAATGGTGCCGCAAACATGGGTGCCGTGTCCGTGGTCATCCATGGGGTCGTTGGCGCCGTTACCGTTGTTGATATAGTTTCTGCCGTAGAACTTGCCGTTGAGCAGCTCGTCTGCCGAAGGCGTCCGGCCGTCGGGCAGCGTATCCGCAAAGGCATCGGCCAGGTCGGGGTGCTCGTAATCCACGCCGGTGTCAATGACGCCGACTGTCACCCCTCTGCCGGTCAGGCCGCGGGCATACAGCGCGTCCATGTCAAAATAGGCGCGGCTGTCGGCCAGACCCTGGGAAGCGCCGCTGCCGGCCGTGCTGCCGGCCGCGGCATTCTCATAGACCTCGTTGGGATAGACGGCGAACACGCAGTCCAGCCCGGCGATCTCATCGACCTGATCTTCCGGCACCGTGACCGCAAAGCCGTTGATGGCCTGGTCGTACACGTATTCGACTGTATAGTCGACGCCCTCCAGTGCCTCGAAAAAGGCTTCCCGGTCGGCGGCGGCCCGGGCTTCCAGCACCTCCGTGCTTTCCGTCAGCCTTTCGCCGCCGGCTTCGGCCACGGCTTCCACCAGGCCGGCCGGCTGGTGAGCCAGCTCGACGATGATGGAAACCGGCGTCCGGGTCTCTTCCAGCGCATAGGCGCCTTCAAAGCCCACCAGGCCGCTGTCACGGTTTTCCTGCGAGACCAGCGCCGCGCTGATCTGCGCGTCGCTCTCCGCCGGAAGGGCCGAATCGGCCGATGCGAAGGATACCGTCATCGGCAGTACCATCGCGGCGGCGATCAGCAGGCTCAGGAGCCTTCTCATTCCTGTTTGCTTCCTTTTCTTTCCTCTCTTTCTTTTTTAGGTACTTGTTAAAAACAAATAAAATGACCGCAAAAATTAAGGCATTTTCCACAATTATTTGCGTTTTTCTACCGTCAAAAACAAGTATTTTTGCATAAATTATAGTATCTATTATATTTTTGTCAAGCATTTACCCTAAAATATATTTTGCTTTCCGCCGTATAAAAAAGCACGGCCCTCCGGATGGATGGCCGTGCCTGTTTGCTGTTTT
>CAMEZQ010000066.1 GCA_945947915.1 uncultured Clostridia bacterium | reverse complement strand
GAAATTGCCGTAAAAATCTCCGAAGCCCACCACGACTGCATGAAATTCTTCTGACCATCGGTTGATTTTTTCACGGAATAATGCTACAATAGATTGAATTTTTGAAATAACTCCAGAAGGGAAGATACATTTATGTCCGGACATTCCAAATGGCATAACATTCAGAAAACCAAGGGCGCGCAGGACGCCAAGAAGGCAAAGATTTTTACGAAATATGCCCGCGAGATGGCGATTGCCATCCGGGAGGGCAACAGCGCTGACCCGAACAGCAACTCCAAGCTGGCCGCCGTCATCGCCCGCGCCAAGAGCGACAACGTTCCCAACGACAACATCAAGCGCACGCTGCAGAAATATCAGAGCGGCGCCGCGGCGGAGAATTACGAGTATAATACATACGAGGGCTATGGCCCCGGCGGCGTGGCCGTCATCGCCGAATGTCTGACCGACAACCGCAACCGCACGGTGGCCGATGTTCGCCATTATTTTGATAAATACGGCGCCGGCCTGGGCGCTTCGGGCTGCGTTTCGTGGTCCTTTGACAAAAAGGGCGTCATCGTCATCGACGCCGAGGATCTGGACGAAGAGACCGTCATGATGCAGGCGCTGGACGCTGGCGCTTCCGATTTTGACGCGTCGGGCGACGTCTTTGAAGTGACCACCGATCCCGATGATTTTGAGACCGTCAAAGCCGCACTGCAGGCACAGGGCCTGACCTTCCTGGAAGCACAGGTGGAAATGGTCCCCCAGAATTATGTCAAGCTGACCGATGAGGAAGACATCAAGCGCATGACCAAGCTGCTGGAAATGCTGGAAGACAACGACGATATCCAGGATGTCTGGCACAACTGGGAAGAGGAATAATCAGATGGAATAGAAAAATCCCCGCTTTTACAGCAAAAGCGGGGATTTTTTATGCATTTTCAGCCGACGATGCTTTCGGCGTAACGGACGGTCTCCATGGCGTCGCCGGCGTAATGATCGGCGCCGATCTCTCCGGCGTAGCTTTCGGTCAGAACGGCACCGCCCACCACCACACGGCACCAGGGCGCCTGTTCATGCAGACGGCGCAGGGTCTCCTCCATGGCGGGCACGGTGGTGGTCATCAGCGCGCTCAGTCCGGCCAGCGGCGCGTGCAGGCGCACGACGGTATCAACCACCGTTTGGGGCGGCACGTCCCGCCCCAGGTCGACGACATCGAAGCCGTAGTTTTCCAGCAGCAGGCGGACGATGTTTTTCCCGATATCGTGGATGTCGCCGTGGACCGTGGCGATGACGAAGGGGCCTTTGCCGGCCGCCGTGCCGGAGGTGCGCGGCATGGCTGATTTGATCTGCTCAAAGGCAGCCTTGGCCGCTTCGGCGCTCATCAGGAGCTGGGGAAGGTAAACGGTCTTTTTTTCAAAGCCCTGCCCCACACGGTCGAGGGCCGGAATGACTTCGCAGCGGATGATATCCAGAGGCGCCTGGGTGGCCAGAAGGGCCTGTGCCGCCTGTCCGGCCTGGTCACGCAGGCCGCGGGCGATGGCATACTGCAGTTCGGAGGGATAGTCGCGGCGGGAAGGCCCGCCGGAGGCCGGCGCGGCGGCGGCTGCGTTTTGGCTTGCGGCCTGGGTCTGGAAGCCGGAGGACGCGGCGATATAACCGGCGCAGCTGGGGTCCAGCCCGCGGAGCGCGCGGAACGAGTAATAGGCCTTGCGCATTTCGGCCGAGTGCGGGTTCAGAATGGCGGCCGACAGGCCGTTTTCCATGGCCAGCGTGAAAAACGTGCTGTTGAGGACGTCGCGGACGGGCAGGCCGAAGGAGATATTGGACACACCGAGAGAGGTGTGGCAGCCCAATTCCTGCCGGATGCGCCGCAGGGATCCCAGCGTGACGGCGGCGGCTGCCGGTTCGGCGCTGACCGCCATGGTCAGAGTGTCAAAGATGATGTCTTTCTTTTTGATGCCGTAGGCGGCGGCCGTGCGCAGGATCTTTTGGGCGATGGCCACGCGGCCCTCCACCGTCGGCGGGATGCCGTTTTCATCGAGGGTCAGCGCGACCACCAGGCCGCCGTATTTTTGCACCAGCGGGATAATCGCTTCCATGCTTTCCTGTTTTCCGCTGACCGAGTTGAGCATGGCCTTGCCGTTGTAGCGGCGCAGCGCCGCTTCCATGGCCTGAGGGTCGGCCGTGTCGATCTGCAGGGGGAGGTCGGTCACGGCCTGCAGGGAACAGACGGCGTTTTCCAGCATTTTCGGTTCGTCAATGCCGGGCAGGCCCACATTGACGTCCAGGATATGAACGCCGGCCTCCTCCTGGCGCAGGCCTTCGTTCAGGATATAATCCATGTCGTTGTCCAGCAGCGCCTGCTTGAAGCGCTTTTTGCCGGTGGGGTTGATGCGTTCTCCGATGAGCAGGGGCTCCCGGCCGAAGCTGACGGCGTGGGTATAGGAGGAGATGACCGTGTGTTCTTTTTCGGTCACAGGGCACGGCGCAAGGCCGGACACACGGTCGGTCAGCGCGCGGATATAGTCGGGGGTCGTGCCGCAGCAGCCGCCCACCAGCCGTAGGCCTTCTTTGACAAGACCGGCGATGGTATCGGCAAACGTATCGGCCGTGATGTCGCAGACGGTCTGGCCGTCCACCGCCTGGGGCAGGCCGGCGTTGGGCTTGAAAAGCACGGGGACCGAAGCGGCGGCGAGCAGCTCCCGGGCGACGCCGCAGAGCTGCAGCGGGCCGAGCGAGCAGTTGGCGCCGATGGCCGCGGCGCCCATGCCCTCCAGCATGGCGGCCATAGCCGCAGGGGTCGCGCCGGTCATCAGCTTTCCGTCGCCGCCGTACGCGTTGGAGACCAGCACGGGCAGGTCGCTGTTTTCTTTGGCGGCCAGCATGGCCGCTTTGGTCTCGTAGCTGTCGTTCATGGTCTCGATGAGGATCAGCTCGGCGCCGTAGCGGACGCCCAGGCGGACCACCTGGGCAAACAGCGAAACGGCGTCTTCAAAATCCAGATCGCCCAGCGGCCGCAGCAGACGGCCGGAGGGGCCGATGTCAAGAGCGATGAATTTTTCCTGGGGCGCCTTGCTGCGCGCACGGGCGGCGCGGGCGTTTTCCATGGCCGCCCGGATGATGGCTTCCAGCTCGTCGGGCTGGAATTTCAGGCCGTTGGCGCCGAAGGTATTGGTGCATACCACATGGCTGCCGGCATCGTAATAGGCCTGGTGGATTCCGGTGATGACCTCCGGGTGCGAGAGATTCCAGCGTTCGGGAAATTCGCCGGGGCGCAGGCCGCGTGCCTGCAGCAGTGTGCCCATACCGCCGTCAAGCCGGACGATATGATCTTTTAAAAACTCTGAAAAATTCATGGTTTCTCCCTGAAAGTACAATTGATTTTTGCGCAGCCGGCGCATTTGCTCTGCGGGACCGGCGCATCACCGGCGCTGCCGCCCAGTCCGACCAGGGCGGTCACCGATTTGGAAGGGGACATCAGCAGGCTCTGGTTGAGGCAAAGCCCGATTTTGCGCGGACAGTCGAGGGCCCGGATGATGTCGCTCTGCAGCGCGAGGGGCAGGTCGCCGTAGCCGGGACTGAAGCGGGGGCGCTGCGCGAGCCCGGTCCCGGCCGACAGACGGCTGCAGAAAAGATAGCACAGAGCTTCGACGCGCTCGGTGCCGATGACCTGAAACATCAGCGAGCGCGCCGGTGAGATCCGCCCGTAACGGGCGATCAGCCGGTCGATGCCGACGCCGACGGTGGCGGCCAGCAAAACGGCCTGGGTGCAGCCGCGCAGATTGCGGGCCAGATCCCGGGACTCGGTCTGAAACAGGCCCAGGCTGCAGCGGTCTCCGTCGATGGAGATCTGCAGGGTGCGCCAGCACACCTGATAGGTCAGCTTGTCCCATGCCTCCTCCAGGCAGCTCTCCAGCAGGTCCAGCGTGGCGGGATCCGGGCTTTTGCCGCCGGCCGCCGCCCCGGCATAGCGCAGGATCTCCTGCCGGCAGACGGGCGGGGGCGCGGTGCAGGCCCAGAGGCCGGCGGGCGTCACCGGCCCAGAATGGCCGAAAGATTGCTCTGGATCTTTTCGGCGACGTCGGGTTTGTTCATGGAATAGACTCGGCACGCCGTAGAGCGCCTGGATATTCTGCGCGATCTCCAGCGTATAGCGGCTGGTGCCGCCGCCTGCGCCGAAGGTGACGCTCATAAAGGCCGGACGCAGCCGGGCGATCTCTTCGACGGCACTGCGGACGCTGGAAAAGCGGCTTTCCACCTTGGGGGGAAAGACTTCAAAGGAAAGGGACGGAACGCCCCGGTCGATCAGTTGGGGGATTTTCATTTTGCAGGACCTTCTTGTATGAATTTGCAATTTATTACAGCATAGTTCAGCGGGATAAAGCAATAGTATTTCCTATCTTTTTAATAGGTTGTAAACAGACGCGCCGATGCCGCTTTCGTTGACAAGGCCGGTTTTCCTGTGCTATACTGAACTATATATTTCTGAACGCATTTCTTCAAAAGACCCCTTGGCGGGCGCGCAAAACGTGCAGAATCGGGTATTTTTTAATTGGTTTGAAAAATACCTGATTTGTTTTGTCCGGGGGTTTTCCGGAGAAAGAAAGGATCTTACATGACAGATCGCAGCAAAATCCGCAACTTTTCCATCATCGCCCATATCGACCACGGCAAGTCCACCCTGGCCGACCGGCTGCTGCAGATGTGCAACGCCGTCAGCGACCGCGAGATGACCGATCAGCTGCTGGATAATATGGAACTGGAAAAAGAGCGCGGCATCACCATCAAGTCCCGCGCCGTTCTGCTGGAATACGACGCGCTGGACGGGCAGCGCTATCATCTCAATCTGATCGACACGCCGGGCCACGTCGACTTCAACTACGAGGTCTCCCGTTCTCTGGCTGCCTGTGAGGGGGCCATTCTGGTGGTCGACGCCGCCCAGGGCATCGAGGCCCAGACCCTGGCCAACACCTATCTGGCACTGGAGAACGATCTGGAAGTCCTGCCGGTCATCAATAAGATCGACCTGCCTTCGGCCCGCCCGCAGGAGGTCAAGCAGGAGATCGAGGACATCATCGGTCTGCCGGCCATGGCCGCGCCTGAGGTAGCGGCCAAAGCCGGCATCAACA
>CAMEZQ010000065.1 GCA_945947915.1 uncultured Clostridia bacterium | reverse complement strand
TCAGTTTCTTAATCAGATCCATTGTATTGATTCCTTTCGTCTTAGATGTTCTTGCCTTGACAGGGGCAGAGGACCATCCGTAATAATGCATGCTTGATTATATTACCATACGGCATCCAAAAAAGCAATCTTTTTTTCAAAACTTTCTTATTTCCGTTCAAAACGGATAAAGGCGTCCAGGTTTTCTTCCATTTTCGCCTCCACAGCCGTAATTTTCCCGTCGAAATCGCAGACGAACATGCCGGGAATGACCATGCCGTGTTCCCTGGCGTCGATGATAAAGCTCTCATAGCCGGCCGGCAGCAGCGAAAACGCGGCCGTGCCCATGCGGCCGGTCAGGCCGGATCCCACGCGTTCGACGGTGATCTCTCCGTACGCGCCGTGAACGTAGCTGCCGCAGTAATCCTCCAGCGGATGGGCAAATGGCACGGCGTTTTCGGTGCGCGCCAGCAGGGCGCCGGTCCGGTCGGCGCTCAGCCCGGCCAGACGCTCGACCTCGGCCTGCATCTTGGCGCACCAGTCCAGCGGCTCCAGCCCCAGCGCCAGATCGCAGATGGCATAGCCCAGAGCCATGGGCGCCTGGTTGCGGTTGAGATTGGTCAATACAGCAAAGCTGACATCCTCCCCCGGCAGATAGCCGACCAGGCTCTTGTAGCCGTCGATGGTACCGCCGTGATGGACGACGGTATGGCCCCGGTAGCTCTCAACGAACCAGCCCAGGCCGTAGGCCGTGTGGGTCACTTCGGGGAAAGACATTTCCGACATTTCGCCCGGCTTGATGATCATCTGCGGCGTGTGCAGATCCCGCGCCCGTTCCCCGGAGAAATACCGGCGCCCCTCCAGCTCGCCCTCCCCGGCCTGCAGACGCGCCCATACCGCCAGGTCGCGCACCGTCGAACTGACGCAGCCGGCACAGCCCACGTTGGAAATATCCAGATACGGAATGGGCCGGACGGCGCCATCGATCCAAGCGTGCGGTTGGGCGACGTTATCGATCCTGCCGCGGAACTGGGCGGGCAGGCAGAAAGTGCGGGTCATGCCCAGCGGCTCCAGGATATGCTGCTGCACGAACTTATCCCAAGTCATGCCGGAGACCTCTTCCACCACAACGGTGGCCAGGGTGAACATGTGGTTCTGATAATTCATGCGGGTCCGGGGCTGAAAAGCCGGCGGCATGTCCCGCAGGATACGCACCAGATCGCGGATCTTGTATTCGGGATGCAGATACCAGGTCATATCGTGCCGGGGCAGGCCGCTGCGGTGGCTCATGGCGTCCCGCAGGGTCAGATGCTCTGTCATATAGGGATCGTACATTTTGAAATCCCGCAGATAGGTGCACACCGGGGCGTCCAGCGACAGCCGGCCCTCGTCGGCCAGCATACAGACCGACGCGGCGATAAAGGCCTTGGAGGCCGAAGCGATGGCGTAAACGGTATTTTCATCCGCCGGCGCGCCGGTGGTCACGTCGGCGATGCCGCCGCCGCAGTAAAAGGTCTCTCCCTGCCGGGTCACCGACACCATGATAGACGGCACATGGTAGCTCTGCCGCATTTCCTCAATCACGGCGTTGAGCCGCATTTGCATCTGCTGATTGGTCATTGCATCTTCCTCCTGTTCTTTTTCCGCGCCCAAAGGGCGACTCTTCACGCTTAAAACTTGGAAATGTACTGCGCCGCCGTCTTGGCCATCATCAGCTTGGTGCCGGCGCTGTCAAAGGCGATCTCCAGCAGCAAATCGCCGCCCATGGGCGTGACATTGACCACCTTGCCGCTGCCAAAGGCCCTGTGGACCACCAGATCGCCTTTGGCAAAATGCATATCCCGGGCAGCCTTGGCCGACGTTTCCGGCCGCGGCGCCACCGAGACCGAAGGCCGCTGGATCTGGGGCCGGCGGGCCGCCGCGTGGTGCTCGGGCGGCGCGATCTTGGGCACGTGCCGGTGCAGATAGCTGGGATCGATCTCCTCCACGAAGCGGGAAAGCTTGCCAAAGCTGGTCTGGCCATAGAGCAGACGGCGCTTGGCCGACGTGATATACAGACGCTTTTTTGCCCGCGTCATGGCCACATAGCAGATGCGCCGCTCCTCCTCCAGCTCTTCCTCGCTGTCCATGGAACGGTAGGAGGGGAAAATGCCCTCCTCCGCGCCGCAGATAAAGACCGTGTCGAACTCCAGGCCCTTGGCCGAATGCATGGTCATCATGGTGACGGCGTCGGCCTCTTCGTCAAAGGTATCGACGTCGGCGATCAGCGACCATTCTTCCAGGAAGCCCTCCAGGGTCGGTTCCTCGGTCTTTTCGCAATAATCCAAAATACTGGATTTCAGCTCCAGCACGTTCTCCATGCGCGCCTTGCCGTCCCGGTCCTGCTCCAGATAAGCGGCATAGCCGGTCTTTTCCAGAAGCTGATCGTACAGCTCGTCCAGCGGCAGCACATCCTTCTGGGCACGCAGGCCGTTGATCATGGTTGTGAAGCCCTGCAGCGCCGGGACGTTGCGGGCCAGCGACGGATACAGATCACTGCACTCGGCCACCCGGAAGATGGAAACGCCGTCACGGGCAGCCAGCTCGTAAAGGGTCTCGACTGTTTTGGCGCCGATCTTGCGGGCCGGCACGTTGATGATGCGCGACAGGCGCACGGTATCGCTGGGATTGCTGATGACCCAGAGATAGGCGATCATATCCCGGACCTCGGCGCGGTCGGCGAACCGATGGCCAGCGACGATGCGGTACGGAATGCTGTTTTTCTTGAAGGCATATTCAATGCCGTTGGACAAAGCATGGTTTCTGTAAAGGACTGTAAAGCTATTCAGCTTTTCACCTCTGCCCTGCCCTTCCAGGATGCATTTGGCAATAAACTGCCCCTCTTCTTCCTGCGTTTCCCCCACATAAAGATAGACGGCATCGCCCAGACCGTTTTCGGTCCAGAGGGTCTTGCCCTTGCGGGCGGCATTGTTGGCGATCACGCTGTTGGCCGCCGACAGAATGCTGGTGGTCGACCGGTAGTTCTGCTCCAACCGGATGGTCTCCGCGTTGGGATACTCCTGCTCAAATTCAAGAATATTGGTGATGGTGGCGCCGCGGAACTTGTAAATGCTCTGGTCGTCGTCACCCACGACACAGAGGTTCTCATATCCACCGGCCAGCAGCCGGCACAGGACATACTGGGCGTGGTTGGTGTCCTGATACTCATCGACCAGCACATACCTGAACTTGCGCTGATAATAGGTGCGCACATCCTCAAAATTCTCCAGCAGCTCCACCGTTTTGAAGATAATATCGTCGAAATCCAGCGCGTTAGCCGTCAGCAGCCGCTTCTGGTATTCCGTATAGATCCGGGCGACGATCTTTTTATAGAAATCGCTGCCGGCCTGCGCGGCGTAAGCGGCGTCGTCGATGAGCCCATCCTTGGCGCGGGAGATCTCGGCGCCGATGCCCTTGACGTCGTAGCGCTTGCTGTCGTAGCCCATATCCTTCAGAATGGCGTTGAGCATCTTTTTCCGGTCGTCATCATCATAAATAGTAAAGCTGCGGGAATACCCCAGCTTTTCGATGTCCCGGCGCAGGATGCGCGTGCAGGCCGAATGGAAGGTGTGGGCCCAGATATCGCTGGCGGCGCCGCCGCAGGCCGCCGTCAGGCGCTCTTTGAGCTCGCCGGCCGCTTTATTGGTAAAGGTGATGGCGATGATCTCCCAGGGCTTGGGCGGATCCACGGCGCACAAACGCTGGATCTCGGGGTCCTCCAGGGAGTTCTCGTCGTTGAGCGCCTCGGCCAGCCGGCGCAGCTCGGCTTCTCCGGCCCATTCCGGCGCGTCGGGACACTCCCACGCCCGGCCGAACCGCAGCAGATTGATGATGCGGTTGATCAGCACGGTCGTCTTTCCGCTGCCGGCGCCGGCCAGCAGAAGCAGCGGTCCTTCGGTCTTGAAGACCGCCTTCCGCTGCATATCGTTGAGCCGCGAAAACTCACGTTCGATCAATGCGCGCCGGATCGAACTGTAGCGGACGTCAAAATCACTCATAGCACAATTCCTCTCTCTTTATACAGCAGGACGCGGCCCGCAGGCAGGCCGGTCCGGTGTTTATTTCATAACGACGTTTTCTTTGCCCAAAATCCGGGCCAGCACGTCCAGCAGCCCTGGTTCGTCGGCCGCACGCAGATTGGGCATCTCCATGCGTTTGTTCTCGGCCGTAAAGTAAAATACGACGCGGCAGGGCCCGCGATTGATGCGCAGGGTCTCCCGCACGGCGGCCAGCCGGGGATCCTCCCGGCTCTCCATCCGCAGATAGAGGGTGCGCACCGGCTGCTGCCGCACCCGGTCGTTCCGCCGTGCCGCCGCCTGCAGCCGGTCTCCGAAGCTGCGCTTATACTGCTGTACAGAAGGCCCATCCAGCGGATAGGCCTCGTCGCAGACCAGCTTGGGCTCCTCGTCTTCCCGGGCCGATACCCGGCCGTAGACGATGACGGCCGCGTCGGGGCTGAGATACTGTCCGGCTGCCGTCAGCGCTTTTTCAAACAAAAGCATCTCGATGGAGCCGGTCATGTCCTCCAGCACCACATAGGCCATATTGGTGTGGTTT
Organism: uncultured Clostridia bacterium; assembly: GCA_945947915.1. GTDB lineage: Bacteria > Bacillota > Clostridia > Oscillospirales > Butyricicoccaceae > RGIG1902. Next base: position 776 of record CAMEZQ010000065.1, on the reverse strand, counting down.
TTGGTCAGCTTCATCCGCACCGAAGCCACCACGCCGCACAGCGTGACGTAGGTGCCGTCGGGATAGGCGCTGCTTTGTGCTTCCTCCTGGGCTTCCAGGATCCGCGCGATGGGCACGGCACCCACCTCCCGGGCCAGCGGCGCCAGCTCGTCCATGGGATGGCCGGAAAGATAAAGCCCGGTGGTGTCTTTTTCCATGGCCAGCAGTTCTTTTTTGGCATACTCCCGCACCCGTTCGTTGGGCGCGTAATCGGTATCAAAGCTGGATGCCGTCTCTTCCGCCATGCCGAACAGGTCGATCTGCCCGGCCAGATTGCTGCGGCGGTCGCTGCCGGCCGCATCCAGCACCCGCGCGTGACACTGCACCAGATAGGCGCGCTTAAAGCCAAAACCGTCAAAGGCGCCGCAGCGGATCAGATTTTCCAGCGCCCGCTTGTTGAGTTCTTCCCCGCACATACGGCGGCAGAAATCTTCCAGCCCGCGGAAGCGGCCGTTCCGCTGACGCTCGGCCACCAGCTTGTCCACAAAGCCGCGGCCGACGTTTTTGACGCCGGCCAGGCCGAAGCGCAGGCCGTCGCCGCTGACGGTGAAGTCGGCGTCCGATTCGTTGATGTCGGGCGGCAGCACCTCGATGCCGATCTCGCGGCAGTGGGCAATATACTCGGCCACCTTGCTGCCCTGGCCCAGCACCGACGTCAAAAGCGCCGCCATATATTCCTTGGGATAGTGGTATTTCATATAGGCCGTCTGGTAAGACAGGACGGCATAGGCCAGCGC
>CAMEZQ010000064.1 GCA_945947915.1 uncultured Clostridia bacterium | reverse complement strand
TCGTCCCCACCGAGGAGCACGACATCGAGCTGCTGGCCGAGGACCTGGGCAAGTCCGTCGCCGAGATCAAGAACATCATCGCCGGCCTGCACGAGTTCAACCCCATGATGGGTCACCGCGGCTGCCGTCTGGCTGTCACCTTCCCGGAGATCGCCGTCATGCAGACCCGTGCCGTCATCCGCGCCGCCATCAACGTGCAGAAGAAGCACCCCGACTGGAACATGGTCCCCGAGATCATGATCCCCCTGGTGGGCGAGGTCAAGGAGCTGGCTTACGTGAAGAAGGTCGTCGTTGAGACCGCCGATGCCATCATCGCCTCCGTGGGCAGCTCCATGAAGTACAAGGTCGGCACCATGATCGAGATCCCCCGCGCCGCCCTCACCGCCGACGAGATCGCCAAGGAGGCCGAGTTCTTCTCCTTCGGCACCAACGACCTGACCCAGATGACCTTCGGCTTCAGCCGTGACGACGCCGCCAAGTTCCTGGGCGCCTACTACGACCATAAGATCTACGAGAGCGATCCCTTCGCCAAGATCGACCAGACCGGCGTCGGCAAGCTGGTCAAGATGGCTGCCGACCTGGGCAAGCAGACCCGCCCCGACATCAAGCTGGGCATCTGCGGCGAGCACGGCGGCGATCCCTCCTCGGTGGAGTTCTGCCACAACGCCGGCCTGACCTATGTTTCCTGCTCCCCCTACCGCGTGCCCATCGCACGTCTGGCTGCAGCACAGGCCGCCATCAAGAACCCCAGAAAGTAAAAGTTTTGATGCCAAGTGCATCAATGATAAAACACCCCCGGTTCATAAGAACCGGGGGTGTTTGCTGTTTTACCAAAGGTGTTTTTTCCCGGCGCATGTCCGTGAAAAAACAAATTCATAGAAAAAGTCCGGCGTGAGCCGGACTTTTCTTTATGGCATAGTTTTTATTTCTTCCGGTAGATGATATCGTCCCGCTTGGGGCCGGTGGAGATGATGGTGATGGGATAGCCGATCTTCTCCTCGACGAATTCGATGTACTTACGGGCATTCTCCGGCAGGTCTTCCCACCTGCGGCAGCCCAGAATGTCGCTCTTCCAGCCGTCGACGTATTCATAGACCGGCTTGGCGCGGTTGAGCAGCGGCGTGACAGGGAAATCGGTGATGGTCCGGCCGTCGACCTCGTAGGCCGTGCAGACGGGGATCTTGTCCAGATAGCCCAGCACGTCGATGAGGGACAGGCAGACATCGGTGCAGCCCTGGAGCATGCAGCCGTATTTGACGGCCACGGTGTCCAGCCAGCCCATGCGGCGGGGGCGTCCGGTGGTGGCGCCGTATTCGCCGCCGTCGCCGCCGCGGTCACGCAGCTCGTCGGCCTCCGGCCCGAAGATCTCGGAAACGAAGGCGCCGGCGCCCACGGCCGAGGAATAGGCCTTGACCACGACGATGACCTGCTGGATGGCGTGGGGCGGGATGGCGGCGCCCACGCAGGCGAAGCCGGCCAGCGGCGAGGAGGAGGTGGTGAAGGGATAGATGCCGTTGTCGGGGTCCTTCAGCGAGCCCAGCTGGCCTTCCAGCAGGATATTTTTGCCCTGCCGGATGGCATTGTTGAGGAAGACAGCCGTGTCGCCCACAAAGGGAAGCAGGCGCTCGCGGTAGGAGACCAGATACGCATAGAGCTTTTCCGGCTCCAGCAGCTCTTCCTGCTTGTAGAGGGACTGGAGGGTGACGTTCTTCTGCGCGCAGGCCTTGCGCAGCTTTTCCATCAGACCCTCGTCGTCATAGAGATCGCACACCTGAATGCCGATCTTGAGGTATTTGTCAGAGTAGAAGGGGGCGATGCCCGACTTGGTGCTGCCGAAGCCGCCCTTGCCCAGCCGCTGCTCCTCCAGTGCGTCAAACAGCACATGATAGGGCATGACGATCTGCGCCCGGTCGGAGACCAGGATATTGGGCATGGGGACGTTTTTCTCCAGCACGCTGTCCAGCTCTTTGAAGAACTGTTCCAGATTGAAGGCCACGCCCTGGGCAATGACGTTGGTCACGTCCTGGCGGCAGATGCCCGAAGGCAGCAGATGCAGGGCAAATTTGCCGTATTGATTGATGATGGTGTGGCCGGCATTGGCGCCGCCCTGGAAGCGAACGACGATATCGCTGTCTTCGCTGAGAAGGTCGGTCATCTTGCCCTTGCCTTCATCGCCCCAACAGCCGCCTACGATTGCGCGTACCATAGTTTGGTCTCCTCCTAAAGTTCTATATTACACGGATCACACAAAGATTTGCTCAGAATCACCTATATTGTACTACAAAACAGGCTTTTGGTGAAATTAATCCTGCTAATGCTAAGTATAAGCGGATTTGATGAAAAATGCAACGGTCACGGCGGCTTACAGGCAAAAAAAGCCGCAGGCTTTCGCCTGCGGCTTCTGGAAGGATCCTGTAGGGAGGACTCCCGGGTCTCACTCGTTGGAGATCTCGATGCTGGTACCCTGTGCGGGCGGCTTTTTGGGGCCGCGGCGGCGGCCGCCGGACGGCTTCTGCCCGCCCTTGCCGGCAGGCTTTTTGGGGCCGCGGCTCTGGGGCAGATCGACGGGGGCGACGATGACCTTGCGGTTGGGCTCGCTGCCGGTCGAATAGGTGGTCACGCCCTCCACATCCTGCAGGGCCGAATGGATGATCCGGCGTTCGTGGGGGTTCATGGGCTCCAGGGCAACGCCCTTCTTGTATTTGAGGGCCTTCTGCGCCGTCTTGTTGGCCAGGGCCACCAGGGCGGCTTCCCGCTTGGCGCGGTAGTTTTCCGTATCGACGGTCACGCGCCAGCGGTCTTCCTCGTCTTTGTTGGTGACGATGGAGGTCAGATACTGAAAGGCGTCGAGGGTATCGCCGCGGCGGCCGATGATGGCGCCCATGTTTTCACCCGAAAGTTCCAGATGGATGGTTTTTTCGTTCTCGTCCTCGGTGACTTCAATATGGGCCGGCGTGCCGAAACGGATCAGCAGACCTTCGAGAAAGTCACGGGCCTTCCCGGCGGGGGAAGCCTGATAGGTGACCTTGACGACGGCCGGTTCCCTGCCGAAGCCCAGAAAGCCCGATTTGGGCTTGCGGACCACTTCGACCGAAACTTCGTCGCGATCACAGCCCAGCGAAGCCAGGGCGTTCTGAATAGCGGCGTCGATGGTGTCACCTTTTGCCTCTATTACCTTGATCATTTTAACTTTTTTCCTCCGGTCTTATAAAGCTCTTGTTCTTTCTTTTCCTGCTTCAGGCAGTATGATGTCAAAATAACGTCCTGAACGCACATAAACAGATTGTTGGCGATCCAGTAGATACCGACAGCCGCCGGCAGAATAAAGCCGAAATAGCCCGACATCAGAGGCATCAGCAGCGTCATGGTCTTGTTCATCTGCTGGGTCTTTTCATCCCCGGCAGCGGCCTGGCCCGAGACCACCTGATTCATGGTGTTGGTCACATGGGAATAGCCCCAGGAGGTCACGGCGGACAGGATGGGGATGATCCACAGCACGGAGAATTCCTTGAAGCTGGGGGTGACCGTCAGGTCTATGCCGAAAAAGGTGAAGTCCACGGGAATGATGGAGCTGCAGATGGCGTGAAGCTCGTCAAAATGCTCGGCAAACATGCCGCAGATGGAAAGCTGGTAGCCATAGACCTTGGTGGAGATGTCGAACATCTCGGCCATTTGGGCGATGGCGTCGGCGGGAACGTGCATGAAATAGGTCAGGGGCTGGGTGACGACGTAATACAGGCCGATCATGATGGGGAAGGTCAGCAGCATGGTGCCGCAGCCGCCCATAGGAGAAGCGCCGTATTCGTCGTAGAGCTTCTGGACCTCCTGGCTGTACTTTTCCTGGTTGTTGGCGTATTTTTTCTGGAGTTCCTGCAGCTTGGGGTTGATGCGCTGTGTCACGATCATGCTCTTTTTCTGTTTGATGGACAGAGGCAACATGAGGACCTTGGCCAAAAGTGCGAAAGCGATGATGGAATATCCATAGTTCTGGAGCAGATTATAGATATACTCCATCACATATCCCATCGGCGTGGCAATGATTGACATCAGATTTTTTCTCCTTGATCGTGTGCCGCATGCCGCGGCATTGGGGTAAACTTGAAAAAGGCGCATCCGCCGGCGTGGGCGGCGCGCTTACGGTACCGGATCGTATCCCCCTTTGGAAAAGGGGTTGCACCGTATGATTCGCCAGAGGGCCAGAAGACCCCCTTTAATGGCGCCGTACTTCTCGACCGCCTCCAGGGCGTATTGAGAGCAGGTGGGGATATAGCAGCAGGTGGGATGCCGCTTGAGATGGGAAAGATGCCTGCGGTAGAACCGGATGAGCCACAGGAGAAATCGTTTGGCCATCAGGATTCTGCCTCCGCTGCGCCCAGTTCCCGGAGCAGCGTCATCAGCTCTCCCGACAGCGCCTCAAAGGGCGCGTGCTCGCCCGCGCGGCGGGCGACGATGACAATGTCGTAGCCGTTTTTGATCTCCTGCTCGTGCAGCCGGTACGCCTCGCGGATTCTGCGGCGGATTCGGTTGCGCGTCACTGCGTTGCCGAGCTTTTTGGAGACGGTGATGCCCAAACGGACGACGGGGCCCAGACGGTTTTTCATGGCGTAGACGGCCATGTACCTCCCGGCCCGGTTTTTTCCGCGGCCGTACAGGGCGCGGAAACGGTGATTTTCGCTGAGGGATTGCGTTTTGATCATAAAGATAAAGTCACCTTCTAAAACTTAAGACCGCTTGAAAAGCGGTCTTAAAATTATCTTAGTGGGACAGTCTCACTCTACCCTTGGCGCGCCGTCTGGCCAGAACTTTTCTGCCGTTTCTTGTTCTCATGCGCTTCATGAAGCCATGCTCTTTGCTGCGCTGACGCTTCTTAGGCTGATAAGTACGAAGCATGTTTACACCTCCCAATACGGTTAATGACAAGCCCTTTGCGGGCCTTTGCCTTCACAGTAACGCACTTTGTATTATATATTCGAAAACGGCTTTCTGTCAATCTGTTTTTGCGGATTTTCGCAATTTTCCATCGGTATTTTTGTGATATATGCTTTAAAAATTACAGTTTGTAATTTGCTTTTCCAAAAAATCTCTTTCCGCGGGCCGTTTATTTCTCCCAAAGCGTCAGATACTAACAAAGCCCTTTAAGCGGCAGACAAACAGGAAAGGAAAATCACGCCATATGAAGAAAGCATCCATCCTGCTGCTGGCCCTGCTGATGACATTTTCTCTGATGACAGCCTGCGGCAGAAACAAAAACAACGCCAATAACAACAACGCTGCGAACAACGGCGTCATCGACAACAACGGCACCAATAACGGCGCTGCCGACAGCGACAAAACGCCGGCCGACGATCTGGCCGACGGCGTGGGCGATCTGGCAAACGGCGTTGCCCGCGCGGCCGACGACGTGTGGAACGGCATCCTCGATCTCTTCGGCGCCGACCGCCGTCCCCGCACCGTGGAGGGCGACCAGACGGCCTTTGCCGAATACGGCCTGAACGAAGACCTGATCGAGAGCTATACCCTCCAGACGCCGGAAAACGGCGAAACGGCCCATGAGTTCTTTATCGCCAAGGTCAAGGAAGGCAAGATGGCCGAGGTCGAAGCGGCCCTGGAAAAGCGTAAGGAAGCCATCGCCGCCCGGTGGGGCGAGGGCGTCGGCGCCGATATGGAATACGCCCGCCAGCCGGTCATCCTCAAGAGCGGCAGCTATATCATGCTGGCTGTTCACGAAGACATCGACGAAGTGCGCGCTGAGTTTGAGCGCCTGACGAAAGCCGAATAAGCTTTCCGGAAAGCGGCCCCGCGGGTCTCCCGCGGGGCTTTTGTGGGTCAAAAGCCGGTTTTTGCGGCAAAAACCCGGCTGCATAGGTCGGGCTTCATGGAAAGCACCGCGCCCAAAGCCTCCCTTGTGTAAAGGGAGGTGGGTCCGCAGGACCCGGAGGGATTGTGCTTTTCCTGCTCAACTTCACTTGTGCGCTTTGGCAAGCGCGCGTTTTCTGTTACTTTCGACTGCCCGAAAGTAACCAAAGGGCACCTGGGGCGCTTTAAGCCGCCCCCCGGACCCCCAGGCGAGGGTGTGAGTGGGATGTGGTGTGCTTTTCCAGACATATGGGAGCCGCGTCCCGAAGCCCCGCTGACGCGGAACGGCCCCGGGACGCTCCCGATGCGTGTCGGCGCCCGGAAGTTATGAAGGGCCTGTTTTTTTGCCTCGCTGCATCGCCATAAGGCCGGGAACTTCGCTGAAGCGGACGAATTTGAGTGCTGCACCGCGCCCAAAGCCTCCCTTGTGTAAAGGGAGGTGGGTCCGCAGGACCCGGAGGGATTGTGCTTTTCCTGCTCAACTTCACTTGTGCGCATTGGCAGGTGCGCGTTTTGTTGTTACTTTCGACTGCCCGAAAGTAACCAAAGGGCACCGGGGGT
>CAMEZQ010000063.1 GCA_945947915.1 uncultured Clostridia bacterium | reverse complement strand
AATAGGCCGAGGACTTGACCTGATAATTTGCGAATTACAGGCGGCCTCAATATTGCTTGCCTTGACTTTTCTCTTTCAGTTTTCAATGTGCCGATGCACAATATGCACCTTTAGCTCAGTTGGTAGAGCACCTGACTCTTAATCAGGGTGTCCAGGGTTCGAGTCCCTGAAGGTGTACCACGATATTACGGCGCAAGCCTTGATATACAGCCCGGCCCGTTGGTCAAGCGGTTAAGACGGCGGCCTCTCACGCCGCAAACATGGGTTCGATTCCCGTACGGGTCACCAATTTCATAGTAGGTGTCGATTACGGCGAGGGTCCACCTGTTCCCATATCGAACACAGAAGTTAAGCTCGCAGGTGCCGAAAATACTTGTCTGGCGACGGACTGGGAAGATAGGTTGATGCCTACATGATTTAAGAATTGCCTTTGGGCAATTCTTTTTTTGTTTTCAGATAGTTTTCCAGAGGCTGTGGAATGGTGACATGGGAGGAAAGAGATAAAAAAGCCGGCTTGTTTTCAAGCCGGCTTTTAGCAGAATGTTGTTTATGAAGCGATCTGAGATCGGTTTCGCACTTTAGTCGGAATGCCATGGTGCGTTAAAGGAGGAGCTGATTCTCTTTTCGAACTGAACAGGCTTTCTTGATGGCCAGCCCCGCGATGGAGACCAGGAGACCATTGACTTTGCGAGCCTTTTCGGGACACTGCCGGACGCAGCGCATACAGGAAATGCATTTTTGGGGATCGGTTTTAAAAGCCGCAGGGTCGATGGCCTGTACGGGGCAGGTTTTAGCGCACAGACCGCAGGCTGTGCAGCCTTTGCCGGTCTTGGGCACAAGTCCGCCGCCTCCAGCTTTCTTATAGGGTCGATTACCCGGAATGGAAACTGCGGTATCCTGCCTGTATAGGATCTGCGCCGCAAACTGTTCCAGCTGTGCCTTGTCCGCGGCATCCGGACGGTGGGCAGCGTACTGGGGCAGGATGGAGTGCTCGGCCACAGCGGCGATGGCGGCGGTCACTTGAAAGCCGCAGGCCTTCGCCGCATCTTCCATTTCCACAAGGGTATCTTCATAAGCACGGTTGCCGTAGACGCAGACCAGCGTGCATTTGGCGCTGTTGCCGCGGATCTGCTGCAGCCGCCGGATGGCCTCAGCCGGCGCCCGTCCGCCAAAAGAGGGCATGGCGATCAGCACGCGGTCATCTTCGGCTATGGCACACTTGTCAAAATCCATGTCCGGACGGCTCAGATCGATGACCACAGGGTCACGGCTCCAGCAGCTGCCAATGATATGGGCGACTTTTGCCGTGCCGCCGGTGGGACTGAAAATGATCTCTACGGTGTTCATATGTATTACCTCCTGTCAATCGATTCTTTTGCGGATGCCGTCAATACAGTCGGCCAGCGTTTTGCCTGCCAGAGAACGGGCAAAGGCTTGCTCGACATCGGCAAACATATCGGTCAGCACCGGCCGGATATGGCGGCCGACAATACACCGGTCGCTGGGGTTCTGGTGCATATCCAAAAGAGAGATCTCAGCCTGCTCCATGACGGCCTGATAGACAGCAAGCAGCGTGATCTTTTCCGGCGGCGCGGTCAGGGTGTGGCCGCTGACCCCCCGGCGTCCGTCAATGATGCCGGCCTTTTTCAAAAGGGCCAGAATTTTGCGGATGTAGCTGGCGTTGGTGCCGACGCTGGCCGCCATCTGCTCGGAAGTGATGGGGGTGGGTGATTCCGAAAGCAGGATCAGGATGTGTACCGCAGCCGAAAACTTTGTATCCATTCGGTCGTCCTCCTTACAGGTTTCCATGCCGGATGCATGATCGATCATTTGTAATTGTATTAGATACAAATACATTATAGCATGAAGCAAGTCCGTGTCAAGACCGATGCGCCGCCGGGGGCAGGGAAGGGCAGGCAGCATAAACACAAAAGAAGCCCCATACTCTTTAGAGAAAGAATACGGGGCTTCTGCGCCTTTACAAGGCCTAAAACTTCATCTCATAGCAAACATATTCGCCGTGGTCATAAACGGCCTCTCCGGCCCTGTGGAAGCCAATGGAGTCGTACAGGTGGAGTGTCAGAGGATTATCCTTGGCGGCGTGGAAGAAAACGCCGTCGTAACCCAGCTCGCGGGCTTTTTCGATGGAGGCAAGCATCATGCGGCGGCCCAGGCCATGGCCCTGCAGCAGCGGTGTGACGCAGAAGCGCGCCATGGCGCAGGGCTTGCGGATGGCGGGGTCCCAGGTGTCGATGTCTTCACCGCCCTCCTCGGCCATGTAGTCGGCCCAGGGGCAGATGAGCATGATCGAGATGATGCGGCCTTCGTGGACGGATTTATACAGGGCGCCGGCGGCGATATCGGCAGAGAGGATCTCCCGGTTGGGGTATTCATCATCCCAGCTGGTCACTTTGGTTTGGGCGGCGGCCAGGCGGGTCAGGGCATGGATCTCTTCCAGATCCTCCGGCAGAGCCGGGACCATACGGCAAACGATCTCAGACATGATCGGTCACTCCTTCAGTCAGATTACGAACAGACATATTATAGGACGCCTGTCGAAAAAAATCAATCAGAAATCCCAGCCGGGATTGGACGACTGCTGCTCATCCAGGGAGAACTCGATATCATAGACCGAGCCGCTGCGGTAGAAGGAAAGCGTGACCGTGTCGCCGGCTTTATACCGGTTGCGGATCTGGCAGGCGTCGGAAACCGACCTGACCGGTTCGCCGCACAGGTGGGTGATGATATCATTGGCCTGCAGGCCGGCGGCCGCGGCGGCGGAATCGGCGGCCACGGCATCGACCAGCAGTCCCCGGGGGAGATTGTAAAAGGCGGCGGCCATCTGGCTGATGGTGCGGACGGAAACGCCGATCAGAGGCCGGCCGGAAACGTAGCCGTTGCGGATCAGCTCCTCCACGATGGGCTTGACGGTGCTGGTGGGAATGGCAAAGCCGAGGCCTTCGTAGCCGGTGGCCGAGATCTTGCTGGAGGTGACGCCGACCACCTGGCCGTATTGATTGAGCAGCGGCCCGCCGGAATTGCCGGGATTGATGGAGGCGTCGGTCTGGAGCAGATGCATGATGTTGTTGTCGATGGTGATCTCTCGGTTGACGGCCGAGATGATGCCGGCCGTGACGGTCCCCTGCAGGTCCAGGCCGCCGGGATTGCCGATGGCAATGGCCGGCTCGCCGACGCGCAGGGTATCGGAATCGCCGAATTCGGCGGCGTCCAGGCTGCTTTCGGGCTGGATCTTCAAAACAGCAATGTCGGTCTGGCTGTCGGCGCCGATGAGATAGGCCGGATAATTGCTGCCGTCCTGCAGGACGACGGTGATGCTGTCGCCGCCTTCGATCACATGGTTATTGGTGATGATATAGCCGTCGCCGCTCATAATGATGCCGGAGCCGGTGTCGACGGAGGAAAAATTGGAATAGCTTTCCGTGACGATGCCCACAACACAGCCAGCGGCTTTTTCGACGACGCTGCTGACGTCGTAGGTCATGATCAGAGGAGAGGCATTGTCATCGTGCGGCTGCAGCTGGATGACGGCGTCGCCGTTGGGTTCAACGGAGGTCTGGCTGTCGGTCTGGTCCGGCTGCTTGTCGGACAGGGAGGCCAGAAGGCGGCGGGCGATGAAGCTGCCGCTGAAAAATGTAAAGGCGACGGTCAGGACCAGCAACAGGAAAATCAGCAGAAAGGCGGCAAGGCAGCCCTTGCGGCGTGTGCCTGCACGGCGGCGGGCTTCCAGGATCTCGTCATAGCTTTTAAATGGAAAATCATCGTAATACTGCGAATATTCATGGTCATCGTAATTTCTGTCATTTGCCATGGCGGTCACCTCGGTCATCAGATTGAGAATTGGGAAACGGCCGGCTTACAGGCCGGTGGGGATATTGAAGCAGAACTCTGTCTTGCCGTCGCCGCTTTTGGCCGAAATATCGCCGCCGTGGCGGCCCACAAGCGTTTTGGCGATATAAAGGCCCAGGCCGGAGCCGTGGGGGTTCTGCCCTCTGGATTTGTCGCTTTTGTAAAAGCGTTCAAAGATATATTTCAGGCTTTCGGGGTCGATCTCGCTGCCGGTATTGAGGATATTGAACTGCAGGCGGCCGTTCTTGACGGCCATGTAGATCTGAATGGAGCCGCCCTCGTTGACAAATTTGAGGGCGTTGTCAAACAGATTGTAGACGACCTGGAAGAGGGCGTCGTGGTTGGCGTTGATGGTGCAGGTATCGGGAATATCGAGGTCGAGATCGACTTTTTTGTCGTTGATCTTCTGTTCAAAGCCCAGAGCGATGCGGATGACCATTTCCGAAATGTCAAAATTGGCACGGATCAGCTCATCGTTGGATTCCATTCTGGATACGGTCAGCATGCCGTTGGCCAGGCGCGAGAGCCGCTTGATCTCCGACGAGACGATCTTCAGGTAATACTCCTGCTTTTCCGGCGGGATGGTGCCGTCCAGAATACCGTCGACAAAGCCGCCGATGGTCGTCATCGGGGTGCGCAGGTCGTGGGACACGTTGGCGATCAGGTCGCGCTGCATGGTCTGGTTCTTGTCGATGGCGTCGGCCATGTTGTTGAAGCTGACGGCCATTTCGTAAAGCTCGTCCCGGTGCTTGGGCAGGGGGATGCGGGTGGAGTAATCGCCGCGGGCAAACTGCCGGGCGGCCCGGGCGATGATCTTCTGGGGCTGGACCGACGACCAGGTGACAAAATAGGTGACGATCAGCGTCATAATGAGTACGGCCGCCGTCATGAACAGGAAGGTCGACATGATGTTGACGAAGAAGATCAGGGTGGTGTCGGAGGGAATGGCCGTAAACACAAGAAGCCTGGGCAGCTGCACGGAATCCTCGTCGGAAAGCGTGGCCACCGTGCCCGAAACGAAATGGGAACCGGAGAGATAGCCGTTGAAATTGGAGATCTCGTAATAGCTGCCTTTGCTGAGAACGTCTTCCACGGCTTTCTGCGGGATCACGCCGCCCTTTTGGGAATAGCAGCCGTCGGCCGTGGCCACCAGCAGCATCTGGCCGCTGTCGTCGGTGATGAAGATGGAGCCGTCACAATCGGCGGCCAGCTGCGTCATGGTCGACCGGTACAGCTTGACGGCCGCCGGATTGGGCTGGCCGCCGCTGCCGCTTTCCAGATAAAGCACGGTGCTTTCGGCGGCCCGGCTGGTGGTGTCGGACAGCATATTCATTTTTTCCTGCAGGGCAAAGCCGTTGATCTGATAGGTGAACGTACTGCCCAGAGCGGCAAAGCTGACGCAGATCACGATGGCGTAAATGATAAAATTGCGGAAAAACAGGCCTTTCAAAAAGGCATCCCCCCATACTCCCCCTCGAGCGGGTGCGTTTTATTCGTTTTTAAGCTCGAATTTATAGCCGACGCCCCAGACGGTTTTGATCTCCCACTGGTCGGATACGTCCTGCAGCTTTTCGCGCAGGCGCTTGACGTGCACATCGACGGTGCGGGTGTCGCCGAAATAATCAAAGCCCCACACGTCGTCCAGCAGCTGGGCGCGGGTGAAGACACGGTTGGGCGAGCTGGCCAGGAAATAGAGCAGCTCGATCTCTTTGGGCGGGATCTCCATCTTTTCACCCTTGACGACGATGTTGTAGGATTCTTTATCGATGATCAGATTGTCGAATTCCAGCTTTTTGGGCGGCTCGTTTTCCCCGTAGCGGCGCAGGACGGCGCGGATGCGGGCGATCAGCTCCCGGGTTTCAAAGGGCTTGGTGATATAGTCGTCGGCTCCCAGATCCAGCCCGGCCACCTTGTCGAAGGTGTCGCTTTTGGCGGTCAGCATGATGACCGGCGTTTTGGAAACAGCGCGGATCTCCTTGATGACCTGGGTGCCGTCCATGACCGGCATCATCAGGTCGAGCAGCACCAGGTCCGGGTGGATGCGCTTGAAGGCACGCAGGCCCTCCTGGCCGTCCTGGGCCGCTTCGATCTTATATCCCTCCTGCTCCAGGTACAGACGCAGCAGCTCTCGGATGTTGCTGTCGTCTTCGACGATCAAAATGGTTTTCTGCATGTGGTCATTCCTCCGGTTTCTGCCGCGTGTCCGGGCAGGGGCAGCGGCGCGTTTTTCTTATCCTAATTATACTGACTGTACCGTTGTTTTGCATTAAAAATCTGTAAATAATCCAAAGTTTTATGCCGGTGTGGCAGGCGGCGGGCAGCGGTGCCTCCGGCCGGGGAAAAGAGATGCGGGAAAATTCAAAATGCCCCTTGCAATCGGCGGAGGAATGTGGCAAACTGGAAAAAAGGATCGGCGTCCGGAGGACGCTTCTGCCCGGGAGCCGGGCGTTCGTTGAGGGGGTGTGCGCCGCGCAGCAGCGCACACCCCCTTGATGACCGCGGCTTCCGGATATCGAATCATCAAGGAGCTGTGAGCATATATGAAATTAGGTATCGACGGCGATTCACCTGATTTTATATCTCAATGCTTCTC
>CAMEZQ010000062.1 GCA_945947915.1 uncultured Clostridia bacterium | reverse complement strand
CCATGACCGACTTCGGTCCCCTGATCGCCAACCCCAAGAGCCTGCTGCTGGGCGCGGCTGCCCAGCTGGGCATCTACTGCGCTTTCCTGCTGGCCGTTCTGCTGGGCTTCACCGGCCCGCAGGCCGCCTCCATCGGCATCATCGGCGGCGCCGACGGCCCCACGGCCATCCTGCTGACCTCCAAGCTGGCGCCTGAGCTGCTGGGCGCCATCGCCATCGCGGCCTATTCCTATATGGCTCTGATCCCCATGATCCAGCCGCCCATCATGCGTCTGGTCACCACCAAGGAGGAGCGCGAGACCAAGATGGACCAGCTGCGCACCGTTTCCAAGACCGAGCGCATCGTTTTCCCCATCGTCGTGGCCATCTTCGTCATCCTGCTGCTGCCCGATACCGCGCCCCTCATCGGCTGCCTGATGCTGGGCAACCTGTTTAAGGAATGCGGCGTCACCGAGCGTCTGTCCGACACCGTGCAGAATGCCCTGATGAACATCGTCACCATCTTCCTGGGCCTGAGCGTCGGCGCCACCACCGTGGCCGAGCGCTTTTTGACCTGGTCGACCATCAAGATCGTCGTGCTGGGCCTCATCGCCTTCTCCTTCTCGACCCTCGGCGGTCTGCTGCTGGGCAAGGTGATGTACAAGGTCACCGGCGGCAAGGTCAATCCCCTTATCGGTTCGGCCGGTGTTTCGGCCGTTCCCATGGCCGCCCGCGTTTCCCAGATGGAAGGCCAGAAGGCCAACCCCTCCAACTTCCTGCTCATGCACGCCATGGGCCCCAACGTGGCCGGTGTTATCGGTTCGGCTGTGGCCGCCGGTTTCCTGCTGACCATTTTTGGTTGATCACACCTGCTGAAAAGAGCAGAGGCTTGTGCCTCTGCTCTTTTTTTATCGTTTGGGCCGCTTTTGGGGAAATCGCCGGGATTTACTTTACGAAAGCCGGCAGCCGTGCTACAATATGTACAGTTTGATCAAATCCCGGAGGAAAATTTATGCTGTTTAAAAACGAAATGGTCTACACCGAAGCCGATTTTATCGCCTTCATGCGGCTTTATACCCAGAAGACCGACAAGCTGCGCCGGATGGAAAAGGTGACGGTCATCGCCGCCAAGGCGGTCAGCGCCGTGCTGCTGCTGGCCGGCGCCATCAATCTGCTGACCATGTACAAATCGGGGCAGTGGGAGCTGTTTATGGGGGCGGCCAGCGCCGCGCTGATCGTGGTGGGCTTTCTCATGTCGGCCGTCGTCATCGAAGACCTGTCCGGCAAGCGGGCCTGGCGGCAGTACCAGGGACAGGGGATGCGCATCACCTATACCTTTGACGACAAGGCCTTTGCCGAGACCCGGCAGGGCAACACGCGCACATACAAATACGCCGACATCGTCAGCCTGATGGAAGACGAGGGGCACTATTATCTCTTCATCAGCGAGGCGTCGGCCCATATCCTGTGCAAAAACGCTTTCAAGGAAGGGGACAGCGCCGGTTTCGGTTCCTTTATCAGCCGCCGCACCGGCCTGGAGATCAACGCCGGGCTGGACAAGAACAAAAAGAAGGCTGCCGCGGCGGAGAAGGCCGGGGACACGGACGGCGCCGGGGACGACCAGTAATTCTTTTCCGTCTGCCGGGAACAAATCGCGCCCGGCGGCAGTATCAAAAACAAAGATCATCGCCTGATGCGGAGGAAATTCCATGAACGCAGAATATAAATATCACGCACGGCAGCGGCTTGCCGCCTACGCGCCCGGCGTTTATATCGCCACCATGATCGCCACACTGGCCCCCATGCTGCTGCAGATGATGTTCGGCAGGATCCTGTTCGGCAGCAGCATCGGCTGGTATAACCTGGCTTCGGCGGTCTACAACGACGCCCTGATGGACTATATCGACCGTCTGACCAGCGTGCAGGCCCTCTATTTCGCCTTTGTCAGCCTGATGCTGTCGATCATCACGGCCCTGCTCAAATACGGGTATTCTTTCTATTGCCTCAAGGCCTCCCGCGGGGAGCCGGTGGCCCTGGGCGACATCTTTTACGGCTTTGCCTGGCGGCCCATGCGGATCATCCTGGCCGAGATCTTCATCAACCTGCGGGTCATGCTGCTCAGCCTTTTGTTTGTCATTCCCGGCATTATGGCGGCCTTCAGCTACAGCCAGACCTGGTTCGTTCTCATCGATAACCCCGATATGACGGCCTGGGATGCCATCAACTGCAGCCGGGATCTCATGCGCGGGCGGCGGATGCAGCTCTTTTCCCTCGACCTGTCCTTCTTTGGCTGGGCAGTTTTGTCGGCGCTGACCTACGGCATTTCGGGCATCTATTCCGATGCCTATCTGCAGCTGGCGCAGTGCGTCTTTTACGACAGTCTGACCTACAACGCGCCGGAAATATAAAAAACCGGCCGTAGCGGCGAAAAAACGCAAAAAAACCTTGACTTTCCGGTGGGTGGAAGGTGTAGGCTGACCTTGCCGGAGAGGAAAGAACTCCTTCACGGTACCTATTGCAGTACATAGAATCCTCCGGCCGAGCGTGCCGGAGAGAAAAAACAGGAGGATGCAATCATGAAGAAAATGCTTGCTACGATGCTCGCCGTCGTGATGGCCCTGTCGCTGAGCGCCACGGTCTTTGCGGCCGAAACCGACACCATCGGCATTATCGGCGGCGACGACGGCCCCACGGCCATTCTGATCAGCCCGGCGCCCGAGGGCCTGGAAGGGGCCGACGCGGCTCTCGATGAGGATGCGCTGGCCGCTCAGCAGCAGATGATGATCGAGGCCGCCAAATCGCTGATGCCCTATCAGGAAGGGGTCAACGTATGGCTCAACGGCGGCTATATGACCTTTACCGACGCCGTGCCCGTCGTGCGTGACGGCCGTACCCAGGTGCCTTTCCGGGCCATTCTGGAGGCGCTGGGCGCCGAAGTCGCCTATGACGACGGCCGCATCGAAGCCGTCTTTGCCGACGGCTCGGTCATGAAGCTGGCCATCGGCTCCAAGACCATGACCTATGCCCACGGCGAAAACAATGCCGATGTGACCACCGTCGAGATGGACGTGGCCCCCTATATCGATTACAGCTGCGGCCGCACCTATGTGCCCGTCCGGTTCATCGGTGAAACACTGGGCCTGACGGTCACCTGGGATCCCGACCTGTGGGTGGCCTATATCGTCGACTGGGACGCCCTGGTGGACGAGATCGACGGTAGCTTTGTCAAATTCAACGAGATGATGACGGTGGCCTCTGCCCAGCAGACGGAAACCGACCAGGCCTATAAGTCCACCGATTCCATCACCCTTTCGGGCGTGCTGGAGGACCAGAGCAAGAAGGCCTTTAAGATCTCCCTCACCGGCGCCAGCATCACCAAGGGCGAAAACGCTTCCGGCACCTACGAGATCGGCGTCGACCTGGGCGGCTACCAGTCGGTGGCCGAGGCGGCCGGCCTCGCCGAAGCGGCCGAGCTGCTGGACGGCCAGAAGATCGATATGATCGTCCACGCCGAGAACGGCATCTTCCTGCGCAGCGACCTGGTGACCCTGCTGACCGGCGGCATGGTGGCGGAAAACGGCTGGCTGAAGATCGGCAACCTGAACGACCTGTACGCCGCCTCGGGCATCGATATGACCAATCTGATGGCTCAGGCCACCCAGCCCGGCTTCACCATGGGCCGTCTGGTCCGCGCCCTGTGCGAGAACGGCGAGATGGGCCGCCTCATGGGCTATATGGCGCCCGACAGCGCCGCCCGCCTCTTTGCCGGCCTGTATGAAGGCATGTTCGGCGACGACGCCATGAAGGTGACCGGCACAGGCACCACCAAGACCTATACCTGCGCGTTTGATATGAACAGCGTGCTGGACGGCATGGCCAAGGCCGGCCTCCTGCCGGAAGAGGAGCTGAAGGAAGCCAAGGCCGAGATGCGCGAGATGGGCATGACCATGGACTTCACCATGAAGCTGACGGCCAAAAACGGCAAGGCGACCAAGTCGTCGGCCGATATGACCATGAAGATCGAGGGCATCGCCATGACCATGGATATGAACGCCGTGAACAACAGCGCCACCGGCAATATCACGCTGGCGGTGGACGGCGTCGGCACCTTCCGTCTGGACATCACCTCCAAGGTCACGGCCACCAGCCAGGCCCCCCAGACCGCGCCTGCCGCCGGTGAGAGCGTCGTGACGCTGGAAGAGCTGGTCAACGCCTTTTACGGCAGCCTGGTCCGGTAAGATAACGGATCGTAATTTTTAAAGAAAAAATTACAAATCGAAGAACCCCCCCGGCAGGGGGGTTCTTTTTTATGCGCTGTTTTCTGCCGCGGGCCCCGGGCACGGGGAGAGAATTTGTAAAAATTTCTGAATTTCTGCCGGAAACCGTCGGATTTATTTTGACAAAACTGCACAGTTGTTATATACTGAAAAACAGTTAGAATATCTAACATTTTGAAACGTCATCTATAAATATTCCCTGAAGAATGACCGCCGCAGCGCGGCAAAGGAGAACGCAGCTCATGGTACAGATCACAGCCGATACATCGACAATGCTGACCCCCCGGACCGGCGCTGAACTGGGCGTCGGCATTGTCCCGCTCCATGTCACCATCGCAGGCAAAACCTACCGGGAAATGGACGAGATCTTCCCGCCGGAATTTCTCCGGATCATTGACGAGGGCAATCTGCCCACTTCCTCACAGCCTTCGCCGGCGGATATGGAGGCTTTGTTTGAAAAGGCCTGCGCCAGGTCGCCCGTGCTGCATATCTCCATGGCCGACGGCCTTTCCGGCTCCTACGCCTCGGCCTGCGCCATGCGGGAGAACATGCCCAACAAGGAATACATCACGGTCATCAATTCGGCCACCCTCTGCGGCCCCCACGGCGTCATCGTCCGCAAGGCCCACCGGCTGGCCCGGGAAGGGCTGACAGTGGAGGAGATCCTGGAGGGCATCCGGCCCAATCTGGAAGGCAACAAGTCGTTCCTCATTCCCCAGGATTTCGATTATCTGCGCCGGGGCGGCCGCCTGTCGCCGGCGGCGGCCAGGGTGGGCGGCCTGCTGCGCCTGGTGCCGCTGCTGACGCCGGGCGAGGGGGGACGCAACCTGGAAAAGGCCGGCCTGTGCCGCAATTTCACCAAGGCCGTGGAAAAGTGCATCGAGAGCTTCCGGCGCATGGGCGTCGGCCCCGATCACGTCATCACGGTCAGCCACGCCGACACCTTTGAGCAGGGGCGCAAAGCCTACGCCATGCTGTCCGACGCCTTCCCCGGCGCCGCCATGGAGCTGCTGGATCTGACCTGTGCCTTCATCACCCAGGGCGGGCCCAAATGCGTGGCCATCCAGGCCTGCCTGCGGGTCTGACGCAAAAAAACAGCGGCGCCGTTTTCGCGGGAGCGGAACGGCGCTGTTTTTTTGTGCCGGGCATTCAGGTTACATATCGACAAGCCCGCTTTTTTATGCTAAACTGTTGCTTGTACGAAAATTGAAAAAAAGGAGTTCTTTTTTGTGGAAACAACCAAAAAACCCCGGTTTCATTACGCCTGGATCATTATGCTGTGCGGTTGCTGCATCGTCGGCATCCAGCTGGGCGTATTCGCCTACACCATCGGCAATTTCTTCCTGCCCCTCAGCCAGTCGCTGGGCGTCGGCGTGGGCTCCATTTCCCTGTATCAGACCGTGTCGGCCTTTTCGGGGGCGCTGGTCTTCCCCACGGCGGCCAAGCTGATCCAGAAATACGGCATGCGCCGGGTGCTGACCTGCTCGACCATTTCGGCCGCGCTGGCCTATGCCGCCATGTCGCAGGTCACGGCGCTGTGGCAGGTCTATCTCTGCGCCGTGTGGATCGGCGCGTCGGGCGCTTTTTACGGCGGCGCCACCGTTCCCGGCATGATCAATAACTGGTTCGCCAAGAATAACGGCACCATCTACGGCACCTGCCTGGCCGTGGGCGCGCTGGTAGGCGTGGTGGCCAACCCGGTCATCGCCACGGTCATCAAGGCCTCCGACTGGCGCATGGGTTATCTGGCCATAGCCCTCATCACCGTTGTCGTCATGCTGCCGGTCTCCCTCTTCCTGGTCACCCTGCGGCCCGAGGACAAGGGGATGCGCCCCTACGGCGCCGACGAAGCCGAGTCCGAGGGCGCGCCGGCCAAGGGCGGACCCCAGCCCGCGGCCACCGGCGTACCGGCCGAGGCGGCTTTCAAGTCGCCGGCCTTTTTCGCCCTGCTCCTCTGTGTGCCCTGCTTCGGCATCGTCTACAACATCACCAACCACATCACCACCTACGCCTCGGTCATCGGACTGGGCGCCACTGTGGGCGCTACGCTGACCTCGGTTTCGCTGGTGGGCGGCACCCTGGGCAAGCTGACCCTGGGCCGTTTCAGCGATAAACGGGGCGCACAGGCCGCCATCACCCTGGCTGAGGGCTGCGCCATCCTGGGCCTGCTGCTGGTCATTCTTTCCCAGAGCTTCGGCAGCTGGATGCTGGTGCTGGCCGTCTTTATTTTCGGCTACGGCGCTTCCACCACCAGCCTGATGGGCGCGCTGCTGCCCAAGGCCGTTTTCGGCAGCCGCGACTATACCCGCATCATGTCTTACACCTCCATGGCCATGTCCATCGGCGTCGGCATCATCAGCCCGGTCTACGGCTATCTGTACGACTGGACAGGCACCTATGTCACGGCCTTTTGCTTTGCCATGGGCGTGGCTGTTCTCTGCGTAGCGGCCGGCGTCTACGCCATCCGCAAGGGCAAGACGCTGCTGGCCCAGTACCAGTAATTCCCCGCATTTTCTCCCCAAAGCCGTATCGTAAAAGATACGGCTTTTTTTGCAAAAAAACCGGCGGTGTAGGATTGTCAAACATATTGGACAGAGAACTCGGAGGGAGATAACCAGCCGA
>CAMEZQ010000061.1 GCA_945947915.1 uncultured Clostridia bacterium | reverse complement strand
TTAGCGGGGTGTTCGTAAGACGGTGTTAGCCCAATAACATGAAATCCTATTCCGTGCGGCTGGTATGGCCTTGCCCTGCCGCGCTGGTTAGTTAAACTTTTCATGTGCTTGGATAGTTTTAGAACGTCAACGAGGTTTACAAACTGCTCCTTGGTAATAGCATCGTAGTCAATACCGGATGTTGTGAGGTAGATCCTGGCCTGTTTCTTCGCATCGCTTCCCTCAAATTCTGCAAGAAAATCACGCTGAAAGAAGCGGCTAATACCTGCAATATGCCCCGGTTGGCACAGTCTACAGAAAAGCAAGAAAATTTGAAAATGTGGCTTAAACAAAACTTGCTCTGAATTTGCAAATGCCTACTTTTATGAACCGACAAAACGGCACAAATTAGGACTGAGCTTTTGCCTTCTGACCTTGAAAAACGGCGGAATTTAGAATATAATATAATCATCGTGGTAAATAGTAATAAATGGAGGAAAGAGAAAATGAAGCGATTATGTGCATTTTTATTAGCGTTGGTGATGTTGTTATCGCTTGTGGGCTGCGGGGAGCAGACAACGCCGATGTCCGAATCTGAACAGTCAGAAGCAGCAGGACCTGTGACAGACGAACCTGCGGCGGAAGAAAAGGTGACCTACAAGGTTGGTGATGTCGTCGATTTTGGTGCTTACAAATGGAGAGTATTAGATGTCCAGGACAACAAAGCCCTGCTCTTGACCGATGAGATCATTGCGCTGGACTATATCAACATTACGGAAGAAGCCAAAGAAGCCATAGACAGCGTAGCTGCAAAACACCCAAATTCGTATAATAAACTA
Source organism: uncultured Clostridia bacterium (assembly GCA_945947915.1). Taxonomy (GTDB): domain Bacteria; phylum Bacillota; class Clostridia; order Oscillospirales; family Butyricicoccaceae; genus RGIG1902. The sequence continues at coordinate 6,897 of CAMEZQ010000061.1, read as the reverse complement.
TCCGATTATGAAGGTTGGACTGTTTTTACAGATGACAAAGTTTTCCCCGAAGGGGATAGTTTTTATGATAATTGGAGTAATCTGCTTAAAGAAAACTCTGATTCGGAATTGTTTGAACCTTCTGCCTTGCGCGAGTCTGTAAATTGGGCAGGTTGCAGTTTGCGAAATAAGCTAAACAGCGAGATGCCGTTTTCCGATGAAGAATGGGCGCAGATCGTTGAGACAGAGGTCATTGATCCCGCCGGAAACGGAGAAGTGACATACGACAAGGTATTTTTGCTATCCACCGAGCAGGTTGAGCATTACTTTCCGCAAATTGAAGATCGCGGTGCAAAAGGAACAGGGTTATCCGATGAGATGCTTCTGCGTTGTCTAAAAGACCTTCATGTAGTTGGTCAGCTTTCCGGTATATTAGCGGAGTTTGTTCTTGACCTGCCAAATGGGGGAGACTTTTATTGGTGGACTATCGGAGAAAATTCATACGATCTTTTAGGTGTCCATACCGGAGCAGAGGAAAAAATAAACGAGGTTGCCCCTGATACTTCAATAGGCGGCATTCGACCTGCGATTTGGGTTTCTACCGAAGCATAATCAATTTTTATGGGAGAGTAGTACACCATGAGAGATAGGTTCAAAGAATACTTGATCTTACAAGGCTACAAAACGGTCACACCAAGCGGAAAACCAAGCACCGTGAGCGACTATCTAAAACGGATTGACAAGGTCTGCGAGTATGAACACATGACCTACGAGGTTCTTGCGTCCAACATCGATCACATCGTATCGGAATATGATGTTGGAGGCAAAAAAGAGGCTCTTGGAAAAGTATCTCATAACTCAGTAATTAACGCCCTGCGCAGGTTTCAAGAATTTGCCAGTGGCAGATAGTAAGATAATACGCAAGATGAAAAACGGCAGATGAACAATCTCCGAGATTCTACTAGGGCGCACTTCTATACAGGGGCAAGCCTGTATGTGCGTCTTGCGGAGCGAACAGCCCGGACAGCTGAATGTCCGGGCTGTTTTGCATCACTTCGTTCGGAACAAGGGGCTGCACCCCTTGCGCTGCTTATGCAGCTATCCCAGCGCACTTTGTGATTTGCGCAATTTGCTGAAGGAAACAGCACAAATCACAAAGTTGTCACCATTTTTTGATTTTGCAGTTTTACGACCACCCACCTTTCCCGGCGTTTTTTTATTGCAAAACAGGCCGTTTATGTCTACAATGGAATTAAATATTTCATGCCGGGAAAGGAGCCAAATTATGAAAGTACTGATCATCGGCGGTGTCGCCGGCGGCGCCACGGCGGCAGCCCGCCTGCGGCGGCTGGACGAGCAGGCGGAGATCATCGTCTTCGAGCGCAGCGGCTATGTGTCCTATGCCAACTGCGGCCTGCCCTATTATATCGGCGGCGTCATCCAAGAGGAGAAAAAGCTGACCCTCCAGACGCCCCAGAGCTTCCGCAGCCGCTTCAACATCGACGTCCGCGTCCGCAGCGAGGTGACGAAGATCGACCCCGCCGTCCAAACTGTGACGGTGCACGATCTTGCAAACGACCGGTTCTATACCGAAAGCTACGACAAGCTCATCCTCTCGCCGGGCGCCCGCGCCGTCGTGCCGCCCCTGCCCGGAGCCGACGGCAAACGCGTCTTTACCCTGCGCACAGTAGAGGATACCTTCCGCATCCGGGATTTCCTGGAGCAGCGGAAGCCGACCCGTGCCGTGGTGGTGGGCGGCGGCTTTGTCGGCCTGGAAATGGCCGAAAACCTCATGGCCCGCGGCTTGGATGTGACGCTGGTCGAGCAGCTGGATCAGGTCATGCCCCCCTTCGACTTTGATATGGCCCAGGAGATCCACGCCGGCCTGCGTGCGCGCGGCCTGCATTTGCGCCTGTCCACGGCCGTCACCGCCATCACCGACCACGACACCGGCCCTGTCACCGTATCGCTGAAAAACGGCCAGTCCCTGGATTGTGATCTGGTGCTGCTGGCCGTGGGCGTCGCCCCCGATACGGCGCTGGCCAAAGCGGCCGGGCTGGAGCTGGGCGAGCGGGGCAGCATCGTCGTCGACGAGCATATGCGCACCTCCCAGCCCGACATTTATGCCGTGGGCGACGCCGTCCGCATCCGGCACCGTGTGACCGGAAAAGCGGGGCTGATTTCGCTGGCCGGCCCGGCCAACAAGCAGGGACGCATCGCCGCCGACCACATCTGCGGCCTGCCCGCCGTCTACCGGGGGGCTGCAGGCTCGTCGGTCATCAAGCTCTTTGACATGACGGCCGCCGCTGCCGGCCTCAACGAAAAGACGGCCAAGGCGCTGGGCGTATGCTACGACAAAGCCCTGCTCTTCTCGGCCTCCCACGCCGGCTATTACCCCGGCGGCACCAATATGTCCATCAAGGTGCTCTTCGACCCCGAATCGGGCCGTATTCTGGGCGCCCAGATCGTCGGCGCCGACGGCGTGGACAAGCGCATCGACGTGCTGGCCACGGCCATTCAGGCCGGCATGACGGCCGCCGACCTGGAGGAGCTGGATCTGGCCTACGCGCCCCCCTACGCCTCGGCCAAGGACCCGGTCAACATGGCTGGCTACGTCATCGAAAACCTGCGCATGGGGCTGGTGAAACAGTATCACTGGCACGATGTGGCCGCCCTGCCCCGGGACGGCAGCGTGACCATGCTGGACGTGCGCACCGACGCCGAATACGCCCAGGGCCATATCGAAGGCACCGTCCACATCCCGCTGGATCAGCTGCGGGCGCGTATGGGCGAGCTGGACCCTGCCAAGCCCCTCTACATCAACTGCCGCAGCGGCCAGCGCAGCTATATCGCCTGCCGCCTGCTCAGCCAGTACGGCTACGACTGCCATAATCTCTCGGGCGGCTTCCGCTTCTATGAAGTAGTCACCGGCAATCCCCCGCTGGACGAGCGCAAGACAGGCGAATGCGGTCTGCCCCTGTGAGGCCCTGGTTCACCGTCGAGCCCATCGGCTCCGACACCTTCGTCTTCAGCGAATACCGCCATTGGGAGGAGACCCACTGCTATCTGCTGCTGGGCGAGGCCCGGGCTCTGCTCATCGACACCGGCCTGGGCGTGCGTGACCTGGCGCCGCTGGTGCGCGCCCATACCGCCCTGCCGGTGCTGGCTGCCGCCACCCATGTCCACTGGGATCACATCGGCAGCCACGGCAGCTTTGCCCAGCGGGGCGTTCACCCCGCTGAAGCCGCATGGCTGCGCCGCTTCCCCCTGCCGCTGACCCAGGTGCGGCAGGATCTGACCCGGGGTTTTCACGATTTCCCGTCCGGCTTCGATCCCGACGCCTTCACGCCCTTTGCAGGCGAGCCCACCTGTCTGCTGAACGACGGCGACGAGATCGACCTGGGCGGCCGCCGTATTCAGGTGCTGCACACGCCGGGCCATTCCCCCGGACACCTGTGCTTTTACGAGCCGGACCGGGGCTGGCTCTTCACCGGCGATCTGATCTACGAAGGCACCCTCTACGCCTTCTACCCCTCCACCGATCCGCTGGCCTTTGCCCGCTCGGTCAAGCGTCTGGCCGCCCTGCCGGTCACGCGGCTCTTCCCCGGCCATCACCGGCTGGAGATCCCCTGTGACCTGCTGGCCCGCACCGATGCGGCCTTTGACGCGCTGGCCGCCCGGGGGCAGCTGCACCAGGGCAGCGGTCTTTTTGACTTCGGCCCCATACAGATCCATATCTGAGCCTTCAGATAAAACAAAAAAGCTTCGTTTGCAAACGAAGCTTTTTCTTTACGCTGTTTTTTTGATCACCCAATGGGCAGAACGCGGCTTTCCGCCGCTGCGCAATCGTAAACGGCAAGGCCTCCGGCCTGCAGGTCAAAGATATAGCCATCGGCAAAAACGGCCTGCGCCGAAAACAGATCTTCCTTCTCCTGGCCGGGATCCTGCAGATCCATCCGGTAAATCACGCCCGACGCCCGGCGCATATATACATGACCTCCTGCCTGCCAGAGCAGACGGTCGGTGCCGACGTTTTCAAAGACCAGAAGATCGGTCATCTCCTGGGTCCGGTCGTCAAAGGACATCAGCGTAAACTGATTGTCCAGCCCCCAGGGGCGTTCCTTGCGGGCCATGACGCAGATGGTCTCATCCACTGCCGCACATTCGCCAAAGGCCCCCAGCGAAATATTGGCGCCGGTGCGCAGGTCGACACGCCGCAGGGCCTGCCGTTCACTGTCCTCTTTATAATACACGGCCCGGTCGGTCACCAGGCAGATCTCCTGCACACCGGCGGCCAGTTCGGTCGACTGGCTGCCGAAAAGCATGGCCCGATACAGGCTTCCGTCGTTTCTGGCGATATAATAGACCCAGCCGTCCCGGATGCAGAAGCCGCCGGCCACTTCATCGGCCAGAATGGCCACCCGGCCGCTGCCGTCGGGATCCATGCACCACAGCTCCCCCAGCGCCTCTTCTTCGGCCAGGTCGGTCTGACGGATGTAATACAGCTTATCCTCCAGCCGCATGGCATAGCTCAATTCTTCCGAAAGCTGCTGCGTCTCCCCCTGAGGCGTCACGCGGAAAATGCCGCTGTCGCTGGTGTAAAAAAGATCGCCGCCGCTGTAATACAGGGATCGGGCGCCGGCGTCGGAGATCCATGTGCAGGTGCCGTTCTGCAGGTCGGCCAGCAGGATACCGCCCTGCTGCGAGAGCAGCGCGGCCTTCTGTGCCGATGCCGCCACGACCGCATTCCCGCCCTGGAGCCGGCTGGCCGCCGCCGAAGATACCGATGCCGCCGGCGGCAGATCCTCCTCCGGTTCAGCCTCTTTTTCCGGCTGTACCTGTTCCTCACCGACACCGTCCACCGTGACGGTCAGGGGCGGCTCTGCGGGACCTTCTTCCCCCGTCTCCGTTTGCGCCGCGCCGCACCCGGGCAGCAGCAAAAGAAAAAGCAGTAAAAAAAGCGCGGACCAACGCCGCATGGCATACACCTCGATTCCGGACGAAGAAAGGCTTTACAAAGCCTCTGGTTTGCGATAGGATAGTCTCGGAGGCTCTCTGCCTGCGCAGAGGACCCACCTCAAGCTACTATTAGATAAGGAGCCTATAAAATGTATTACAGAATGCATGTTGCCGGCCTGGAGCGCGACCTGCCTCTCTGCCCCATCTCCGATCAGCTCAATATCGGCGCCTTCGTCATCTTCGGTGACGTCGAACTGACCTGCGCCTGCGCCTCGGAGCTGCTCAAGCGCGCCCCGGAGTATGATTATCTGATCACCGCCGAATCCAAGGGTATCCCTCTGGCCCATGAAATGGCACGCCAGCACGGCGACGACACCTATTTTCTGGCCCGCAAATCGGTCAAGCTCTATATGCGCGATGTCATCTCGGCCGAAGTCCAGTCCATCACCACAGCCGCCAAACAGACCCTCTATCTCGACGGACACCTGGCTGCCAAGATGAAAGGCAAGCGCATCCTCATCGTCGACGACGTCATTTCCACCGGCGAGTCGCTGCGCGCCATCGAGGCTCTGGTGGAAAAGGCCGGCGGCCAGATCTGCGGCCGCATGGCCATTCTGGCCGAAGGCGATGCCCAGGCCCGCGAGGATATCATCTATCTGGAAAAGCTGCCCCTCTTTGACCGGGAAGGCCGGCCGCTCTGATCCGGCAGCAGATCAGCGCCGCTGATCCATATAGTCCTGCCGTTTGGCCTTAAAGACCTTATAGTTATTCAGCAGGGCAACCGCCTCATTCACAACGCAGCACACCATCAGGATCGACAGGATCTTCCAGGACGCCCCCAACAGCGAGAAAGTGACAAACATGATGCCGTACAGCACGATCTGCATGTCAAATGCTTTGGCCTTTCCCGCGTTGGCGGCGTTTTTTGTTTCCTCCTCGATCTCTTCAATGGCTGTTACCCGGCCGAAATCGGGATTGACTGTATCGACATACTGCCGCATCGCGATGGACAAAAACATGACAACGATAAACATGCCGCCGAAGATCATCACGTTCGGCAGCCAGTCGATCGACGACGCCGGCTCGATAAACAAACCGACGATCATGATCAGCGCACCCAGCGTCACGCCGGTGATATTGGACATGATCTTGTCCAGAACTTCCATCATAGTACCCATACGCAGATTACCTTCTGTTCTTATACTGTTCTTTCCAGCGGCCGCGGCCGCTGTTTTTATAATTCTATTATACCATATCCCATGCCTGAAAATATGGCCAGATTGAAAACGATTGCTGTCTTATATCTTTTTCAGTATTATTTCGGCAGGATATTACAATATGTTATCTTCTTTTCAATACCGTTGTGTATTCGATACATGGAAAACATACTGCGCTGTCCCTCTGTAATGATCCTGCCCCTGGTATTCGACCTCCACGGCATAGATCCAGTGGCCCTCATCGACCTCCTGCGGCTCGCCGACCGCCACAAGCTCCGCCTCGGCATCGGGATCTCCCAAAGCGTCCACCGGCCATCTGCATGCCGAAAGGATCATATCCGGCTGCACCGTATCAAAACCTATCTTAAAAGAATTGCCGTATGTTTCCAGAATCGTGCCCCGGTCGGTCTGTTCCAGAGGGTGCACAAGCTGCGCCGTATAGCTCCTGCGTCCCAGCAGGCTGTCGTAGGACCAGGACACGGCCTGACCGGCCACTGTCGTGCTCCAGTCATCGCAAAAAAGCCGCATCAGCGGCGGGTTCCGGTAATCGTCATAGACCGACAGCACCCGCGCAAACAGAACGGCTCCGCAGATCAGCACAAAGAGAAGCAGCAAAGAAACCCGTTTTTTCATGGACATACCTCCAGAAAGATAGAAAAAAAGCTCCGACTTCCGTCAGAGCTTTTCATGGCTCCCCCTGTTGGGTTTGAACCAACGACCCTCCGGTTAACAGCCGGATGCT
>CAMEZQ010000060.1 GCA_945947915.1 uncultured Clostridia bacterium | reverse complement strand
TCGGCTGGCTATCTCCCTCCGAGTTCTCTGTCCAATATGTTTGACAATCCTACAAGAAGCCGCCGGCGGCGCGCCCGCCCGGCCGTGCAGCGGCGAAAAACGGGTTGTTCGGCGCTTTTATTTGTGCTATCATCAAAGCAGGAACAAAATATTTATCCGGAGGGATCGTTATGGTACATCACAGCAAGGATCTGCAGCGGCTCCAGCGGGAAAACCTGCGGGGCGGCCACGGCCCCGTGGAGACCGAGATCGTCTATAAGGCCGACGAGATGCTGGGCAAGGCCACCCTGTTCAACCGGCTGACCGTCAAGCCCGGCTCGACCATCGGCGGCCATACCCACGAGACCGACGCCGAGATCTATTACGTCCTGTCGGGCGAGGTCGTCGCCAACGACGACGGCGCCGAGGTCATCATGGGCGCGGGCGACGCCATGTTCACCGGCGGCGGCGGGTATCACGCCCTGGAAAACCGCGGCGGCAGCGATGCCGTCATCCTGGCCATCGTCATCGCGTAAAAGCTGTCCGGAAGCTGTTTGGACATCACGAAGAATCACGGCGTCCGCAGGACGCCTGAATGGAGGTAAAGATTTATGGAATATCAGGTATCTGAAAAAGTCAGCCAGCTCTTCCGGCAGGTGCTGTCGCTGGAGGAAGTCCAGAAGGCTCTGGCCTTTGTCGAGGCCGACGCCGAGCAGTCCATCGAGGACCAGGTGGCTCTGACCCTCATCGAGGCCCCCACCTTCCACGAGGAGGCCCGCGCCAAGGCTTATGCCGAGTATCTGGGCAAGCTGGGCCTGGAGGACGCCCATGTGGACGAGTTCGGCAACGCCGTCGCCCTGTGGAAGGGCGCGGGCACCGGCCCCAAGATCCTGGTGGAAGCCCACCTAGACACCGTCTTCCCCTTCGGCAGCGTCAAGGAAGTCAAGCGTGAGAACGGCGTGCTTTACGCCCCCGGCATCGTCGACGACACCCGCGGCCTGGCCGTGCTGCTGTCGGCGCTCCGCGGCCTCAAGGCCTCCGGCCTGCAGACCAGCGGCGACATCGTCTTCGTGGGCACCTCCCGCGAGGAAGGCATGGGCTCCCTGGGCGGCATGAAGGATTTCCTCGACCACAACCCCGACATCGAAGGCTCTATCAGCGTCGACGGCGCCTGGACTGAGAGCATCACCTTTGAAGCCACCGGCTTCAAGACCTATGAGGTCAACTTCTACGGCATCGGCGGCCACGCCTACGGCGCCTTCGGCAAGATGGCCAACCCCCTCCACGCCGCCGCCCGCGCCGTGGCCAAGATCGCCGACTTCCAGGTGGCCGAAGAACCCAAGACCACCTTCTGCGTCTCCAACTTCCATGCCGGCAACGACGCCGGCGTCCACGCCATCGTCCCCAAGGCCACCATCAAGTTCAACTTCCGCTCCAACTCGGCCGAGCTGCTGGAAGAGCTGAACGACCGCATCTTCAAGGCCATTCAGGAGGCCTGCGACGAAGAGACGGCCCGCTGGGGCAAGGACACCATCACCTGGGACTGCAAGCAGTACTGCGACGTGCCCGCCGGCACCCAGGACATCCACGCGCCGCTGGTGGAGGCCACCTATCTGGCCGCCAAGCACCTCAGCCCCGACCCCGACAAGGTGGAGTTCACCAAGGGCGGCTGCGTCAACGGCAATATGGCCGTATCGAGAGGTCTGCCCTGCGTCACCATCGGCGGCGGCCCCATCGACTCCAAGTGCCACAACCTCGAGGAGTTCTACCCCATCGAGAACAGCCACAAGTGCCCCCAGGAAGTCATGCTGCTCCTGCTCATGGCCGCCGGCATCGAAGGCAAGACCCCGTCCCTGCTCAAGTAAAGGAATACCGCGTTTTTCCCGGCGCATGCCTGTGAAAAAACAATTCCATAGAAAAAGTCCGGCACGGATGTGCCGGACTTTTTTGCTGCCCGCTTTGTCAAAATAAGACACAGCGAGACCGGCCCACAATCCCTCCGGGTCTGCGACCCACCTCCCTTTACACAAGGGAGGCATGGGTGCGGCGCAGCATCCAAATTCGTCCGCTTCAGCGAAGTTCCCGGCCTGATGATAAAGCAGCCAGACAAAAAAAGCAGGCCCTTCATAGCTTCCGGACGCAGACGAGCTGCGTGAGCGACCCGAAGCCGTTCCGCGTCAGCGGGGCTTCGGGACGCGGCTCCCATGTGTCTGGGAAAGCACATCACATCCCACCCGCACCCTCGCCTGGGGGTCCGGGGGGCGGCTTAAAGCGCCCCCGGTGCCCTTTGGTTACTTTCGGGCAGTCGAAAGTAACAGAAAACGCGCGCCTGTCAAGGCGGACAAGTGAAGTTGAGAAGGAGAACACAGAAAAGCACAATCCCTCCGGGTCTGCGACCCACCTCCCTTTGCACAAGGGAGGCATGGGTGCGGCGCAGCATCCAAATTCGTCCGCTTCAGCGAAGTTCCCGGCCTGATGATAAAGCAGCCAGACAAAAAAAGCAGGCCCTTCATGACTTCCGGGCGCCGACACGCACCGGGAGCGTCCCGGAGCCGTTCCGCGTCAGCGGGGCTTCGGGACGCGGCTCCCATATGTCCGGAATCGCACACCAAAACCCACCTACACCCTCGCCTGGGGGTCCGGGGGGAGCCTCCGGCGCCCCCGGTGCCCTTTGGTTACTTTCGGGCAGTCGAAAGTAACAGAAAAACGCGCACTTGCCAAGGCGGACAGGCGAAGTTGAGAAGGAAAAATCAAGAAAAGCACAATCCCTCCGGGGTCTTCGACCCCACCTCCCTTTGCACAAGGGAGGCATGGGTGCGGCGCATACAAAAAAACGCCCCCGCGCATGGCACGGGGGCATATCTCTGTTGATTTTACAGAACTTTAGAGAGGAAATCCTTAAGACGGGGATTTTCCGGCTTGGTGAAGAAGGTCTCGGGGTCTTCATCCACCAGGATCTTGCCCTGGTCCATAAAGAGGACGCGGGTGCCGACCTCGCGGGCAAAGCCCATTTCGTGGGTGACCACCACCATGGTCATGCCCTTGCGGGCCAGCTCACGCATGACCTCCAGGACCTCGCCGACCATCTCGGGATCGAGGGCCGAAGTCGGCTCGTCGAAGAGCATGACCTCCGGCTCCATGCACAGGGCGCGGACGATGGCGATGCGCTGCTTCTGGCCGCCCGAAAGCTGAATGGGGTAGGCGTCGGCACGGTCGGCCAGGCCGACGGTCTCCAGCAGGCCCATGGCCAGCGCGCGGGCCGCCTGCTCCTCCATGCCCTTAACCTTGGTGGGGGCCAGGATGAGGTTATCCATAATGGTCATATGGGGGAAGAGGTTGAAGTGCTGGAAGACCATGCCCATCTTCTGCCGGTGGAGGTCGATATTGACCGATTTGTCGGCGATGTTGACGCCGTCGAAAATGACCTCGCCGGTCGTGGGCACCTCCAGCAGGTTGAGGGTGCGCAGCATGGTGGATTTGCCCGAACCGGAGGGGCCGACGATGACGACCACTTCGCCCTGCCGGATGGTCAGGGAGCAGTCGTCGAGGGCGGTGATCTGGGCGTTGAATTTCTTGGTCACATGATTGACATGAATGAGTTCCTTACCGAACGTCGCCACGGCGCATCCTCCTCTCCAGGGCTTCGACTGCCTTGCCGGCAGGGAAGTTGATGGCAAAATAGATCAGCGCCGCCAGAATATAGGGCGAAAGGGGCTTGAAGGTGGCGCCGACAGTGGTCTTGGTGCCCCACATGATGTCCTGCACGCCCAGATAGCCGACGACCGATGTCTCCTTGACCATGGTGACCAGCTCGTTGGCCAGGGTGGGGATGATGTTCTTGACGGCCTGGGGCAGCACGACATAGCGCATGGTCTGGGCCTGGGTCAGACCCAGCGAGCGGGCGGCTTCGGTCTGCCCGCGATCGACGGCGAGAATACCGGCGCGGATGCTTTCGGCGACATAAGCCGAGCTGTTGAGGGCCAGGGCGACGACGCCGGGGATGAAGATGGCCGTGTCGATAAAGCCGAACAGCTTGTAGGACGGCAGGGTGATGACGCCGAAGGGGCCGAAATAGACGATGAACAGCTGCACCAGCAGCGGCGTCGAACGGAAGATCTGGATATAGGCGCCGGAAATGCCGCGCAGGAACTTATTCTTGGACAGGCGCATCAGAGCCAGCAGCAAAGCCGGCAGCACGGCGGCAAACACGCTGACCACCGAGATGAGCAGGGTGCAGATGATACCGTTGGTAAAATAGGATGCGTATTTCGGCAGGAAGCTGAAATCAAACATCCGCTCCAGTAGACTCATGGGATCTCTCCTTCATTTTTGTTGGGGGTTTTGATCGGCAAAACCGATGCCGGATGCGTGCATCCGGCATCGGCAGGCTTTGTTGTTTTTTTACTCGGCCGACTGTTCCTCGGCCTCGGCCAGCCACTGTTCATAGGTGCCGGCCTCGGCGATCTCGGCGATGCTCTTGTTGATGGACTCCAGCAGGCCCTTGGGGTCGTCCTTCTGGACCCAGGCCGACATGCCGTCCACCATGGGGAACTCGATGTCCACGGCCACCAGGCCGTCGTTGGCGTCGATGTAGCCCTGACCAACGTTGCCGTCGACCAGCGCGGCGTCACACTTGCCGTTGATCAGATTGTTGAAGATGTCGGGCACAGCCTGCAGGATCAGGGTCTCGCAGCCGGTCAGATTCTCCTCGGCCACGCCCGGGAAGATGGTGCCGGCCTGAACGGCCACCTTGACGCCGTCAAAGTCGGAAGCGGCCTTGTATGTATCGGCGTCCTCAGTGCGGATGACCAGCATCTGGTTGACTTCGCTGTAATAGGCATCGGAGGGAGTGGCCTGCTGGACGCGCTCTTCATCGGCGTTCATGCCGGCAATGACCACATCCACGGTGCCGCCCTGCAGCTCGTTGAGCAGGGTGTCGAAGGCGATGTCCTTGATGACCAGCTCCATGCCCAGATCATCGGCGATCTTCTGGGCCAGCTCGATGTCGGCGCCCAGAATAGTGTCCTTGCCGTCGATCATCTTGTGGAACTCGAAGGGGGCGTAGTCGGCCGAAGTGCCGACGGTCAGCTTTTCCTTGGCTTCGCCGCCGTTGTCCGTATCGGTATCCGAGCCGCCGCAGGCTGCCAGAGCAAAGACCATGGTCAGCGCCAGCAGGAGCGCGGCCAGCTTTTTAAAATTCTTCATATCGGTTCTTTCCTTTCATCTCAGACAAGCAAATGTGTCTGTGTTTTGTTGACGGGATAATTATACGACGTCCGGAATAAATATTCAACCCATTTCCGCATGGCAGTTTGCACAAACTTTGCAGCCGCCCGTCGTGCTTTGTGTACACTTTGGCATAAGACGGCGCCGGCCCGCGCATATTTCCAAAAAGGGCCGGGAAATTTATGCAGCCGCCCCGGGCTTTTTTACAAATATGTTAAAAAGCGTCCCGGCCGCTTTGCCTCGACCCAAAATTATGCTATATTAAATTATTAAGATCGATCAAAAAGCAGGGGAGCGTGACTGCGCATGGCATATATACAGTTTGACAAAGTGACCAAGAAATACAAAATGGGCGAGCAGGAGATCTACGCCGCCCGGGAGGTCTCCTTCGAGATCGAAAAGGGCGAGTTCTGCGTTATCGTCGGCCCCTCGGGCGCCGGCAAGACCACCATCCTCAACATTCTGGGGGGCATGGACAGCTGCGACGGCGGCCGGGTGCTGCTGGACGGCCGGGAGATCTCGGCCCTGGGCACCCGGGAGCTGACGGCCTACCGGCGGTATGACGTGGGCTTCGTCTTTCAGTTCTACAATCTGGTGCAGAATCTGACGGCGCTGGAAAACGTCGAGCTGGCCGGCGCCATCTGCCGCGACCCCCTCGACCCAGCCGAGACCCTGCGGGAGGTGGGGCTGGGCGACCGCATGGGCAACTTCCCGGCCCAGCTTTCGGGCGGCGAGCAGCAGCGTGTGTCCATCGCCCGGGCCATCGCCAAAAATCCCAAGATCCTGCTGTGCGACGAGCCCACCGGCGCGCTGGACTACAACACCGGCAAGGCCGTGCTGGCCCTGCTGCAGCAGACCTGCCGCCGCATGGGCAAGACGGTCATCGTCATCACCCATAACCAGGCGCTGACGGCCATGGCCGACCGGGTCATCTCGGTCAAGAACGGCGCGGTGCAGTCGATGACGGTCAACCCCGACCCCACGCCCGTGGAAAGGATCGAGTGGTAGCCCGTGAACAAAACGACCATCAAAACCATCCTGCGGTCCATCAAAAGCTCGCTGGGCCGCTTCGCCGCCATCTTTGCCATTTCGGCCCTGGGCGTGGGCTTTCTGGCCGGATTGCTGGCCGCCACCCCCGACATGGCCGATTCGGGCAGCCGGTATTTCGACCAGAACTGCCTGGCCGACCTGCGGCTTTTGTCCAACGTCGGTCTGGACGACGACGATCTGGAAGCCCTGCGGCAGGTGGAGGGCATCGACCGGGCCGCCGCATTCAGGACGGCCGATATCCTCTTTGAAAACCAGGAGGGCGTCACGCTGGCCCTCAAGGTCTACGGCGTGCCCGACGGCGATCCGCTGGCCGGCAGCGTCAACCGGCTGACCCTGGCCGAGGGCCGCCTGCCGGAAAAGGAAACCGAATGTCTGGCCGAATCGACGGTCTCGGCCGTCAAGGATATCCGCCTGGGCGACCGGCTGACCTTTTCGGCCCAGAACAGCCAGGACCAGAGCGAAGATTTCACCGGCCGCACCCTGACCGTGGTGGGCCTGGTGGAAAATCCCTATTACATGGCCATGGCCCGGGAACAGACCACCATCGGCAGCGGCTCCATCGACGAAGTCATTTACGTCTGTGAAAGCCTGTTTGATACCGATTATTACACCGAGATCATGGCCACCTTCCGGGATACCCGGGGACTGGTCTCCCTCAGCGACGCCTACGATGAGGCCGCCCAGCCGGTGCTGGACGCCGTGGAGGCTCTGGCCGACACCCAGAAATACCACCGTCACGACAAGGTGCTGAGCGAAGCCCGGGAAAAGATCGACGACGCCTGGGATACATATTATGAAAAGAAAGCCGAGGCCGACGCGGAATTCGCCAAGGCCGAGGATAAGATCCAAAAAGCCGAGACCGATATTGCCGACGGCCGCAAAACGCTGGCCCAAAAAGAAGCGGAGGCCCGGCAGGAGATCGCCGACGCCGAAGCCGAGCTGCGGGACGCCAGAATCGAGCTGGACGACGGCGAAGCCGACTATGCCCAGGGCCTGGTGGATTATCAGGACGGCCTGCAGAAGTATCAGGACGGCCTGCAGGAATATCTGGACGGCAAGGCCGATTACGAACAGGGCCTGCTGGATTATCAGGACGGCCTGCGGGAATACGAAGACGGCAGGCAGGCGTATGAAGACGGCCTGCAGGAATATCTGGACGGCAAGCAGGAATATGACGACGGCGTCAAGGCCATGAGCAGCGCCCGCCGGCAGCTGCGCAGCGGCCAGGCCCAGATCGACGAGGGCCGCGCCCAGCTGGATGCCGCCGAGGCCCAGCTGGAGCAGGGCCAGCAGGCGCTGGACGCCCAGGCGGCTATGGCCGGGCAGGCGCTGGCGCCCTATCTGCCCGAAGGCATGGAGATCACCACGGCCGATCAGCTGATCGCGCTGGCCGACAGCGACCCCATGCTGGGTGCGGCGCTGGGCGGCGCGCTGGACCAGATCCGCGCCGGGCAGGCCCAGATCGATGAAAACCGGCAGGCGCTGGAGGCCGGCCGGCTGGAGCTGGATGCCGGCGAGCAGGAGATCTCTGCCGGCTGGGACGCCCTCTACGACGGCGAGCAGGAGCTGAAGGCCGCCAAGCGGCAGCTGCTGGACGCCTGGCTGACCCTGGAAGACGGCCGCCGGGAGCTGGAGGACGCCGAAGCCCAGCTGCGCGACGCCGAAGCTGAGCTGCGGGATGGCGAGCAGGAGCTGCTGGACGCCGAGCAGGAACTGGAAGACGCCCGCGTGGAGCTGGAAGACGGCAAACGGGA
>CAMEZQ010000059.1 GCA_945947915.1 uncultured Clostridia bacterium | reverse complement strand
CACAATATATAAAGATTTTGTTCAAGATTGAAAAAGAAGATCTTTTAGGCATATTTCATAGAAAAGCATAACAAAAAAGCTGCCCGTATGGGCAGCTTTTTTAACTGTTGTCATTATTCCGCTGTATAGGGCAGCAGAGCAACGTGACGGGCACGCTTGATGGCCTCGGTCAGCTGACGCTGATGCATGGCGCAGGTACCGGTCATTCTGCGGGGCAGGATCTTGCCTCTGTCCGAAACATACTTGCGCAGCTTGGCAGTATCCTTATAATCGATGTGCTCGACCTTGTCGGCACAGAACTGGCAGATCTTTCTGCGGCGTCTGTCGTTTCTGGGACGCTCGGGGCGCTCAGGACGCTCAGCACGCTCGGGGCGCTCGGTTCTTTCTTTTGTCTCCATGATTGAGTTTCCTCCTTCTAATCAGAATAGTTAGAACGGGAGTTCGCCGTCGTCATCGGAAAGCTCACGGAACTCGTCCACTCCGCTGTTGAAATCAAAGGGCAGGGAGGAGGGGGCGGCCGGTGCTGTGTTCCGGTACTGCGACTGGGGCTGACTTTCCCGCTTGGGCTCGGCGAAGTGAACTTCCTCCGCCACGACCTCTGTGGACTTGCGTTTGTTGCCTTGCCTGTCTTCCCATGTGCGGGTCTGCAGACGGCCGCAGACGGCGACAAGCATACCCTTGTGGAACCATTTTGTGACGAACTCTGCGGTGGAGCTCCAGGCGACGACGTCGATGAAATCGGTCTGTGCCTGCTCGCCCTGGCGGGCGTAGCTGCGGTTGACAGCAAGGGTGAAGGACGTTACCGAAGTGTTATTCTGGGTGCGGCGCAGCTCGGGTTCGGCTGTCAGACGGCCCATGAGGATGGTCTTGTTCAGCATGACGTAAACCTCTTTCGATTACTCCTTGGCAATGATGATGGAACGCATGACTTCCTCAGTGATGTTGAAGATACGGTCGAGCTCAGCAGGGAACTCAGGCTTGCTGTTGAACTCAATGAGGACATAGTAACCCTCTGTCATATCGTCGATGGCGTAGGCCAGGCGACGCTTGCCCCACTCGTTGACCGATGTGAGCTCGCCGTTCTGGCTGACGAGGGTCGTGAACTTCTCAACGACGGAAGCGATGGCTTCCTCGCCGATGGTGGCGTTGACGATGAAAAGTGTCTCGTAGTTCGCTGTTACTTTAGGCATTTTACATTGCACCTCCTTCTGGACATTTGGCCTGCCGCGCTTGCGCAGGCAAGGATTAACAAAGTTATATTACAGGAAAGGTCCGGGTTTGTCAAGCATAAAATCCGTAAAAATGCAATAAAACAGATGGGCCGCTTTGTATATCTTCGACAACTGCCGCCGAAGGACCACAGGCAGGGACGCAGTGCCGCTTGCGGGAAAGAGATTGAAATATTGAATTTTCACCGTTGACAATCGGGCGCCTTTCCGATATAATAATTAGGCAATGTCCGCCGGGACACTTTTGTGAATATATGCTGGAATAGCTCAGTCGGTAGAGCAGCTGATTCGTAATCAGCAGGTCGCGTGTTCGAGTCACGTTTCCAGCTCCAAGCAAAACCATACCCTTTGGGGTATGGTTTTTGTGCGTTTGGCGGAGATGCATGACAGGGAATCCAGTGAAAGACAGAGAAGAAATATGAAGAAACGATCACATGCAAAAGTCGTTTGGCTGGCGGCTTTGGCAGCAGCAGTCGCTGTTTTAGCCGTGCTGTTGTGGTATGACCGACCCAATGATGTGCCCAGGGAAGCCGGGCAGGGACAGATTTACCTGTATGGCGAGCGGCACGCCGACAGCGATCTTCTGGCGCAGGAGCTGGAGCTGTGGGGGACATATTATAGTGAGGCGGGTATGCGTGATCTGTTTGTTGAGATGCCGTGCTATACGGCGGCGTTTTTAAACCTTTGGATGCAGGCAGAAGACGATAAGATCCTGGAAATGGTATATGCCGACTGGGCCGGTACACCGTCGAATACACAAGCTGTCTTGGATTTTTATAAACAGATTAAAGATGGGTTCCCGGAAACCATTTTTCACGGCTTCGATGTCGGTCATCAATACAATACGCTTGGGGAAAGCTATCTGGGATGGCTCAAGGCTACCAGACAAGGGACGGATACCGAAGAATACCGTCAGACCCAGGAAGTCATCGAACAGGGAAGAATTTTTTATCAAAGTAGAGATCGGGAATATCGCGAAAGCAGCATGACAGAAAACTTTATACGGCAGTTTGATAGTTTGAATGGGGCGGATGCCATGGTTATCTGCGGTGCGGCGCATGCCGACCCGGGAGCGGTGGGCACCATGGCAAATCTGTTGAAAACGCGTTATGGGGAGGCTTTGTACACGGAAGATATGACCTTGATGCAGATCCCTCTCCGAACGGAGGAGGTCGAGATAGCCGGAAAAACCTATACGGCCGATTACTTTGGGGAAGAGGATCTCTCTGCTTTTACCGATTTGTATTTGAAAAGGGCTTTTTGGCGGCTGCGGAACGCTTATGAGGATTTCAAGGATTGCCCGGTCACGGGAGAGGTACTGCCGTACAATAACTATCCGGTCAAGGTGGAAGATACCGATGTTTTTCTGATCGAATATACGAAGGTCGACAGCACGGTTGTGCAGGAATATTACCGGGGCGGCATCGTATGGCAAGGCCTGCCTTCCACCGAGGCCTTTTGTGTGGAATGACCGGGCGCCGGTTTGCATTGGCAAAGGGCGGAAAAGCTGATATAATCAATAATCATCTGCAATAGTCCGGGAAAGACGGGGGAGAGGATGCCATGGGCGACGGAAAAGAAAAGAAAGACGAACAGGCGGCGCCGGGCCGCCTGCGCACCTATACCGGCGGCTGGGGCCGGCTGATGACGGTGCTGCTCTGTCTGTGGACAGGCTTTCAGATCTACAGCGCCGTCTTTGGCCGGATGAGCGCCGTCACGCTGCGGGCGGTACACTGTATTTTTCTGCTCAGCTTCACCTTTCTGCTTTATCCGGCGCGGAAGGGCGAGATGAAATGCCGCAAGATGCCGCCGGTCTTCGACCTGGTGCTGGCGGCGCTGACGGCAGGTGCCTTCGGCTATCTTATGCTGCGTTACCCGCAGGTGGCGCAGAACGGCGGGCGGCTGCAGCCCTTCGAGCTGGCCATTGCCGCCGTCGGCCTGGTGCTGGCCTTTGAAGCGGCGCGGCGGGCAGCCGGCAATCTGGCGGCGCTGGCCCTGCTCTTTCTGGGCTACAACTTTTTCGGTGCGTGGCTGCCCGGCGCGCTGGGGCATAACGGCTTTACCCTCAAGCGGGTGCTTTCCACCCAGTTCTGGGGCACGCAGGGCCTGCTGGGCACCGGCGCCGGCGTATCGGCCACCTATATTTTCCTTTTCGTCGTCTTCGGCGCCTTTCTCAAGCAGAGCGGCTTCTCCCGGCTGATCAGCGACCTTTCGCTGACCCTCGTGGGACGCACGCCCGGCGGACCGGCCAAGGTGGCCGTGCTGGCTTCGGCGCTGATGGGCATGATCAATGGCTCGGCCGTGGCCAATGTCGCCACCACCGGCACCATCACCATTCCGCTGATGCGGGAGGCCGGCTATAAAAAGGAATTCGCCGGCGCTGTGGAGGCGGTGGCGTCCACCGGCGGCCAGTTTTGTCCGCCCATCATGGGGGCGGTGGGCTTCGTCATGGCGGAGTTTCTCAATATCAGCTACACGAAGGTCATGCTGGCGGCTGTGGTGCCGGCCTTTCTCTATTATCTGGGCCTCTTGTTCGCTGTCCATTTCGAGGCGCGGCGGCTGGGGCTGGCCGGTGTCACCGAAAACATCCCCAAGGCCGCGGAGGTGCTGCGGCGGCAGGGTCATCTGCTGCTGCCGCTGGCGGTGCTGATCGGGCTGATGCTGGCCGGCTACACCCCGCTGTACGCCGCCGTGTTCGGCATCCTTTCTACCGTGGCGGCAAGCTGGCTGCGGAAGGAGACCCGCATGACCGGCCGGCAGATCGTGGACGCCTGCGTCGAAGGGGCCAAGGGCGCTTTGTCGGTGGGCGTATGCTGCGTAATCATCGGCGTCATCATCGGCACGGTGACGCTGACCAGCCTGGGCCTCAATATCGGATACCTGATCCTTGAGCTGGCCGAAAAGGGCGGCATCTACCTCACCGGGCTGCTGGTCATGGTGCTTTCCACCGTTCTGGGCATGGGCGTGCCCGGCGTCGCCGCCTACGTCATCGTGCAGGCCGTGGCCGTGCCGGTGCTCATCCGGGTGGGAGTGCCGGCGCTGTCGGCCCATCTGTTCTGCCTCATCTACGCGTGCCTGTCCAACATCACGCCGCCGGTGGCCATGAGCAGCTATGTGGCTTCGGGCATCGCCGGTTCCGACCAGACCAAAACCGCCCTGTGGTCGGTGCGGCTGGGGCTGATCGGATTTCTGATCCCCTTTTTCTTCCTGAACAATCCCGTGCTGCTGCTGGGCGCCGATCCGTCGGCCACGCTGCCCGAGACCCTGTGGGCCGCTGCGACGGCGGCGGTGGGAACCGCGGCGCTGACGGCAGGCCTGGAGGGCTGGCTGGATGGCCCCTGCCGGTGGCCGGTGCGGCTGCTGCTTCTTCTGGTGGCGCCCCTCATGCTCTGGCCCGGCCAGCTGACCGATCTGCTTGGGATGCTCCTGCTGGGGGCTGCCTGGCTGCTGCAGCGGCGCAGCGCGCACAGGATCAAATAATTTATTCTTTGTCGAAAGAAAGGAATCCAACCCATGAAAAGATTTTTTGCACTGCTGCTGGCCCTTGCCCTCTGTGCCGGGCTGACTGCCTGCGGCGGAGAGAATCAGTCCGCTGGTGAGGAAAAAGAGAACGTCATCATCAACTTCCCCACGGCGTCGGCGTCCGGCGCCCTTTATGCCGTCGGCGCGGCCATCACAAACCTCTGGAGCAGCCAGCTGGAGTATGTGCAGGCGGCCAGCCAGGCTTCTTCGGGCGGCATCGAGAACCTCAATCTGGTGTCCGAGGGAGAGGCGCAGGTGTCCATCGCCATTTCCAGCAACTGCTGGCAGTGCCTGAACGGCACCGACAGCTTTGAGGGCTATGCCTACGAGGATCTGAAGGTCATCGCCGGCCTGTATCTCAATCCCAATCAGATGGTGGTGACCGAGGC
Organism: uncultured Clostridia bacterium; assembly: GCA_945947915.1. Classification (GTDB taxonomy): domain Bacteria; phylum Bacillota; class Clostridia; order Oscillospirales; family Butyricicoccaceae; genus RGIG1902. Next base: position 2,887 of record CAMEZQ010000059.1, on the reverse strand, counting down.
TTCGGGCATTGAAGGACTGGCCGACGTCCGCGGCAAGCATTTTGCCGTCGCTTCGGCCGGATCCAGCGTCTACGGCGAATGCCAGAATCACTTTACGGCCGCCGGTCTGCAATTCCCCGATGATATCGACTGTGAATACATCACTTTTGCCGACGCCGCCGATCTGCTGCAGAACGGTTCCATCGACGGCGCCTGGATCATGTCGGGCGCGCCGGCTTCGGCCGTCACCCAGGCCTGCAGCGCCGGCTGCCGTTTGGTGGGCGTCGATGGGGAGATCCTGAACAAGCTGCGTGAGGAATACCCCTGGTATGCCGCCTATACCATTCCGGCCGGCACCTATCCCGGCCAGACGCAGGACGTAGAGACTTCGGCTATCAAGATGGTCATGTTCTGCCGCGGCGATCTGGACGAGGAGACAGTTTATGATCTGACTCGCACGCTGTGGGAAAACATCGACGCGCTGGGCGAGAGCCAGGCCGTGCTGCAGGGGCTGACGCCGGAAGCGGCTGTCGTCGATATCGCCGATCTGCCGCTGCATGAAGGTGCCGCCCGGTATTACCGGGAGATCCATGTCATTGACTGAGCCGGAGGGAAACTACACCTATATCCTGCGCTGCCGGGACGGTTCGCTGTACACCGGCTGGACGCGGGATCTTTCCCGGCGGGTGGCGGCGCATAACGCCGGACGGGGCGGCAAATACACCCGCTCCCACCGTCCGGTGACGCTGGTTTATGTCGAATGCTTCGCCACCCGGGCCGAAGCCATGCGCCGGGAGGCGCAGATCAAGCGCCTTTCCCGTGAGGAAAAGCTGTGGCTGATCGAAAAATCCCATGCATAAGAAAGCCGTGCCCCGCCGGGCACGGCTTTTTGCGTTTTCCGTCGGACAGAGAGGCGTGTCAGGGGCGGCGGCTCGGCGCTTGCCAGAAGGGCAGGGGATGTGGTACAATCAGTCCGAAAAAATAAACAGAAAGAAGATGTGGCATTATGGAAGGATCCCGTGTCGTTATTCAAAAAGATTTCTGCGTTGGCTGCGGCCTGTGCGTCAGCGATTGCCCCTCGTCGGCACTGCGCATGACCGACGAAGGACCGGCCTATGTGGGGCGCTGCCTGGAATGTGGCCATTGCGTGGCGGTATGTCCCACCAATGCTGTGGTCATGCCCCAGCTCGACATGGGCGGCGTGGTCGAATACGATCCGCGCCGGTTCCAGGTCGACCCGGCCTGCCTGCTCAACACCATGAAATTCCGCCGCAGCGTGCGGTTTTACGCCAACAAGCCGCTTCCCCTTCCGCTGCTGACCCAGCTTCTGGAGGCCGGCCGCCATGCGCCGACGGCCAAGAATACCCAGGCCACTCGCTTTGTGGCCGTGCAGGCCGATCTGCCCGAACTCAAGACGCGCTTCTGGGCGGCCATGCCCCAGATCATCGAACAGATGCAGCGGGAAAATTCGCCGGCCCTGGCCGCATTTGAGCGTTTCCTTCATGTGCACGACACGCAGGAGGGGAAAGACCCGCTGTTTTTTAACGCGCCGGCCATAATCCTGGTGCTGTCCGACAATATGTGGGATGCCGGGCTGGCTGCCGGCAATATCGAGCTGATGGCAGCGGCAAATCAGCTGGGCCTGCTGCACAGCGGTTATCTCAAGCGGGCGCTGCCCGCGGCGCCCGGGCTGTGTGAATGGCTGGGCATCGAGAAGGAGAAGCTGGCCTGTGTGCTGCTCTGCGGCTATCCCGGCGTGCGCTATACCCGCACGGCGCCCCGGAAGCCGGCCGAGTTCACGATCCGGTGAGATTATGCCGCATACAAAGATCCCGCCCCAGGCGTCTGGGACGGGATCTTTTGCATACGGCTTATTTTTTTATACAGAACATGCCGAAGGTATTGGGACCGCAGTGGCAGGAAACGGCAGCGCCGGCCGGCAGGGCGACGATGCGGTCGAACATGCCCTTTTGCCGGATATACTCCAGCGTGCGCTCCAGAAGGGCCGCGTCGGTGACCGTATGACTGACGATCAGGCACCGTCCATCGATGGAAGCGGCATCGCGAAGCTGGTCGTCGATCAGTTCCCGCATGCATTTTTCATAGCCGCCGCGGTATTTTTTGCCGACGGTCATCTTGCCGTCTTTAAAAACGATCTCGGGGCGCAGCCGCAGCAGATTGGCACCCATGGCTGACAGGGCCGAGCAGCGGCCGCCTTTGTAGAGGTATTCCAGCTGGTCGACGATGAAGGCGCCGGCGATGTGGTCGCGGCAGCGGGCCAGCTGTTCCAGAAGTTCATCACAGGTGCGGCCTTCATCCCGCAGCCGTGCCGCTTCGTAGGCCAGCAGGGCGCTGCCGCCGGCCAGGAACATGGTGTCGAAAACGTGGACGCCGGGCAGTTCGCTGCCAGCCATCACGGCGTTGGCACAGCAGGCCGAGGCCCCGGCGCTCTTGGCCAGGTGGATGATCTGCACGCCTTCTCCCGCGCATTTACGGAAGAACTCGGTGTAGTCCCAGGGACTGGCCGCCGCCGTCTGGGGCAGGCTGCCGCTTTTTTCATAATAGTCGAAAAGCGTCTGCATCTGGATATCGGGATAATCAGGCAGGTTATCTCCGCCCATGCGGACGTAAGAGGGGAGGACTTCGATCGACAGCGCTGCCGCCTGTGCCGGTGTCAGGTCAAAGGTACTGTCGGCTGTCAGAATGATCTTTTCCATTTCTGTGCTGCTCCTTTTTGCATCAGTTTTGTCAAAATCGTATGCACACAGCTTCCATAAAACATAAAATCAGAGGTGGCTTTGCCAACAAAAAGTAAACTGTTTATATATTTTTTTGTTTTGTTGACTTATGCCACACATGTGAATTATAATATAAAACACGCAGAGGAACAATGGACACACTGCTGCAA
>CAMEZQ010000058.1 GCA_945947915.1 uncultured Clostridia bacterium | reverse complement strand
GCTTTTATGATCGGGAGTTACCCTCATCTCCGAAGAGAATGTCCGTCGGGAAATGGGCGTTTGTCGAAAAATGTCACAAAGATTTTTGGGAAATTTCCGATAGCACTGTTGAAAACTATCCCAATTTATGGTAATTTAATTGTACCGGAAGGAACCATTTTTGTGAAAGGGTGTAGATAATGCGCGATATAATAAAAGTTTTGATCGGGGCGGAAAAAGCTGACCGGCGGACGACGCTGCGGAATATATTGGAGGCCACCGGCAGCATCGAGATCTGCGCGGCGGCGGAGAATGGAAAAGAACTCGTGGAGGCCTTCCGCCGCCACCGGCCGCAGGTGGTGGTGACATCGGCTATGCTGCCGGGCATCGACGGGCTGGCCGCGCTACGGACCATTCGGGAAATGACCGGTGGGGACAAGCTGTTTTCGGTGCTGATGGCCAATTATATGAGCTCCAGTATGATGGCAGAGGCGGCGGAGATCGGCGTATCCTTCGTTATGATGGAGCCGCTGGACTGTGAAACGCTGGTGGATCGGGTCTTGCATTATCGCCGGACACCGGAAAGCGTGCGGCAGGAGCAGAAAGACGACGCGCAGGCGCGGCACGACCTGGAAGTGCGGGTGACGCAGATCTTCCATGAGATCGGCGTGCCGGCCCATATCAAGGGATATCAGTATCTGCGGGAATCGATCATCATGGCCGTCCACGATATGGATACCATCAATTCCATCACCAAGATTCTTTATCCGGCTGTGGCCAAGACCTATCAGACAACGCCTTCCCGTGTCGAACGAGCCATCCGCCATGCCATCGAGGTCGCCTGGGACAGAGGCGACGTCGAGGTGCTCAACAGCTTTTTCGGATATACTGTATCCAATTCCAAGGGGAAACCCACCAACGGCGAGTTTATTTCCATGATCGCGGACAAGATCCGTCTGGATATGGTCGAATAATGCCGCTGCATAAAGTATAGAACAGAAGCCGGGAGAAAAATCCCGGCTTTTGTCGACGCCGGAAAAAAACGGCGGTGGACACAGACGGCGGAGAATTGCTTGAAAAACAGCCGCGCGGGTGTATAATGAAAACAGATACGGCCGGCCGCACCGGGCGGCTTGCCGGATGGATCAAAGGAAAAGGCCGTCGTGCAGCGGCGGACAGGTGCGTTATGTTTGGATTTTTAAAGAAAAAGGAAAAGCCGGTTTTTATCACGGCGGTCATCGCGGCCGGCGGCGCTTCGGCACGGATGGGCGGAGAAAACAAACTTCTGGCCGAGATCGACGGGCTGCCGGTGCTGGCGCATACGCTGCGGGCGTTTCAGCAGAATCCCAGGATCTCTGAGATCGTCATTTCAGCCAAAGCCGATCTTTTGGTAACTTATGCGGAGCTGGCGCGGGATTTCGGCATCACCAAGGTCAGCCACGTGGTGGCAGGCGGCGTCAGCCGCACCGAAAGCGTTTACAGAGGCGTCTGCGCGGCCGATCCCCAGGCGACTCTGGTTCTGGTGCACGACGGCGCACGGCCTATGGTGCCGCAGGCGGTCATCGACCGTGTCATCGACGGGCTGCAGGCCAACAATTGCGCGGCGGCTGCCGTGCCGGTCAAGGATACCATCCGGCAGGTCGATCCGGAAACCGGCGCCTGTGTATTGCTGGACCGTGAAAAGATCCGGGCCATGCAGACGCCCCAGGGCGCCGACCGGCAGCTGTTGGCGGCTGCCCTGAAAAACTGTCTGGACAACGGCATTGCCGTCACCGACGAGCTGGCCGCCCTGGAGACTCTGGGCGTCAAGCCCGTTCTGGTGGAGGGCGCGTATGAGAATCTGAAGATCACCACCCAGGAAGATCTGGTCCTGGCGGAGGCTTTTTTGACGGAGGGAGAATAATGGATCTGCGTATTGGCAACGGGTATGACGTGCATCGGCTGAAAGAGGGCCGCCGGCTGATCATCGGCGGTGTGGAGATCCCCTGGGAAAAGGGGCTGGACGGACACAGCGACGCCGACGTTCTGACGCACGCCGTGATCGACAGCCTGTTTGGCGCCGCCGGGCTGCCCGATATCGGCACACATTTTCCCGACAGCGACCCGCGCTACAAAGGCGCCGACAGCCTGATGCTGCTGGGGGAATGTGCCCGGCTGGTCCGGGAAGCCGGCTGGGAGATCGGCAATATCGATACCATCATCGTTGCCCAAAGGCCTAAGATGATGCCCCATATCCCGGCCATGAAGCAGCGGCTGGCACAGGCGATGGACGTGGAGCCCGCCCGGATCTCGGTCAAGGCCAAAACCGAAGAAGGGCTGGGGTTCACCGGCACGGGCGAGGGCATCGCGGCCTACGCAGCGGCGCTGCTGATCCGTCCCTGAGATACAGAGAAAACAGGCACCTGCCTTGCAGACAGCGCATAGGATAGACCAAAAGGAGGGTCTGCCTATGGGCTGTCTTATTGTATTCAAATCGATCACGTATGCGCAGCGAGCCTCCCGCATCCTTGCCGCCAAAGGGATCGCCTCGACCATGATCAAGCCGCCCGTTTCGCTGGGCAAAAGCTGCAGCTACGCGCTCAAGCTGCGGCAGGAGGAGCTGGCCGGCGCCGCGGCTTTGCTGCGGCGGAGCAATATCCCGCTGAACGGCACGTTTGTGCTGGAGGAGGGCTATTACAGGGAGGTGCAGGTATGATCTATCTGGACAGTGCCGCCACGACGATGCAGAAGCCGCTGCAGGTCTGCCGCGCCGTCGAAGCGGCCATGATCGGCTGCGGCAATCCGGGGCGCAGCGGCCACCGGCCGGCTATGCAGGCGGCCCGCATCGTTTACGACTGCAGGGAACTGCTGGCCGGGTTTTTCGGCATGACGGAACCGGAGCGCGTGGTATTCACCATGAATGCCACCCACGCCCTCAATCTGGCCATCCGTTCCCAGCTGCACGGCGGCGGGCACGCCGTCATCTCGGGCTACGAGCACAATTCGGTGGCGCGTCCGCTGGAAGACATGGAGAACGTGCGCTACACGGCCGTGCATACGCCGGTTTTCGACCGTGAGGCCCTGTATCTCGGCATCGTTGACGCTGTGGAAGAAGACACACGCTGCGTGATCGTGACCCATGTTTCCAACGTATTCGGCTTTGTGCTGCCCATTGAGGAACTGGATGCCTTCTGCAGCCGGCGGGGTATCCGGCTGATCATCGACGCCTCCCAGTCGGCAGGGGTGCTGCCCATCGACGTTTCCAGGCTCAAAAGCACGGCCTTTATCTGTATGCCGGGGCATAAGTCTCTATATGGTCCCCAGGGGACCGGCGTGCTTCTGTGCTGTAAAGATCAGCCGCTTTACAGCCTTATGCAGGGCGGCACGGGCAGTGATTCCCGCAGCCTGCATCAGCCGGAAATGCTGCCCGATCTGCTGGAAAGCGGCACTTTGAATGTCTGCGGCATCGCCGGGCTGATGGAAGGCGTGCGGCATCTGCGCCGGGTGGGCCTGCAGACTGTTGCCGAGAAGGAAGCGGCGCTGGCGGCCCGGCTGGCAGACAATCTGCGGCAGATCCCCGGCGTCCGGGTGTGGTATGATGAAACGGCCCACTGCGGTCCGGTGTCTTTCGAGACGGAGGGCATGCCCTCTGAGGAAGTCTGCCGTATTCTCGGGGAACGCGGCTTCTGCCTGCGCGGCGGCCTGCATTGCGCGCCTCTGGCGCATCAGAGCGCGGGGACGCTGGAAGAGGGAACGGTACGCGCCAGTTTTTCCATGTACAATACCATGCGGGAGGTCGATCTGCTGTCGATGGAAGTCCGGCGGATTCTGTCTGAACAAGTCGGCGTGAAACAATAAAAGTTTAAAAAATCCTATTGAAAAAAGCACTGTAAATTGTTACTATAATAGAAAGAAATATTCACAATCTGCAGGGCTTCAGGGTGAGAAAAATGAATGTATTCAGATACTTTGAACAATATATAGGGCTTGCCACGATCTGGGATCTCGTCGATATCCTGATTGTGGCTGCTTTGCTGTATAAACTGATCAAATTTGTGCGCAACACGGTAGCGCTGCGGCTGCTCAAGGGCATCCTGGTGATCCTGATCGTCATGCAGGTGGCGGAGATCGCTGAACTGCACACCTTCAATTTTATTATCCGAAGCGTCATCCAGCTGGGCGCTTTTGCCGTCGTCGTCGTGTTCCAGCCGGAGCTGCGGCGTATTCTGGAGCAGTTCGGCAAAATGAACCTGAGCATTTTCCATACCAAAAAAGAAGATGAGCAGGCGACCCAGCTGATGATCATGCAGACCGTGGAAGCCGTCAGCGCCATGGCCTGGACCAAAACCGGCGCGCTGATCGTTTTCGAGACCGGCGACTCCCTGGCCAATATCGCGGCCACCGGAACGACGGTCAACGCCGATATGACAGCTGAACTGATCAAGAATATTTTTTATCCCAAAGCGCCTCTGCACGACGGCGCCGTGGTCGTTTCCGACCTGCGCATGCAGGCGGCCGGATGCATCCTGCCCCTTTCGGCGAAATTTGATATCAGCAAGGATCTGGGCACCCGGCACCGGGCGGCTCTGGGCGTCACCGAAAACCACGATTGCTGCTGCGTCGTCGTTTCCGAAGAGACCGGCGCCATCTCCTTTGCCAAAGGCGGCATGCTCAAGCGCCACCTCGCACCGGAGACGCTGGAACGTCTGCTGCAGCAGGAACTGATGCCCTCCAATAACGAGCAGGGGGCCGGAAGCTTTAGGAACTGGCTCAAGGGGGTGCTGAACAAATGATGGAATGGATGCGCAAAAATGATGTTTTCACACGCCTGTTCGCATTGGCCTGCGCGTTCCTGCTCTGGCTCTATGTGGTGTCTTCCACCAATCCGGACATGTCCCAGACCTTTTCAAAAGTGCCCGTTGAGTTTATCGGCACAGAGATGCTCAGCAACAACGATCTGGTCATCATTGAGGGCGGTCAGAGTACAGTCGCCTTCAAGGTGAGCGGGAAAAGCGACCGCGTGTCAACGGTCGAGCAGGATTCGGTGCGCGTCACGGCAGATGTGAGCAACATCACTGCGCCGGGCACATACAATCTGAAATACCAGGTGTCGACCAGCGTTTCGGATATCACCATCAATAAGATCACCTCGTCGGTCACCATCGTTGTCGACCGCATGGTCTCCCAGACGGTGCCCATCGATCTGACGCTGAGCGGGAAACTGGACGAGGGGTATATTCTGGATAAATCCACCATGAAGCCCGACGCCATCACCGTTACAGCGCCGCAGTCGGTGCTGGATACCATTGTCAGCGCCAAAGCGGCCTATGACATTTCCGGCCTGCGGGAATCCATGGAAACAACAATCGGGTATGCGCTGATCAACAGCAGCGGCGCCGAGGTCAAGAGCCCCTATCTCACCACCAATACGCCTTCGATCCAGCTGGCGCTCAATATCCGGCAGACAGGGGAGATCCCGCTGCTGCTCAATGTTATCGATTTCGGATTCATTACCGATGAAGTGGTCGATATTACGCTGGAGCCGGCCAGCATCAAGATCAACGGCAATCCGGAGATCGTTTCCACCCTCAATCACATCGACATCGGCAGTATCAATCTGGAAACGATCTTTACGTCCGAAGAATTCGTCTTTGACCTGCCGGTCATTCTGCCCAATGGTGTCACATCGGAAGAAAATGTGTCTTCCGTGCGGGTGACGATCGATACAACGGGACTGAAAAAGACCACGCTGCGGATCAGCAGCGACGCTTTGCCCGAGAGTACGGCGTTTGATTATGTTTCCGATCTGTCCGTTGAGGTCTGGACCACAGAGAACCATGCGGCCTCGCTCAGTGCCCGCAGCGTGGATGTTGAGCTGTCCTATTATCCGGATGACCTCAAGGAAGGGTTTAACGAGATCCCCGTTGTCGTAACTGCCGTCGATGAAAGTGTCGTCGTCGTGGGAGAATACAGTGTCGTCGTGGAAGTGCCGGCGGCCGACCCGGGAGTGGAACCGTAATGAGCATTATTGTATCCAATATTCAGCTTCCCTTTGCGAGTACAAATGAAGATGCTGTTTCAGAGGCTTTGAAAAGGATCAGAGCCTCTGATTCTCTGTGCAGAGCAGCCGATGTACATAAGCTTTCCTTTGATCTGCGGCATGGGCATCTGTCCAAGGTCTATGCCGTGGAGCTCACCATGGATCTGGACGAAGAGATCCTGGTCGACGGGCTGGGGCTGCCGGAAGTCAAGCTGCGCAGCCGGCCAGTGATGCCCAAGCCCTGCGGAAGTCAGAAACTGGAGGCGCCGCCGGTTATTGTCGGATTTGGCCCGGCGGGTCTTTTCGCGGCACTGGTGCTGGCGGAAAACGGTTATTGCCCCATCGTGCTCGAGCGCGGCGGCGATCTGGACACGCGCGACCGGAAGGTGGATGCCTATTTCGGCGGCGGTGCGCTGGATCTGGCTTCCAACGTGCAGTTTGGTGAAGGAGGCGCCGGGACCTATTCGGATGGCAAGCTGACGACGCGCATCAGCGATCCGCGCAGTCAGCTGGTCCTTGAACTGCTGGGGAAATACGGCGCCGAGCGGGAGATGCTCATCCGGGCCAAGCCCCATATCGGGACCGACCGCCTGAAGCATATCGTCCGGGCCATGCGGCAGGCCATCGGAGAATTGGGCGGAAAAGTGTGTTTTCACACGCAGGTCACCGATATTCTTTACAAAAACGGCCGCTTGACCGGTCTGAAAGACAGTTCCGGCCAGATCCATCCGGCGCAGGTGTCGGTATTGGCCACGGGACACAGTGCGCGGGATACATTTGTCATGCTGCGCGACCGCGGCTTTGATATCCGCCCCAAAGCCTTTTCGGTGGGTGTGCGCGCGGAGCACCGGCAGGCGGATATCGATATGGCGCTTTATGGCAAATATGCCGGCATGCCCGGGCTGCCCGTGGGGGAATATACCCTTTCCCGGCGGGAAAACGGCCGGGCTTGCTATTCATTCTGCATGTGTCCGGGCGGGTATGTCGTGGCGGCAGCCAGCGAACCCGATTCTGTAGTGACCAACGGCATGAGCTATCACGCGCGCAGCGGTCGCAACGCCAACGCGGCCATCTGCGTTTCGGTGGAGCCGGGCGATTTTGGCTCCGGCGATCCTTTGGCGGGCATGTATTTTCAGCGGGAGATCGAACGGGCGGCTTTTGCCGCCGTAGCCGGCGCGCAGGGAGCGCCGGCACAGCTTTGGGGTGACTTTAGGCAAAAGCGCGTTTCCAAAAAACTGGGACGCGTCGAGCCAACCTATCCGCGCGGTGTTGTCTTTGCCGATCTGGAGCGGGTGCTGCCCGGCTTCGTATGCGATATGATCAAGGCTTCTATGCCGGCCTTTGGCCGCAAGCTTCGCGGATTTGACGCATACGATACGCTGTTTACCGGGCCGGAGACCCGCACGTCTTCGCCCATTCGTCTGATGCGGGGAGAGGACATGATGACGCCCGGCGTCGACGGGCTGATCCCCTGCGGCGAAGGGGCCGGATATGCCGGAGGCATCGTCAGCGCGGCTGTCGACGGCATTCGTGCGGCGGAGGCTGTCATGACACGATACGCGCCGATTGAAAAATAATATACGCGGGAAGCAGAAGAAAGGAAGGACCTATGCGGCAGCAGGGCGTGGTTTATCAAATCGAAGAGGGAAAAACGGCGATCGTTGAGGTCGTCCGTCATTCGGCCTGCAGCGGACATTGCGAAAGCTGCGGCGGCTGCGGCCACCATGCCGATCAGACCATTCGCGTCCGGGCGGAGAATCGGATCGGCGCGCAGGCCGGTGAAAGAGTCTGGCTGGAGACCGAGACCAGACAGGTCTTTATGTCGATCGGCGCAGCCTATATTCTGCCCGTTCTGCTGATGATCCTTTTCTATTTTCTGCCCGGCGGCGGTGAAGGCAGGCGTATTCTGGCGTCTCTGGGCGGGTTTGCTTTGGGTGTCGGCCTGTGCTGGCTCTATGCCCGGCAGCTGGGCAGAAAAAGCCATGTCCGTGCCATCATTACAGACCGCATCCACTGAGGAAATGTAGGATTGTCAAACATATTGGACAGAGAACTCGGAGGGAGATAGCCAGCC
>CAMEZQ010000057.1 GCA_945947915.1 uncultured Clostridia bacterium | reverse complement strand
CTTGGAGGAACCGGTGGCGCCGCCGCAGCCGTCACGGCCGGTGCGGCCGCCCAGCAGGACGATGATATCGCCGGGCGCCGGCACTTCGCGCACAACATTTTCCGCCGGCGCGGCAGCCACCACGGCGCCGGTCTCCAGGCGCTTGGCGACGTAGCCGGGATGGTACAGCTCGGAAACAAGGCCGGTGGCCAGGCCGATCTGGTTGCCGTAGGAGCTGTAGCCCTGGGCGGCCTTACGGCAGATGGTGCGCTGGGGCAGCTTGTTTTCCAGGGTCTGCTCCAGGGGCAGGTTGGGATCGGCCGCGCCGGTGACGCGCATCGCCTGATAGACATAGGCACGACCCGACAGGGGATCGCGGATGGCGCCGCCCAGGCAGGTGGCCGCGCCGCCGAAAGGCTCGATCTCGGTGGGATGGTTGTGCGTCTCGTTCTTATACATCAGCAGCCAGGGCTTTTCCTCGCCGTCGACATCGACGTTGACCTTGATGGAGCAGGCGTTGATCTCCTCGCTCTCGTCCAGATTGGTCAGCACGCCTTCTTTTTTCAGGATCTTGGTGCCCAGGGTGGCAACATCCATCAGCGTGACGGGGCGCTTGGCGGCCTTCTCGTCGCCGTAGACGAAGCGGCGGCCTTCCAGATACCGGTCGTAGGAAGCCTGCACGGCGGCGTCTTCAATATCCACCGTATCCAGATGGGTCTGGAAGGTGGTGTGGCGGCAGTGGTCCGACCAGTAGGTGTCGATCATCTTCAGCTCGGTCAGCGTGGGTGCGCGGCCCTCGCTGCGGAAATAGTCGCGCAGGAAAGCCAGGTCGTGCACGTCCATGGCCAGGCCGTAACGGGCGATGTAGCCCTCGAGATCCTCTTCCGCCATCAGATCGTCCAGACGGGCGACGGCGGGCGCCTGGGGATAGCTCTCCTCCAGGCTTTCCGGCTTTTCGGCCGAAGCCTCGCGGCACTCCACGGGGTTGATGAGGGCATGAGCGATCTTCTGCTTGTCTTCGTCGGTCAGGGTGCCGTAAAAGACATAGACGACGGCGTTTTTGACCAGCGGACGCTCGCCGCGGGTCATCAGTGCGATGCACTGGCGGCAGGAATCGGCCCGCATGTCAAACTGACCGGGCAGCGCCTCCACCAGCAGGGTCCAGTCGCCGGCAAAGGGCAGGGTCTCGTGATAGACCGTGTCGCAGGCCGGCTCGGAAAAGACGCCGGCGCAGGCCAGCTCGTAGGTGGCCTCGTCGATGCCCTGGCAGTCGTAGCGGTTGAGGATCCGGACGCGCTCCAGACCCTGGATGTTTTCTTCGTTTTTCAGACGGGCCAGCAGGCCGCGGGCCTCGATGTCAAAGCCCTGTCTTTTTTCCGTATAGCATCTGAATACCTGTGCCATAGTAGTATCAGTCCTCCTTGACGAGGGCGGCGTCCTTGCTGCCGATGTCTTTCCGGTAGAAAGCGCCCTCGAACTTGATGGTGTCGACACCGCGGTAGCAGTTGCGCAGCGCCTGGCGCAGGCTGCGGCCGGTCGACGAAACGCAGAGCACGCGGCCGCCCGAAGTGACAAAGCTGCCGTCGGGCAGGCGTTTTGTGCCGGCGTGATAAACGGTGCCGAAGCGCGCGGCCTCTTCCAGGCCGGTGATCGGCTTGCCCTTCTCGTAGGCCGAGGGGTAGCCGCCGCTGGACATGACGACGCAGGCCGAATAGCAGTCCTGGAACTTGACCTTAGCCCGGTCCAGCTTGCCGGCGCGGATGGCGATCATGATATTGAGCAGGTCGGAGCTGAGCAGCGGCAGGACCACCTGGGTCTCAGGGTCGCCGAAACGGGCGTTGTATTCAATGACCTTGGGGCCATCGGCCGTCAGCATCAGGCTGAAGTACAGAATACCCTTGAAGGGCGTGCCCTCGGCTTCCATGCCGCGGATGGTGGGCAGGAAGATCTCTTCCATGCACCGCTCGGCCAGCGCCGGCGTATAGGCCGACACCGGCGAATAGGCGCCCATGCCGCCGGTATTGGGGCCCTTGTCGCCGTCATAAGCGCGCTTGTGGTCCTGGGCGGCCGGCATGGGGATGATGGTCTTGCCGTCGGTAAAGCACAGCACCGACACCTCGGGGCCGGTCAGCATCTCTTCAAAGAGCATGGCCTGGTCGGGCTTGCCGTAGGAGAGCTGTGCCTGGGCTGCCACAGCCTCTTCCCGGGTCTGGGCCACCACGACGCCCTTGCCCTGCGCCAGGCCGTCGGCCTTGAGGACGATGGGGATGGGGCACTTCTTGACATAGGCCTTGGCCGCCCGGGCGTCTTCACAAAGATGGCACTGGGCCGTGGGGATATTGTATTTCTGCATAAACTCCTTGGCGTACCCCTTGGACCACTCCAGACGGGCGGCCGCGCGGGTTGGGCCAAAGCAGGCGATGTCGTTCTCCTCCAGCAGGTCGACCATGCCCAGGGCAAGGGGATCGTCGGGGGTGACGACAACGAAGTCCGGATGATGTTCCAGGCAGAACGCCAATATACCCTGCAGATCGGTGGCCGCGATATCCACATTTTCACAGAAAGCAGCCGTGCCGCCGTTGCCTGGAGCCACCCAGATCTTTTCCACGGCGACATTTTTGACCAGCGCCTTGGCGACGGCATGTTCGCGGCCGCCGCCGCCGATTATCAAAATCTTCATGCGGTTCTTCCTCTCGGTAGTATAAAATACAGGCCGGCGGCGCGGAGGACAAAGCCCCCGCGCCATCCACAGCCTGTGCAGACTTAATGATGGAACAGACGAACGCCGGTAAAGCTCATGACCATGCCGTATTTGTCGGCCGTGGCGATGACGTTGTCATCGCGGATGGAGCCGCCCGGCTGGACGATGTACTGTACGCCCGACTTATGGGCCCGCTCGACGTTGTCGCCGAAGGGGAAGAATGCGTCGGAGCCGACGGTGACGCCCTGATTGCGGGCGATCCATTCCTTCTTCATCTCGGCCGTCAGCACGGGAGGCTTGGTCTTGAAGGTCTGCTGCCAGACGCCGTCGGCCAGGATATCCTCGTATTCGTCGGAAATGTAAATATCAATGGCGTTGTCGCGGTCGGGACGGCGGATCTTGTCGACGAACTCCAGGGCCAGCACCTGGGGATGCTGCCGCAGGAACCAGTTGTCGGCCTTGCTGCCGGCCAGGCGGGTACAGTGTACGCGGGACTGCTGCCCGGCGCCGACACCGATGGTCTGGCCATTCTTGACGTAGCAGACCGAATTGGACTGCGTGTATTTGAGGGTGATGAGGGCCACCAGCATATCCAGCTGGGCCTGCTCGGGCAGATCCTTGTTGGCCGTCACGATGTTCTGCAGCATCTCACGGGTGATGCGCAGGTCGTTGTACCCCTGCTCGAAGGTGATGCCGAAAATATTGCGGCGCTCCTCGGGCCGGGGCTGATAATCGGGATCGATGCGCACCACGTTATAGCCGCCCTTGCGCTTGGCCCGCAGGATCTCCAGGGCCTCTTCGGTATAGCCGGGGGCGATGACGCCGTCGGAGACCTCTCTCGACAGCAGCTTGGCCGTATCGGCGTCGCAGATGTCGGAAAGAGCGGCCCAGTCGCCATAGGAGCACAGACGGTCGGCGCCGCGGGCACGGGCATAGGCGTTGGCGATGGGCGACATTCCATCGGGGACGAAATAGATCTTGCGCTCGGTCTCGGTCAGACGATCGACGCCCAGAGCGGCGCCGGCGGGGCTGACGTGCTTGAAGGAGGCGGCGGCCGGCTTGCCGGTGGCTTCCTTCAGCGCCCGCACCAGCTGCCAGCTGTTGAGGGCATCCATAAAGTTGATGTAGCCGGGGCGGCCGGAAAGCACCTCCAGGGGCAGCTCGCCCTCTTCCATGAAGAGGCGGGCCGGCTTCTGATTGGGGTTGCAGCCGTATTTCAGTTCAAGTTCCTTCATGTTTGATCCTCCTAACGCACCAAAGCCCGGGGCTTACTGATGCTTATTCTTGATGACGGTCTCCGCCGCGCCGGTTTCCAGGTCGATGGTCCGGACGAACAGAGAGACCTTGTTGTCGGCATTGAGGCTCTGCCAGACGCTTTCGGCCAGCGCCTGCGCGTCGCCTTCCAGCGCCACGGCGCGGGGCTCGCCCGCAAAGGAGGGCGGCGTCGGCTGGTTTTCCTGATAGGTATGGATAAAATGGCCCATGCCGGGCTGGGGATTGTCGTATTCGTAGAAATAGCGCGCGTTGCAGGCGGGGTCGCCGTCGAGGCTCTTGAGGATCGACAGGACGTAGGAGCCGTCCCTGGCGACGACGCCGGAGATGCGGGGGGTGTAGATGGGGGGATCGGGCTCGAAGCAGCGGGTGCGCAGGGCCTCGATATAGCTCTTGCCGGCCAGCAGGCCGTCGCGGATGGTGTCGGTCTGGTCGCCGTTGGTGACGACGGTCACGTCGCCCACCACCCGGACGGGATGATAGATGACCAGGGAGGGATCGACCATTTTGGATTCGTCAAAGGCGCGGGTGCGGATGCCGTCGTCGGTCAGCTCAAAGACGCGGTTGCGGCTGTTCTCGCTGCGGCCCATGATGAAATAAACGATGACCGCCTTGCGGCCGTCGGCGCTGCGGCCCAGTACGATGCCGCGGCCGGGATAGGTATGGGCAGCCAGGTGCTGCTCCAGTTTCTGTATCTGCATAAATCTCTCCTGTAATTCCGTTAAAACGATACAAACACGATCTGCGCGGTTCTGCCGCACTTACCGGACGTCGCCGTCCACCGTGACGGTGCTGCCCTGGATATGCAGACGGCCCTGGCAGAAGAGGGACACGGCCCGGGGCAGCAGGATATGCTCGGCCTGTGCCATGACCCGCTGCTGCAGCACTTCGGGCGTATCGCCCGGCTGCACTTCCACGGCCTTCTGGAAGATGATGGGACCGCCGTCGGTGACGGCGTCGACAAAATGCACCGTGGCGCCGGTCACCCGCACCCCTCTGGCCAGCGCCGCTTCATGGACGTGCAGGCCGTACATGCCGTCGCCGCAGAAGGACGGGATGAGGGAGGGATGGACGTTGATGATCCGGCCGCTGTATTTCCTGCAGAATTCGGCGCTGAAGATCTTCAGATAGCCGGCCAGCACGATGAGATCGGGCTGCACCTTCTCCTCCAGCAGCGCGTCGATCTTTTGGCTGTATTCTTCCACCGAAAGGCCCTTGCCGGAGACGAAATAGCCGGGAATGCCGGCCTTTTCGGCCCGCTCCAGCGCGTAAGCGCCCTTTTTTGAGGAGATGACGGCGGTGATCTCACCGCCGCCAAGTCCTTCACGCTTCCAGCAGTCGATCAGCGCCTGGAGGTTGGTGCCGCCTCCCGACACGAAAACTGCGATCTTTACCATAACTCTACCTGCTCGCCGTTCTGGCTCTCGACGATCTCGCCCAGCACATAGGCGTCGACGCCGTTTTCCCGGAGAGCAGCCTGGGCGGCCTCGGCCGTCTCCCTGGAGACGATGACCACCATGCCGACACCCATGTTGTAGGTGTTGTACATATCGCGCTCGGGGATATTGCCGGTCTCCTGCAGCAGCTTGAAGATGGGCAGCACCCGGACGTCGCTCTTGCGGATGCGGGCGCACAGGCCCTCGGGGATGGAACGGGGGATATTTTCGTAAAAGCCGCCGCCCGTGATGTGGCTGACGCCGTGGACGTCGGCCGCTTCGATGGCCGCCAGCACCGGCTTGACATAGATGACCGTCGGGGTCAGCAGGGCCTCGCCCAGCGTGGTGCCCAGCTCGTCGTAATATCTGTTCAGATCGGCGTGCTCGACGTCAAAGACCTTGCGGACCAGCGAGAAGCCGTTGGAGTGGATGCCCGAGGAGGGCAGCGCCAGGATAACGTCGCCGGGCGCCATTTTGCTCTGGTCGAGGATCTTTTTCTTATCGACGATGCCGACGGCAAAGCCGGCCAGGTCGTAATCGTCGGCCGCCATGGTGCCTGGATGCTCGGCCGTTTCGCCGCCGATGAGCGCGCAGCCCGACTGCACACAGCCTTCGGCCACGCCGGAAACCAGCGTCGCCACCTTCTCGGGGATATTCTTGCCGATGGCGATGTAATCCAGGAAGAAGATGGGCCGTGCGCCACAGCAGATGATGTCGTTGACGCACATGGCGACGCAGTCGATGCCCACCGTGTCATGCTTGTCCATGATCTGGGCGATGCGCTGCTTGGTGCCCACGCCGTCGGTGCCCGAGACCAGCACCGGCTCTTCCATGCCGGCGACGTCGGGCGCAAAGAGGCCGCCGAAGCCGCCGATGTCGGAAACGACACCGGGCGTCATGGTGCGCATGACGTGCTTCTTCATCAGCTTGACGCCTTCGTAGCCGGCCGTGATATCAACGCCGGCGGCCGCGTAGCTGGCGCTGTGGCTATCGTTGTGACTCATAATTCTTTATTCCTTTCCTGTCCAGCAATAAGTGCATACATTGTTGGGATCGATACCGATGGAATCCAGCTCGCCCTGCAGGGTCTGGAAGCGCAGCGAGGAGAAATGCATCTCCTTTTCGATGGCCTCGATCATGGCCCGGCCGCGCGCGGTCTGGATATCGGAGTATTCATCGAGATAATTCAGGCCCTTTTCCCCTTCCAGCTCCAGCACGATGCGGCGGGCGATCAGCTCCATCTCGCTCTTGGAACGGGAGAAGTTGAGGTATTTGCAGCCGTGGGTCAGCGGCGGGCAGGCCGACCGGATGTGGACTTCCTTGGCGCCGTTGCTGTAAAGGAACTCGACGGTCTCCCGCAGCTGTGTGCCGCGGACGATGGAGTCGTCGACGAACAGGAGCTTTTTGCCCTGGATCAGTTCCTGGATAGGCACCTGCTTTTTTCTGGCCACCAGGTTGCGCTGGGTCTGGCTGACCGGCATGAAGGAGCGCGACCAGGTGGGGGTGTATTTGATAAAGGGTCTGGCGAAGGGGATGCCCGACCGGTTGGCGTAGCCGATGGCGTGGGGTGTGCCGCTGTCGGGCACGCCGGCCACATAGTCGATGTTCTGGGCCACGCCCTCGGCCATATCGTGCTCGGCCAGGATCCCGCCGCACTTATAGCGCATGGTCTCGACGGTCGAGCCTTCGTAATGGGAGTTGGGGTAGCCGTAGTAGGTCCAGAGGAAGGCGCAGATGCGCATCTTTTCCTTGGGCGGCGCCATGACCTCGACGCTCTCGGGCGTGACACGCACGATCTCGCCGGGACCCAGGTCGCGGAAATCCTCATAGCCCGCCTTCTGGTAGGCGAAGGATTCAAAGGAGATGGCGTAGCCGTCGTCATTGCGCCCCAGCAGCACGGGCAGCCGGCCGTAGAAATCGCGGGCGGCGTAGATGCACTCGCTGGTCATGACCATGATGGACATGGAGCCGTCGATCATCTTCTGGGCATACTCGATGCCCTCGGGAATGGTGTTCTTCTCGTTGATGAGAGAGGCCACCAGCTCGGTGGTGTTGATGCGGCCGCCGCCCAGCTCCAGGAAGTGATGGTTCTTGTTGAGCACCAGCTCGGCCAGCGCGTCCTCGTTGTTGATCTTGCCGACGGTGGTGATGGCGAAGTTGCCCAGATGGCTGCGGATGATCAGCGGCTGGGGCTCGTAGTCGGAAATGCAGGCAATGCCCAGATTTCCGCGCATCTCCTCGGCATCTTTCTCAAACTTGGTGCGGAAGGGAGAGTTTTCAATGTTGTGGATCTGTCTCTGGAAGCCCAGTTCACGGTCGTACATGGCCATGCCGCCGCGGCGCGTTCCCAGGTGGGAATGATAGTCAACGCCGTAGAACAGGTCGTAGTTACAAGGTTTTTTCGAAGCTATACCAAAGAATCCGCCCATCGTTTATTCTCCCATCAGTCTCTTTGCAATCTCGTTGTAAGCGTCTTCCACACCGCCCAGATCGCGGCGGAAACGGTCCTTATCCAGCTTTTCGTGGGTGTCGTGGTCCCACAGACGGCAGGTATCGGGCGAGATCTCGTCGGCCAGCACGATGGTGCCGTCGCTCAGGCGGCCGAACTCCAGCTTGAAGTCGACCAGGTCGATGTTGCAGTTTTCCAGCATGTATTTCTTGAGGAAATCGTTGACGGCAAAAGCATACTTTTTGATGGTCTCGATCTCCTCGTGGGTGGCCAGCTGCAGCGCGATGGCGTGATAGCTGTTGATGAGGGGATCGCCCAGCGCGTCGTTCTTATAGGAGAACTCAATGGTGGGCTGGCCGAAGACGATGCCCTCCTCAACGCCGTAGCGCTTGGCGAAGGAGCCGGCCGAGATATTGCGGATGATGACCTCCA
>CAMEZQ010000056.1 GCA_945947915.1 uncultured Clostridia bacterium | reverse complement strand
TGCCGAAAATACTTGTCTGGCGACGGACTGGGAAAATAGGTTGATGCCTACATGATTTAAAAGAATTGCCTTTGGGCAATTCTTTTTTTATTTCACAGGCCTTTGGCCGGGGAGGATATACATATGGCCTCTGTTTATCAGAAGTTCCGCGGAACGGGCATCGATCTTGGGCCTTTGGGGGTCCTGCGCAGTGATGGGCCCGCCTATTTCTGCACGCCAAAAGGGGCGTCGGTCTTCGGATGGGCCGGCGTCGACGGTATTCATTACTGCTTTATCCGGGGATTTGGCGAAATGGTCTTTGCCGTCAGTCCCATGAACACAGCCCCCGATTTTGTCCATCCGCTGGCCCGCAATTTCACCGATTTTCTGCGGCTGCTGCTGGCCTGCGGCGACGCGGGGGCGCTGGAACAGGCATGGATGTGGGATGAGAGGCAGTTTGCGGCTTTTCTGCGGGACAATCCCGCATCGGAAGAACAAAAGGAGGTCCTGGCCGAGATCGCGCAAAAGCTGAAGCTGACGCCCATGGAGCAGCCATGGGCCTATATCCGCGATCTTCAGAAGGACTTTGATTACAGCAGGATCAGGTACAGGGAAGAATACGACGACCCGGATATGAACCCGGCGGCGCAGCCGGCGGTTCCGGAATGGAAGGTCTATTTTGACGGCGGCTTTTGGGGGCGCCAGGGAAAGGCACGCGCCGGGCAGGAGATCCCCATCGGAAAGGCCTTCGCGTGGGCGGGCCATCAGTGGCTGGTCCCGGCGGCCTATGCATGCGGCAAAGGTCTGGTCGTGGATCTCTGTATGCGCGCGGAGGCGGAGGCCATCGGCGCTTTTATGAAAAAGTGGGATCTCACACAGGAAAATGACGACTGTGACTGTTTTACGCGGGAGCAGCAGATGGAAATGGCGCTGGAGAATCCGCTGCACCTGGATTTCGATGCGCGGCTGACCCTCAACGGGCAGACGCTGGAGACTACCCACGGCTGCGCCATATGTTTTCATCCCTGTCTGCCGGAGGGGATGGACAACGCGCCGGAGGCCGGATGGGCCGTGGACCATTACGGCCTGGACAGGGCAGCCGGATGGGCCATTTACCGATTTGCCTTTCCGTGGCCCGGCAAACGCCGGCCGTCGATCAAAAGGCTTTCCGTGACCATGGCACAGCAGCCGGCGGCCATCCCCGGCCCCCATTTTACGGCGCGGGCCCCCGGCGATGTTTTCCGTTTTGTCCATCCGGTGAGCCGGACGGAATACACGCTCACCGTGCGGGAACTGGCGCGGCAGACCTTGCCGCAGGACAGCTTTGGCGACCCGGTCCGGCAATATCCGACTCATTTTGTCACGATGATCTACAGCCTCTCACCGGAGACGCCGGACCCGATGACGGTCAGCGACTGCGCGGACAGCGAACAGCCGCGGGAGCTTATACCCGCCGGGGACCGGCCGGCGCCGGCCGCGCACAACGATGCCGCCGTCGGGATCATCGGCGGGGCAGACGGGCCGACGAGCGTCGTATGGGCAGGGGCTGCGCAGGACAGGCCCCATGCCGCCTGTTCGGCGCTGCATTTTGCGCCCGTGCAGCAGGAGATCGAGTGGCGCGTCACTTTTATGGAAAAACGATATGAGGATCTCACCATTTCTCTGATGGAACCGTAAAGCCGGGCGGCGCGGCGGCAGAAAAGATCCGCCGTGCCTGAAGGCTGGACGGAGGCAAAGGTGATCCCAGGCTGTGTCAGCGCGGCGTGACCCTCGGGTCACGCCGCGCTTTTGTTTTCCGGGGAAGGTAAAGCAAAGCCGATGACCGATCAGACATCGCAAACGACCGAACAGACAAAAAACGCCATTTCTTCGTTTTTATCTGCTATGATCATGCTGGTAAATCAAGATGAAAAGGAGGATAATGTATATGCAGGCCATCCAAATCACGGGGCTGGTCAAGCGGCATAAAAAGCGGACTGCCGTGGACAGCCTTGATCTGGAGATCCGGCAGGGCGAGCTGTTTGCGCTGCTGGGTGTGAACGGAGCGGGAAAAACCACGGTGATCAAAATGCTTTCCTGCCTGACCCGGCCGACGGACGGAGATGCCGTCGTCGACGGCTGCAGCATTATTAAAGAACCGGAGCAGGTCAGGCGGCGGATCGGCGTGTCGCCGCAGGAGACCGCCGTGGCGCCCAATCTTTCGGTGAAAGAAAATCTGGAAATGATCTGCGGCATTCACGGATTTTCCAAAGAAAAAACCAGAGCAAAAGTCAGCGCCCTTTCTGAGCAATTCGCGCTGGATGACGTTCTGCAGAGAAAAGCCGGCAGATTATCCGGCGGCTGGCAGCGCAGGGTCAGCATTGCCATGGCGCTGATCAGCGAACCGCGGATCCTGTTTCTGGACGAACCCACGCTGGGTCTGGACGTGATGGCCAGACATGCACTATGGGAAACCATCGGCGCGCTGAAGGGCCGGGTGACCATCATTCTGACCACGCATTATCTGGAGGAGGCCGAGGCGCTTTCCGACCGCATCGGCATTATGAAAAACGGAAGGCTTCTGGCGGCGGGCAGGGCCGAATCGCTGAAGGCGCAGGCCGGGACCGATGATTTTGAACAGGCCTTCCTTTCCATCGTACAGGAGGGCAGAAGATGAGAATGCGGACGTTTGCCAAAAGATGCGGGAAGGAGATCCTGCGCGATCCAATCAACCTGGGCTTCGGGCTGGGCTTTCCTCTGGTACTGCTGCTGCTTCTGAGCAGCCTGCAGGCGAATATTCCGGTGCGCCTGTTTGAGATCGATAGGCTGACGCCGGGCATGACCGTGTTTGGGCTGTCGTTTATGACGCTCTTTTCGGCGGCGCTGATCGCCAAAGACCGGGAAAGCGCGTTCCTGCAGAGATTGTATACGACGCCGCTGACGCCGTTTGATTTTATTATGGGGTATATGCTTCCCCTTTTGCCCATCGCGCTGGGGCAGAGCATCCTCTGCTATCTCTTTGCCGTTCCGCTGGGGCTGACCCCGCGCGTGCATATCCTCTGGGCCGCCCTCGGCATCATCCCCATGGCTGTTTTCCATATCGCATTGGGGCTTTTGTGCGGCAGTCTTTTGCGCGTCAAGCAGGTGGGCGGAGTCTGCGGCGCGCTGCTGACCAATCTCTCCGCGTGGCTTTCGGGCGTGTGGTTTGATCTGGAGCTGGTGGGCGGGGCCTTTGGGAAGCTGGCCGGCGCGCTGCCCTTCGTCCACGCGGCGGAAATGGAAAAGGCCTTGTTCAACGGCAGTTTCGAGGCTGCGGCCGCCCATCTTCTGCCGGTGGTCCTGTACAGTGTATGGGTGACGGCAGCGGCTGTGCTCTGCTTCCTGGGGCAGATGAAAAAACAGTAAGGATCTGAGGCGATGAAATACAAACTCATTCTGGATAAAGAAGCCGAAGAAGAGATCATAGCGGTCGTTCACGCGCCGTCCCCGCTGACCCAGCAGATCGAGAATCTCGTCTGCAGCTTTTCCGGCGCGGACAGCATCATGGGGACCGGGGAGGAGGAGAGGCGGAAGCTGGCATTCCGGGAGATCGAGTGCATCACCATTCTGGACAGAAAGGTGATCGCCATTGACACCCGGGGCAAGCACTATCGGATCCAGGAAAGACTCCGGGATCTGGAGCAGATCCTGCCCTCCTATTTTATTCGGATCAACAAATCGGCCCTCGCCAATGAACACTGCATCCTGCGGTTCGACGCCATGTTCAGCGGCGGTGTGGATGCCGTGTTTCAGTGCGGCTATCGGGAATATGTCTCCCGGCGCTGCTTCGCGGAGATCAAAAGGAGGTATGACGGCATATGAAAAAGACCGTTCTGGAATTTTTCCGCCGGGGGCTGATCGCCTGCGGATTCGGGCCGATGGTCCTGGCGGTGCTCTATCTGGTTTTGCAGCGCCGGGCCGCCGTGGAGACGCTGACGGTCGATCAGGTCTGCCTGGGGATCTTTTCATTGACCGCACTGGCCTTTATCGCGGGCGGCATGAACGTGGTCTACCAGATCGAACGCCTGCCGCTGATGGCAGCCATTCTGATCCATGGCGGCGTTTTGTATCTCAGCTATCTGGGTACATATCTGGTCAACGGCTGGCTGGAATGGGGCACGACCCCGATCCTGGTGTTTTCCGGCATCTTCGTTCTGGGCTATCTGGCCGTCTGGGCGGTCATTTATTGCACGACCAGGAGAAATGCGCAAAAGCTCAATGAAAAGCTGGAGCAGCGCCGGCAGAATGAAGCGGATATGTCCCGGTAAATCAGCAAAAGCCCCGTCCGGCTTCCGGCTGAAGCGCAGGCGGGGCTTTTTATATGCATATGCGGCAAAAGGCGCTCGGCGGCGCCGCGTCCGGAGGCGACCCTTTGAAGGTGCCGGCCGGGCAGGCTTACAGGCCGGCCTGCTGTGCCAGAGAGAGGATCAGCCCCCGGCGGGTGAGAATGCCGCAGAGCACGCCGCGGTCGTCGATGATGGGGACGAAATTCTGGTTGAGGGTAGCCGATACCATTTCCCCGTCGCCGGCGCTGATGGAAAGGGGCGGGCAGAAGTCTTTGCGCAGAATGGCGCCGATGCGGTATTCTTCCTGGGCTTTGAGATCGGTGGTGCCCACCGACAGGATATGGCGCAGCAGGTCGCCTTCGGTCACGCTGCCGACGTATTGCTCCCGGTCGTTCAGCACGGGGACGGCGGTGTATCCGTGGATGAGAAAACGCTCCAGCCCCTGGCGGACGGTGTCGGTCTCATGCAGAAATACGGTGGATACTTTGGGGATCATGATTTTTGCGATATTCATAGAATGGTTCTCCTGCAAACGGGGTGCCTTGCGGCCGCCGGTAATTGTAAACTATATTCAGTATATCACAGATGCTTCAAAGACTGTGTTATATTTTTGAAAACAAAATATAACAGACAAAGTATGGGAAAAGCCCGGCCGCGCAGCTGCGGGCCGGGCTTTTTGTTATGACAAGGCAGGGGATACGCGGGGATGGGATCAGATCTGGCCGGTCAGCTTCAGGACGATCTGGGCGATGATGGCCGAACCGATGAAGGTGCCGATAAAGGTCAGGATCGAAACGATGACGATGGAAACGCCCTGCTTGCGGAACTCGTCCAGATCCTTGCCGATGGAGATACCGGCATAGGCCAGAATGGGGGTACAAAGTGCCATCAGGTTGACCTTGGAGATATTGGCAACGATCCAGCCCTGAACGGGAGAGAGGTCGCAGCCGATAAAGGTGTTGATGATGGTCAGATACAGTGCGGTGGGCAGCTTGGGCCACTTGGGAATGCGCTCGAAAAGCATCTGAACGACCATGGCGAAGAGGACCAGGCAGATCATGACGATCAGTGCGGGGGCAGCTTCCAGCGGTGTGACCGGTGCGCCGGCCTTGGTGGTGAAGATCCAGTTGCCGAAAGCGGCGAAGAAAGCCGAAACAACAAGGACTTTCAGGCGCACGAACCAAATGTTTTCATACCAGTTCTTTGTCATTAGAGTGGCCTCCCCTGTTAATATTCGATGATATCGACGTCGGCGACCTTTTGTTTATGACTCTTGGGCGGCTCCTTGCCTTTGAGTTTCCACATGACCTTATATAGCCAGTTGGCCATAGGAATTGCCAGGAGCAGGTTCATATACAGACCGTCGATACCGGACAGTGTGTTGGATGCGTAAGCCAGCGCGTAGATCTGCTCGGAAAGCTGGGGCCATTTGTCCATCAGAGGCGCGACGTTGGCGCTCATCATGGAAGCCGAGCCGGTGCCGCAGGCCATGGCCAGGGCGAAGGGATCGAAGAGGCCGGTGTTGGCCAGAGCCGAAGAAAGGACGCCGCAGATGATGGTGCCGAAGAGGGTACCGGTGATGTAGCCGCCCATGACGCCGAGACCTTCGTCGGAGTCGAGGCCGTACATATCGCCGATAACGATCAGAGAGCCCTCACGGGAGATGGAGAAGCCGGCGCCGACGACCGAACGGCCCATGCCGAAGACCAGGATACCGATGGGGATAGCGAAGAAAATGGTGCCGAGGTTACCGAGCTCCTGCAGGACCAGGGCGGCGCCCGACGAGAAGATGAGGCCCAGGTTGGGGCCGATGGTGGCGGCCGAGCGGGCGCCCAGCATCAGGACCGAGATGGTGATGTAGGGCGAGGCCGTTTCCATCATGTCGCGGGGAATGGCCTTGCAGAGGGCCAGCAGAATACCCATGATGATGGTGTAGAGCATGGGGAACATGGTGAAGGATACCGGACCGAAATTGAAGGCGTGCTTGCCGATCAATTCGGCGGCAATGACCATGACGCCGCAGAGAGCGTGGACTTTCCAGTCCTTTAAGAATTCTTTCATTGTTTAACCCCTTTCAATTGATATGTGTTGTGTTCCCTGGGATCGAGGGAACATGGAACAATCCCCCTTTGCGTGATAACAAATCCCCCCTTGCATTGGGAAAAGCCGCCGCATATAAAAATCTGCAGCGTGCTTTCCCTTTCACACGCTAAATTATAACAAAAACTTTATAAATTGGCAAGGACAAGTTTGTGCACTCGTAACAAAAGAACGGCGGTAAAATACATAAAAATTATTCAGCTTTGTATCAAACGCCAAAAAATCCCCGGCGCTTTTGGAGAAAACGCCGGGGATATCCGTTTAAATCCATAAAAACGAAACACTTTTTTTGTGAAAAAACGATAAGGAAAAAACACGGCCGGAGCGGCGGAGCTCATGCACATTTGCCGAAAATATCCGTCGGTTCCGCCGATGAACGCGCGGCGGCGGATACGGAACGCCGATAAAGCAGGATCAGTCCCGGTTTTTCTTTCCGCACCAGCTTTGAATGAGGGCGGCGGCCGAGCGGGACATCTCCCGGCTGAAGTCGCCGTTCCATTTGCGTTTGCAGAAGCGCTGCACCCAATCGGCCAGGGCCTCTTCGGTGAAGCCGTTGCGGTCTTTGAGCATCTGCGCCATATCGCGGGTGTCGTCGTAACGGTTTTCGTGTACGATATCGGAGACGCGGAAGCGGGGCGGCTTGGGACGGTCGATCTGCTGCTGGGTGGGATAGCCGAAGCAGAGCATGCAGGTGGGCACGACGTGGTCGGGCAGGCCGAAAAGCTCCCGGTGGTATTCAAAGCGCTCGATGATATCGCCGATATAGCAGGTGCCGATGCCCAGGGATTCGGCGGCGACGGCGGCGTTCTGGGCGGCGATCAGCGTATCCTGCTGGGCCAGCAGCAGGTCGCCTTCGGCCGGCCGGCGCACGGCATCGACGTATTTTGTAAAGACGTCCATCCAGCGGTGCACGTCGGCGCAGAAGACCAGCACCATCTTGGCCTGGGCGATAAAGGGCTGATGGTCGCAGCTTTCGGCCAGCGCCGCCTGGATGGCGGGGTCGGTGATGTTCAGAATGGTGTACATGGTCATATTGCCTGCCGAGGGGGCCTGGATGGCGGCGTTCAGAATGGCCTGCCGGCATTCGGAAGAGATCTCCTGTTCGGTGTAAACGCGGACGGATTTTCTGCGGCTGAGCAGTTCCAGGGTGGGATTCATAACGGTGCTCCTTTTTATTTTGAGATTGGCAGTTGGTTCTGCCGCGGGTCGTTTTCAGTATAGTTCAGTATATCGGAGACGGCGCGGGTTTGCAAGGGGCGGCCGGGAAGCCGCGTTATCTTGTGTGCGCCAGGCCAGACGGCCACAAAATGGCGTGCAGCGTGAAAAAAGGGGAAAGAAAAGCGAAAAAAGCGAAAAAAGGTGTTGACAATGGGGGAGAAGGTGTGGTAATATAATCAAGCGCCAAGGAGAGCGGCCACTGAGAAGCGGGTAAGACGCTTTGTCAGCGAGGAGCTTGATGAGAGGGCGTGGACTGAGAAATGGCTCGGTCAGAGAAAAAGCACTTTGTAAATTAAACAACACCAAGAACAAACAGAACCCTGAGATTTATTTGAGGTTTGAAAAGGTACTTTTCAGACAGTGAAAAAATAAAAGTCAGATTAAGCTTTTATAAATGGTTTTAACTCCCTTTGGGGAGTTGAGATACAATTTATCAGAGAGTTTGATCCTGGCTCAGGACGAACGCTGGCGGCGTGCCTAACACATGCAAGTCGAACGGAGTCATGTTGGAAGTTCCTTCGGGGACGGAAGATATGACTTAGTGGCGGACGGGTGAGTAACGCGTGAGCAACCTGCCTTACAGAGGGGGACAACAGCCGGAAACGGCTGCTAATACCGCATAACATACAGGGAAGGCATCTTTCCTGTATCAAAGATTTTATCGCTGTAAGATGGGCTCGCGTATGATTAGATAGTTGGTGAGGTAACGGCTCACCAAGTCGACGATCATTAGCCGGACTGAGAGGTTGAACGGCCACATTGGGACTGAGATACGGCCCAGACTC
>CAMEZQ010000055.1 GCA_945947915.1 uncultured Clostridia bacterium | reverse complement strand
TTGAAAACCAAGGAAAAATCGAAGGAGAATAGATATATATGAAATTAGGTATCGTAGGTCTGCCCAATGTGGGCAAGAGCACTCTGTTCAACGCGCTGACCGACAGCGGAAACGCCCAGGCGGCCAATTATCCGTTCTGCACCATTGACCCCAACGTGGGCATCGTCCCGGTGCCCGACGCGCGTCTGGACGCGCTGGCCGAGATCTATCATCCCAAGAAGATCACGCCGGCCATCATCGAATTCGTCGATATCGCCGGCCTGGTCAAGGGCGCTTCCCAGGGCGAGGGCCTGGGCAACAAGTTCCTCTCCCACATCCGGCAGGTCGACGCCATCGTGCACGTCGTCCGCTGCTTCCACGACGACAACATCATCCATGTAGACGGGACCATCGATCCCCGCCGGGACATCGAGACCATCAATCTGGAGCTGATCTTCTCGGACATCGAGATGCTGGAGCGCCGCATCGACAAGAGCGAAAAGCTGGCCAAGGGCGATAAGAAGTACCTGGCGGAAGTGGCGCTGCTGCGTTCCCTCAAGGAGCATCTGGAAAAGGGGCTGACGGCCCGCACCTTCGAGTGCAGCCCCGAGGAGCAGGAGATCATCAACACTGTCGACCTGCTGACCGACAAGCCGGTCATTTACGCCGCCAACATGAGCGACGAGCAGCTGTCGGGCGATTACGAGCAGGACCCCGGCTATATGGCCGTGCAGGAGTTTGCCCGCGAGGAGGGCAGCGACGTTCTGCCCATCTGTGCCAGCATGGAGGCCGATATGGCCGGCATGAGCCGCACCGAAAAGCAGGAATTCCTGGCGGAGCTGGGCTTTGAGAAATCCGGCCTCGATCGTCTGATCACCCTGTCCTACGAGCGTCTGGGCCTGATCTCCTATCTGACGGCCGGCGAACCGGAGGTCCGCGCATGGACCATTACCCGGGGCACCAAGGCGCCCCAGGCTGCCGGCAAGATCCACAGCGACTTCGAGCGCGGCTTCATCCGGGCCGAGGTCGTCCACTTCGACCAGCTGATGGAGTGCGGCTCCTTCGCACTGGCCAAGGAAAAGGGCCTGGTGCGCAGCGAAGGCAAGGACTATGTAATGAAAGACGGAGACGTGGTCCTCTTCCGGTTCAACGTGTAAAGCGAGTATAAGAGCGAGTATAAGGCAGAAGCTGTCGCCGTCTTTACCACCGCGGAAGCGGCTCCGATCTGCGGCTATTCATTTGCCGCAGATCTATGAAATAAGGGGGACCCCGTCAAATCTTCGATTGGACGGGGAACCGGCGACGTGGTTCTGTTCCGGTTCAACGTGTAAAGCGAGTATAAGGCAGAAAAACATATGGCATAAGAAAACGCGCAGATGCGATCAAGCATCTGCGCGTTTTTATTGCGTTTGTGTCACCGCAGCATCCGGCTGTTGTTGACCACCCGGGCGCTGTAGAGAAAGAGAACGTCGGCGTCGGTAAAGTCGACGTACTGGGGCAGCAGGTCGCTGACCATATAGCGGAGGTCCACCAGGACGATCTCGCTGTATCCGCCCAGCAGCAAGGGCGCCATGCTGCTCCCGAAAGAATCGCGGAAGAGGATCAGCCGGCGGCCGCCGGTGTTTTCCGTGCTGCGGATGGTGACCAGCGGTGTGGGGCCGCCGGCGAAGAGATCGTAGGGGCTGCCGCTGTTCAGCAGCGAACTGTCGTACACGGCCGTGCGGCCGGGATTTTGGAAATTATCGCAGACGGCCGCGGCTGTCTGTCGGCTTTCCATCCAGCAGATGGTTTCGGTGGTGCCGGAATACTTGCTGTAATCGCCGCCGAAACCGCTCTGGCTTTTTTTGGAAAAGTCGCTTTCCGATACGGAAAAGCCGTAGATCCCGGCGATGCGGTTGGCTGCGGGTACCAGCTTTTCCTGACGCCAGTGGCCGTCGGTCAGCAGGTAATCCTCCAGCGTCAGCAGGTCGTCGAGCCGGATCTCCTTCCAGCCCTCCAGCAGCGGACGCAGCGCTTCCATCATGGCGTCGTGGGAGAGGCTAGCGGTGATCTGCCCGGCGGCGTAGTGGCTTTTATCGGGGATCACGGCATAGGCTACGGTGCCAGCCTGGGCCAGATACTTGCTTTGCAGGCTGCGGAGCTTATCGGCAAAGCCGGATATGGAGTCGGTGTCCAGGACGCCGGGATCCTGGATCCAGGTGTCGCCCAGCTGCATCATGCCGTTGGCGTCCGGCGCGGCGGGGGCGGGCTTTTCCGGCTGGACAGGCGGCGTTTCCGGTGTTTCCGGTGTTTCCGGCGCCGTCTGCCCGGGTTCCTCCGCCGGATCGGTATCGGTATCGGCGTCGGCCGGACTGTCTTCCGCCGGAAGCTGATCTTCCGCCGGATCGGGGTCAGCATCCGAATCGGATTGGCTGCCGGGATCGGCAGGGGTATCGGGATCGGCAGGGGTATCATGATCGGTATGGACGCCGGCATCCTCCGGCTGGTCGGCCGTGCCATTGCTGCCGCTGCAGCCGATCAGCGACAGCAAAAGGGAGAGCAGCATCAGGCCGGCCAGCAGCAGGGCCAGCGTGCGGGTCACTGTGCGCTGCATGGCGTCGTTACGCGCCCATGGCCAGGAAGGTATCGATAAACTCCTGGCTGTGGCGGTTGTCGAGGACCAGCAGGATCAGGTCGCCGATGGCGGCTGTGCGGACGTTCTCCGGATCGACGCCGACGCAGATCCATTTCTGCGGGTCGACGCCGGCACGCATGGCGTCCATGGCCGCCTGCACATCGGTGCCCGGCGTGACACGCACCAGGCAGACCGAATGGGCCTGGGCCATCATCATGGGCTCGGAGGCGACGGCCTCGGTAAAGGACAGGGTATCGGTACCCAGATAGTAGTCGGCGCCCTCGGCGTCGATGGGCATCACAATGGTGTGCATCCGGCTGAGGTCGGCGGGCAGCTTGGCATAGAGGGCGGCCATCACGGTTTCCAGCGAATCGGAGGCGGGATCGATGGTATCCTCGGCGATGGCGGCGGCAATGGCAGGGGCCTCAGGGGCGAAAACGCCGTTTTCCACCAGGACATCGGTCAGGCGGGCGGCGCTGTCGTTGCCCATGACGCAGGACAGGGCGCTGTAATAGAGCAGGACGGCGTCGCCGCGGGTAAAGCCGCTGCCGGTGGTCATGGCGGCGGGGATGAGGCCGATCTCGTTGGCCTGGGCCTCCCAGCGGTCCCACAGGCTGCCTTCCTGGCTGTCGGCATAGCCCAGGGCGCGGAGGGTCAGGGTGACACATTCACGGGCGGACGCCGGCGCGTTGGGGGAAAAGGTGGTGGCCGAGGTGCCGCGGGTCAGGCCGCTTTCATAGGCGTAGCCCAGATATTCGGCGGCGTTCTGCCAGGTGGGCGCGTCGGTGAAGGGATGGGACCATTCGCCGGCAAGGGCTTCGTTTTCCTTGCCCAGCAGGCGCACCAGCATGATGACGGCCTCCATGCGGGTGGGGGCGCGGTCCAGTTCAAAGCCCTTGTCAGAGCCGCGGAAGAGGGTCAGATATTTGAGGGCTTCGGCGGTGTGCTGCATTCGGGCGGCCGTGTCTTCCGAGGCGGCTCCGGCAGGCAGGGCCAGCAGACCCAGACAGAGGGTCAGCGCCAGGAGCAGGGATGTGATCTTTTTCATGTTTCTGTTCCTTTCTGTTTATCGTTTTGCATCAGAGCATACCAACTTTAGACGGCGCAGCCGGCCGTTTGTTCCGGCAAGACGATGCTTTTTTACAGGATCCCGGTCACTGCCCGGGATGGTGCTTTTCCGGCAGGTTGAACAGCACGACGGCGCACAGGATAACGGCGGCGCCGAGGAGCGCCGGCAGGTCGAGGGTTTCGCGCAGCAGCAGCACGCCCACCAGCAGGCTGGTGATCGGTTCAAAGGTGGAGAGCAGGGCCGCACGGGGCGCGCCGATCTCCCGGATGCCCATCTGGCACAGGACGACGCCCAAGCCCAGCACCTGGGAAGCCACGAAGGCCAGTCCCCAGGCGGCGGGGGTCAGCCGCAGGGTCAGGCTGCCGGACGCCAGACAGCAGACCAGCATCATGGCGGCGTTGCAGACGGCCACATAAAGCTGCATCTGCAAGGCTGTGATGCCGGAGAATCCGCCCTTATCCAGAAAGACCATATAGAAGGCGTAGGTCAGACCCGAGAGAAGAGCCAGCGCCAGGCCGGCCAGACTGATCTGCCCGCCGCGGGGATAGAAGCAAAACAGCCCCGCCAGGCAGAGACAAAGGCAGAGCAGGGCGCGGGGCGTTGGCTTTTCGTGGAAAAACAGCGCGCCCAGAAGAAAGACGAAAAGCGGATAAATAAAATGCACCGTCGTGCAGATGCCCGACGCCATAAAGCTGTAGGAGGCAAAGAGCAGCAGCTGGGTCAGGCCGGAGCCGCCCCAGGACAGCAGCAGGATCCGCCGCACCGTGCCGGCCGGCAGCCGCTGCAGCACCGGCTGACCGCTGCGGCGCAGCAGCAGGATGCCGGTGGGCAGGAAGAATAAATTGCGCAGCAGTGCCATCATCATGCTGTTGCCGCCGCCCCGGGCAAAGGAGGTCACCCACAGGGGAGACAGGCCGAAGAGGCAGGCCGACAGAATGGTCAGGGCTGTGCCGCGGGATCTGGAGGGCATGGAGAATCACCTCGGTAAGGATTGTGAAAAAAGTCCCTCCGCCGCGGGCGGCGGAGGGACGCAGAGCCGGAAGGCTTATTTCATGATATCGTAGACGAGGGAGCAGAAGACGCGCACAGCGCGGCCCAGAACGGCTTCGTCAAAGTTATAGATGCGGCTGTGGCCGGGGCCGGCGCAGGGGCAGAGCGACCGGAAGAAGAGGGCCTGGCCGCCGTGGGACTGCACGCGTTCCATCATGTATGTAAAGTCTTCGCTGCCGCCGCCGGGCTGGGGCACGTATTCGACGACCTTGTACTCCGGCATCTCGCGGGAGATCAGGTCGTAGGCCCGCTGCATCAGCTCGGGCGAGCTTTCGGCCGTCTGGGCGGCGCCCATGACCTTGATCTCATAGGTGCAGCCGTACATTTCGGCGCAGCTCTTGATGATATTGCGGGCGCAGGCTTCCATATAGTCCTTGATCTCGGTGGTCTTGCCGCGCACTTCCATTTCCATCTTGGCGATATCGGCGATGACGTTGCGGCCGGTGCCGGCGTGGAGGGTGCCGACGTTGACGCGGGATTCGCCCTGGCCGTGACGGGGGATGGCGTAAAGATTCATAACGGCTGCCGCCGCGGCCTGCAGGGCGTTGCGGCCCACATGGGGTGCGCCGGCCGCGTGGGCGGAAGCGCCGTGATAGGTGACGTCCAGCTTGGTGGTGGCCATGGCGCCGCCGCCGCCGGGGATGAAGTCGGCGCCTTCATAGCGGCCCTGGCCCATGCCGATGTGGTTGCCGATGACGAAATCGACATCGTCCAGATGGCCCTTTTCCACGATGGATCTGGCGCCGCGGACGCCTTCTTCGGCCGGCTGGAAGATCAGCTTGACTGTGCCGTGGAGCTGGTCGCGGATATTCTTCAGAACCTCGGCGACGCCCAGGCCGGTGCAGGCGTGGCCGTCGTGGCCGCAGGCGTGCATCATGCCGTCGTTGACCGAGGCAAAGCCCTCGTGCTTGGGGAAGTGGGTGTCATCCTGGGATTCGATGACGCCCAGCGCGTCGATGTCGAAGCGGAGAGCCACGGTGGGGCCTTCGCCGCAGCGCAGGATGCCGATGACGCCGGTGAAGCCGTCTTTGGTATAGGGCAGGAACTCGGGGTCGCCGCCCTGGGCCTCGGCGCGCTTGTAGTTGGCGTCCAGAACCTCCTGGTCGGGCACGCCCATGCGGGTGTCGGCGTCGCAGACGTCGCGGCCCACCAGGACTTCATAGCAGCCCATGTCGGTCAGACGGCGGGCGATGATGGAAGAGGTGCGCATCTCCAGCCATCCCGATTCCGCGTGCTTGTGGAAGTCGCGGCGCTGCGCGGCGATCTTGTCCTGTACGCCGGCCGAGAGTTCGGCAATTCTCTGATACATGATTTATACCTCCATATAAAAATATAAAATCAAAACAACATCTGATCTTCGGCTTCGCGGGGCCGCGGGCTCACAGAAGCTCCCGGGCGGCGCTGTGGTTGATGCTCTCCACTTCCCGCAGCCGGTGGGCCATGCCGGCAAAGAATTCCGGCTGGGTCACGGCCAGGTCGATCTGCTGGCGCAGCCATTGGTCAGAAAGCCGGTCCAGGCTGATGCAGCAGGGATTGCCGGCGTATTCCATAAAACCGTCGACCTTGACGTCGTAGGAAATGCCGATAAAGGGAACGCCGGCGGCCGCGGCAAAGACCAGGGCGTGGAGGCGGATGGCACAGACGGCCGACATCCGCCGCAGCAGCGCGATGACCAGCTCGACGTCCTCTATGCCGTCCAGCACGGCGTGCGGAGTGGCCAGCCCGCGGCAGGCCGCCTGGCAGGGGGCGATGTCCTTGGGCTGCTCAAAGGGGATGAACAGGGCCGTCAGGCCGTATTTTTCATAGGCGTAGGCGGCCGCACGCGTAAAGACACCGTAGTCGTCCAGCCCCTTCCAGGCCCGCAGGGCAAAGGCGATATAGCGGCCGTCGGGATCGAGGCCGCGGCTGCGCAGCAGGTCGCGCACCCGCTCGTTGGAGGCCGGGGTCAGGCAGAGGGTGGGGTCGGCCGTCAGGCGGATATCGGGGTGGGTGACGCCCATGCTTTCCAGTTCCCGCAGGCTGCCGGGGTCGCGCAGAGTGATGATGTCGGCGTTGCGGTCGAGGATGCGGCCGGCCAGCCAGCGGTTGAAGCGCTTGTGGACGTGGCCGATGCCGCAGCCGTACATGAGTACCCGGCAGCCCAGCTTATGGGCGGCCCAGATGGTGGCCAGGTAGAAATAGAGGGACCGGCTGGAGGTGACGTCCTGGATCAGGCTGCCGCCGCCGTTGATGAAGAGGCGCCGCCCGCGCATTTCACGCAGAAAGGTGCAGAAGTTAAAGGTGTAAACGGCCCGTACCCGTTTGTGCAGCATCTGGGTTTCTTTGGGCTTGCGGGTCATCACGCAGAGGGGCGCCAGACGGTCGATGGAGCGCATGGTGTCGAGAATGGCTTTTAAGATGGCCTCGTCGCCGGCGTTGCCCCGGCCGTAAGCGCCGCAGATCAGAATGCCGTCGCGGCGGCCCCTGCGGCGCTTCTCCAGCTCGAGAATATCGGCGTAGATCTGCTGCTGGGTGGCCGCCATGTTGTCCAGCGAATAGCGGGAGGAGGCCTCGGCATAGAGCTTTTCGGCAAAGCGCCGGCGCTTTTCGGGATTCTTTGCCAGATCGACGATGTAGCCGGCAAAGGTCTCGTAATCGCCGGGGTTGAAAATATAGCCGCTCTCGCCGCTGTCGATCAGGTCACGCATGCCGCCGACGTCGGAGGTGATGACGGCGCAGCCCTCCCGGATGCCCTCCAGAACCGAATAGGGGAAGGATTCTGAGATGGAGCACAGCACGTCGATGTCGCAGGCGGCAAAGAAGGTGGGCACGTCGCGCAGCCAGCCCATAAAGCCGACGCTGTCGGTCAGCCCCAGCTCTTTCGAGAGGGCGATCAGCTTATCCATATCCTCGCCGTCGCCGCCGATGATCAGCTTGAGGTTGGGCACGGTCTGCCGGGCCAGGGCAAAGGCGCGCAGCAGGGTGGGGATGTCCTTGACGGGGTTGAGACGGGCCGGGATGCCCAGCACCACGTCGCCCTCCCGGTATTCCAGCCCGGCCCTGGCCAGGTATTCCCGGCGGTCGGGTTTTTCGGCCTTTTGGGAAAAGTCCAGGCCGTTGTAAATGGTCATCATCCGCAGAGGGTCGAAGCCGCGGTCCAGCAGCATGCACCGGAAATTGTCGGAAACGGTGGTGTAATAATCAAAAAAGCGCAGGGCCGCCGCGTTGAGCCGGCCAAAGGTGTTGCGCTTGAGGAAGCTGTGCAGATAGTCCAGCTTATAGTCGCTGTGGACCGTGGTAACGATGGTGGCGCCGGTGAACAGCTTGATGAGGACGCCGGCCAGATTGGCCTTGGCGCCGTGGCAATGGACGATGTCGGGGCGCTCTTTTTTGGCAAAACGGATGAGACGGACATAGTCCATAAGGACGTTTTTGGAAAAGAAGGTCTTGGTACGGATGCCCATGGCGGCGGCGTCGTCGGGAAACTCGCCGCTGCGCAGACTGACGAGAGTCAGGTCGCTCGTTTGCCGCAGGCGGGAGCAGAGGGCGAGAATATGGGTTTTGGCGCCGCCCTTGTCGCCGCCGCCGGCGATATGCATCAGTTTCATAGAAAATACTACTCCAATCTTTCCTTGGGGCCGGATGCCCCGGAGATCACAACTTGATTATAGCCCAGCTTTGGGGCCGCGGTCAACAAAAAGGCAGCCGCAAAAGTGTAGGATTGTCAAACATATTGGACAGAGAACTCGGAGGGAGATAACCA
>CAMEZQ010000054.1 GCA_945947915.1 uncultured Clostridia bacterium | reverse complement strand
GAACGCTAGCCTGTCACGCTAGAGGTCGACGGTTCGAGCCCGTTCACGGTCGCCATATGCTGTTGTAGCTCAGTAGGCAGAGCACGTCATTGGTAATGACGAGGTCGGCAGTTCGAATCTGCTCAACAGCTCCACAGAAACCGGTAAGCTTTCAGAAAAGCTTACCGGTTCTTTTTTTATTTTCTTTCAGACGTACAAAAACGGGACCGGCTGAGCCGGTCCCGTTTTTGTGTGGGAAGCAGGTGTATCCGTTCGCCCCCGGACCGTCTTATCTGACGGCGGCAAAGCCTTTTTCCAGGTCGGCGATGATATCGTCGATATGTTCGGTGCCGATGGACAGCCGGATGGTATTGGGCTTGATGCCCTGATCCAGCAGCTCCTCCGTGCTGAGCTGGCTGTGGGTCGTCGTGGCCGGATGGATGACCAGGCTCTTGACGTCGGCCACGTTGGCCAGCAGCGAGAAGATCTCCAGATTGTCGATAAACTGATGGGCTTCTTTCACGCCGCCCTTGATCTCAAAGGTAAAGATGGAAGCGCCGCCATTGGGGAAATACTTCTCATACAGGGCGTGGTCGGGATGGTCGGGCAGGCTGGGATGGTTGACCTTTTCCACCAGCGGATGGGCGGCCAGATACGCCACCACCTTTCTGGTGTTCTCGGCGTGGCGCTCAAGGCGCAGCGACAATATCTCGGTGCCCTGCAGCAGCAGGAAGGCGGCAAAGGGCGAGATGCAGGCGCCGGTGTCGCGCAGCAGGATGGCGCGGACATAGGTGGCAAAGGCGGCGGGATCGGCCTGTTCCTGGCCGACATGGAGCTGCAGCGTTTCAAATTTATAGTTGCTCATGACATTGCCTCTTTTCTGATTTTTTATTTTTACAGTTCATTCTGCAAAAGGGTACAAAAAAGTCCGGGCCGCCCTCCTTTCTCAATTCAACCTATTATTTTAATTGGTTTATCCGTATTTTACCGTGTTAAACCGTTTTTGCCAATCCCCTTTTCCGGATTTTTTCAGCGGCCGGCCGCCTGCCGATTTATATTGATTCCCCCGCCCCCGTAGGGTATAATCACTTTATGAGATTTATGGAGGGATACAATATGTTGATTTCTACAAAGGGGCGCTACGCGCTGCGGGTCATGGTCGACATGGCAGAGCATCCTTCAGACGGATACGTCCCTCTGAAAGCCATTGCCCAGCGGCAGGAGATCTCGGAAAAATATCTGGAAAGCATCATCAAGCTGCTGGTCCGCGCGGGGCTGCTGTCCGGCCTGCGCGGCAAGGGCGGCGGCTATAAGCTGACGCGGGCGCCGGAGGCCTACACCGTGGGCGATATTCTGCGGTTGACCGAAGAGAACCTGGCGCCGGTGGCCTGTCTGGAGCCCGGCGCTCCGCCCTGTCCCCGGCGCGAGGGCTGCCGCACCCTGCCCCTCTGGCAGGAGCTGGACCGCCGCATCAGCGGCTATCTCTCCCAGGTGACCCTGGCCGATCTGATGCAGACCGGCCTTCCCCAGGAGCTGCCCGCCTCCCCCGCGGGCCGGTGATCGGACGCGAAAAAGCAAAAAACAGCCCCCGTCCGGGATGCTCCGGACGGGGGCCTTTCTGTTTTATGCCTGCCGGTGCCGTCTGGCCATACGGCTGCAGAAGGCCAGCAGCGCGAGCGCGGCGCCGAGTCCCGCCAGCGCGGCGGCGTAGGTGGGGACGAAGGAGCCGGTGGCGTCGTAGACGAAGCCGTAGCAGGGATAGACCAGCGAGGATGAGATGGTGGAGGCGATGCTCATATAGGGGTAGACCCGGGGGTAATGGCGGCTGCCGAAGATCTCCCGGATCATCTGGGGATAGCCCACGGTGCCCACGGCCTGCATGGGCCCATAGAGCAGGGCGCACAGCAGGGCGAACCAGGCCGGCATATGGCCCAGGAAAAACAGTCCGGCCAGGCCGGCGCCGCCCATGACCATGACGATGCCCAGCGCGGTGTGGATGCCCACGCGGTCGCTGAGCCAGCCGATGCCCAGCTTGCCGGCGAATTCCCCCGCCAGGCTGGCCGAGATCATGGAAGCGCCCAAAGCCGCCGAAAAACCGCAGGAAAGGGCCACGTTCTGGAAATAGCTGACGTGGTTGTTGGCAAAGGGCAGCACGAAGACGAAGGCCAGCACGGCCCAGAGGGCCGGCGAGCGCAGGCAGACGCCCTCCCCGGCAGACCGGGCCGGATCGGGGGCCGGCGCCGGCTTATCTTCCGGCAGAGTGCCGCTGCCCCAGGCCACGGTCCCCTTCTGGTCGGGATACATGCGGATAAAGCCCCAGATGAGCGGCAGGGCGCACAGGATCAGTACACCCATGCCCAGATACGCCGTCCGCCAGCCCCACAGCTCGATCACGCGGTTGACGGCCGGATTGGCCACGATGCCCACCAGGCTGCTTGTGCTGAGGGTGATGCCCATGACCAGGCCGTTGTTTTTGAGAAACCAGTTGTTGAGAATGACCGTGACGGCCATAAAGGTGCCCATACTGATGCCGGCGCCCACCAGCGCGCCGCCCGCGTAGATGAACAGCAGATTGGAGGCAGCGCTCATCAGCAGGTGACCGCCGCCGATGAGCAGGGTGCCCAGGGTCATCAGCCGCCGGATATCCACCCGCCCGATCAGCCGGCCCACCCAGGGCGCCATGCCGGCGTTGACGATACTGAGAATGATGGAGTAATAAGACACCGTGCCGATGCCCACGCCCAGGCTGTCGGCCACCGGCCGCAGAAAGATGCCGGTGCAGTTGGTGCCGACACCGATGGTGCCGGCCATATAAAGGCAGCAGGCTGCCATGACCACCCAGGGATAATACTTCTGCCGCGTAGTCAGCGGCTGCTGGCTGCTGTGCATGATGTTTCCTCCGTAAGATACAGAAGTGATGAGGCTGAAAACGCCGGGCTGGCAGGCGGCCGCCGCGTTTAGCCAGAGCACAGCATAGCACAGAATACCGGCCTTTTCAATCTGGATCCCGCCGCTTCCATGAAAAAAGGCGCTGCCGCGGCAGCGCCTTTTCTGTGCATCCTGCACAGCGTCAGCTGCGCAGGGCCGCACGGATGTGATCGGGCTTCAGGAAAAGGTCCAGTCCGTCCTGAATGGACCGCACCAGGATATCGGCGTGGAAGAGCAGGCCGGCATAGGTGCCTTCATCCAGCAGTACGGCCACGGCCAGGTCGGCAATGCCGAACATGGGGATATCGTTGAATCCGTTGCCCAGGCAGGCCACCCCGCCCTGCAGTCCGGCTACGATCTCGGCCTTGCAGGCGCCGGCGCCGGCCCGCGGAAAGGTATGTACCGTCACCGGCAGCCCGGCACACTGCTGCCGCACGGTGCCGTAGGTGTCGGCCGTCAGCACATGCAGCTCCACCTGGCGGCTGAGGGCCTCCAGCTGTGCCGGCAGGCCGGGCACCAGCTGCCCGTCGACGGCAATGGTGCCGTTGTAGTCCAGAACGACGTGGCTGATCTCCAGCGCCGCGCGGCCGGGAATATCGATATGGATCATGGCTTTGTCTCCTCTGTCGGCTCCCACAGAAAGACGCACCGACAGGCAGTTCCGCCGGTGCGCCAACGGGAAGCTTTTATCTGCGCTCGGAGCGCTCGATCATATCGCCGTAGATGGGCGTGGGCAGGCCGAAGCCACCGGAAACGGCCACGATCTGGCCGGTGGTGTAGGCCGAGTCGTCGCTGGCGAAATAGGCGACGGTGGCGGCGATCTCCTCGGGCAGGCCCATGCGCTTGATGGGGGTGTGCTTGAGGAAGAAATCGCGGAAATCATCACTCAGGTTGTTGGTGACGGCGTCGGTGGCCGTCATGCCGGGCAGCACGGCGTTGCAGCGGATATTGCTGCGGGCCTCCTGCACGGCGATCAGCTTGGTCAGATAATTGATGGCCGCCTTGCTGGTGCCGTAGGCGATCTGGGAAATGTCGGGCACCAGGCCGCCGATAGAGGAAATATTGATGATGCTGCCGCCGCCGTTCTTCTTCATATGGGGCAGGACGGCCTGGGTGGTCAGAAAAACGCTGGCCAGGTTGACATTGACCGTACCGATATAATCTTCAAAGGTCGTGGTCTCGATATCCCGGTCCTTGCGGGGGTTGGACGTGCCGAAGTTGTTGACCAGCACGTCGAGGTGCCCCTCGTTCTTGATGACTTCCTCCACCATGGTGGTGTAGGAATCGTGATCGTAAGCGTCGCTGTACACGGTCTTGACGCAGCCGCCCTGGGCGTTGATCTCGGCGGCTCTGGCCGCGGCCGACTCCATGTTGCGGGCCGCCATATAGACGGTGGCGCCTTCGGCGGCGCAGCGGCGAACGATGGCCAGGCCGATACCGCGGGTCGAAGCGGTCACCAGAATGACTTTGCCGGCTAATCTCTGTTCAGACATATCTCTGATCTCTCCTTTCGCAAACTCATTGATGTTTTCCATATATAGGATATATATACAGAGTTTTCCCTTTTCGGGGGGCGCGCATACCTGCGTGCTTCTTTCTTTTATTATAAATTTTCCACGTCAGTCCGTCAAATTTTTTTACAGCGTTTCCGGACAGAAAAAGACCCCCGGGGGATGGGGGTCTTTTTTCCTGTTTTTGCAAACAATGCTTTTGTAAGGGGGATTAAAGAGAGGTATTGCTGCAAGTAAATAATAACATGGCGGCCCAAAAAATGTGTGTACGTTCTGTGAATAGTCTGTGAATCTTTCTCCGGCCCGCTCATGCGGTTGTGCCGGCCGCCAGAACGATGGTCAGATCCAGCTGGGCGCCGTCCCGCTCTACGGTGATGGTGACCGTATCGCCGATGCCGCACTTATCCTTCTGATAGTTGAGCTCAGTGGCATCGGAGACCTCCACGCCGTTGAAGGCGATGATCTTGTCGCCGACCTTCATACCGCCCTTTTCGGCGCAGCTGCCCGGCGAGACTTCGGTCACTGTGATGCCCGGCTCATAGCCGTAATAAATGGCCTGTTCCTGAGAAATGCTCTGGACCGTAATGCCCAGCATGGGACGGTTGGTCACATAGCCGTGCTCGATCAGATCATCGGCGATGTCGAGCGCCGTGTCGATGGGAATGGCAAAGCCGATGCCTTCCACGTCATCCTGGGAGATCTTGGCATTGACCACGCCCACCACCTGGCCGCGGCTGTTGATCAGCGGGCCGCCGGAATTGCCGGGGTTGACGGCGGCGTCGATCTGGATCAGCGACATGATGTATTCCGAGATCTGGACCTCACGCTCGGTGGCCGAAACATAGCCCACCGTCATGGTATCGGCGAATTCCAGACCCAGCGGGTTGCCGATGACGATGGCGCTGTCGCCGGTCACCAGCTCGGAGGACTGGCCGAACTCGGCCGCCGTCAGGCCCTGTGCGTCGATCTTGAGGACGGCGATGTCGCTCTTGGCCTCGCTGCCCACCACTGTGGCCGGATATTCGCCGTCTTTGGTGGTTACGGTCACCTGGGCCGCGCCGTCGATGACGTGGTGATTGGTGATGATATAGCCGTCCTCACGCATGATGATGCCGGTGCCTGAGCTTTCCGCGATGCCGAAGCGGCTCTGGCTCTGGGAAACGATGGCCACCACCGAGGGCGAGCACTTGACGAAGATCTCCTGGGGCGTCAGCGCACCTTCCTTGGTCTCCAGGGTATAGACCACCTGCTGGCCGCCCTGCACCGCCTGCTGGCCGCCGGAAGCCGGCGCGTTCTTTCCGGTATACCAGACATAGCCGGCCACCGAGGCCGCCGACGAGCCGATCATCAGGCCGCAGACCAGCAGCCCGGCCAGCAGCCGGCGGCCCCATCTGCCCTTTTTCTGAGGCTCATGGGCATGCACCTGCTGCCCCTGCTCATCGTAAACGGTGTATCCAACGTCCTGGGCTTCCATGTACAGATCGTCGTTATAGCCGCCGGCGCCGTTATAGCCGTTATAATCGTTATTGTTATAGCCATTCATCATGAATGCCTCCTTCTGGATAGATGCGCTTTTGTGCGCTTTTCTCTTTACGTGGCTATATTGTAACCTGCATTTTTTAAAAAACAATACCTCATTTGTAAGAAAATTGTGAATCCCTGCCTCCCGGGCGCTCCGCCGCCATTTGTTCCTTGATTTTGACAGCCGTTCGTATATAATAATATGTATGTCCGGCCCTTCGCGGCCGATGCCGCAAAATCAAACGCAAGCACATGGGAGTAACAGAAATATGAAAGAGACCAAAAAGAATCCGCTCGGAACAGCAGAAAAAAAGCAGGCCAACCGTCCCGCCCTGCTTCTTGGCGCGGCTGCCGCCGCCATCGTCATCGTGCTGGCCGTCGTTCTGGGACGCAGCTTTTTCGGAGAAATGACCACCCCGAAAAAGACGGTCGAGGGTTACCTGACCTCTCTCTACTGCGATACCAAGATCCGCGATATGCAGACCTATCTGGTGGAAGATATCCGGGAGACCTGCTATAACGATTTCACCTTCTACGGCCAGTCCATCGCCATCCTGCAGGAATACCAGCGTGAAAAATGGGAGGTCGTGGGCGAGCCCTTCACCCTCTCGGTCCATATCGATAACGAAGCCTCCACCTCCTCCACTGCCCTCAAAGCCGCTGCCTCGGCCTACGGCGCCACCCAGCTCCGGGACGTCACCTTCACCGTCACCTTCGACGGCCCCGACGGCACGGCCGATTTCACCGGCATCGCCCGGGTGGCTCAGATCGACGGCAAGTGGTATCTCACCGAATACAATCTGCCCCTCAGCGAGAAATAGGGCAATGAAGAATGAAAAATGAAGAATTGCGGTGCCCCGATAGGGCAGGTGAAAAGTAAGAGTGAAGAAATAAGGTGTCCCTTCGGGACGGAATGATGAAAGAAGGCGCCGAGCCAGCGCCTCCCTTGTGTAAAGGGAGGTGGCACGGCGAAGCTGTGCCGGAGGGATTGTCTGGTCGCACAAAATAAATGCTGTGTATCCATCAAGAACGCACCAACAACCCCTCAGTCTGCTCCGCATCCAGCTCCCCTTACACAGGGGAGCCTTAGAACGGTGCTTTCTTTTAACCGATCCGTTCCGAAGGAACTCTGCAACGCGCGAAGCGCATTTCACAAATCCCCATCGGGGATTTATTTCGTTGCGGTGTCCCGCAGGAACTCCGCACCTATTCCTTCTTCCCTGTTGCTTTTCACTTTCTCGATCACCCATCAGCGGATGGGCTGAAATAAAAGGAGACGCCTATGAAAAAATGGCTGGGAAGACTGTGGCCGCTGCTGCTGGTCCTCTGTCTGGGATTGATCTTTGACGGCATCGGCCGTCTGCTCTATCCCGTCCCCGATCTGACCTTTGCGCAGACGGAGAGCATCGAGATCCGCCTCAGCAACGCCGTCATCCGTCAGGCCGTTTCCAGGGCGTGGGAAGAACTGGACGGCCGGAAATGGAAGACCGACCCCGACCTGCCGGCCAGCGTGCGCGCCTGCTCCGAAAACGATATCATCTTCTATCGCCATCAGGGCCTGCCCCTGGCCGAAGGCGCTCGGCAGGAGATCCTGGATCTGATCCCAAAGCTCCGGCGGGTGGGCTGGCTGGAGGCCCGGAAGATCGACACGGAAGCCGAAACGGCAGAGCTTTCCTTCCATCTGAATGAACAAACAAGGGTGACCGATATCACCCTGCGGCTTTATAACGAGCAATACGCCTATTTTTCAGCCAGCCAGACCGATTGGGGCGCACACCAGGTCATGCGCGAGGTCTTCCTACGCGTCCCCATGGACGAGGCCCGGGATCTGATCGATACATATACCGTCTATTGCCCATAAGATATCCTCTTTTTCTATTCCTATGGTATAATCAAGGAAAAGCACACCGGAAGGAGCATTTACATATGGCAAAGATCGTCGTTCTCAACGGCCAAAAAGTCAATTACGACGGCTGCATCGATTACAGCGTGCTGGGCGAGGATGTCACCGTCTATCCCGACAGCGCCCCCGAAGAGATCCTGCCCCGGCTGGAAGGGGCCGAGGTAGCCGTCACCAAGGAGCTGGTGCTGACCCCCGAACAGGTGCTGGGGATGCCCGACAGCCTGCGCCTGATCTGTGAAGCCGGCACCGGCTATAACAATATCCCCCTGGAGGCCGCCCGGCAGAAGGGCATCGCCGTCTGCAACATCCCGGCTTACAGCACCCAGCGGGTGGCCCATACGGCCGTCCTGCTGCTTTTGTCCCTGGCTTCCAATATGCAGCGGCAGATCCGCATGCTGGAACGGGGCGACCACAGCAACTTCACCCGGGCCCTGGGAGTGGAGCATACCGAGGTCAACGGCAAGACCTTGGGCGTTCTGGGCGAAGGGGCCATCGGCCGCAAAGTCATCCAGCTGGCCCGGGCGCTGGATATGGAGGTGCTGGTCTATACCCGCACGCCCCGGCCCGACAGCGAAGGCGTGCGCCACTGCACGCTGGACGAGCTGCTGCGCCGCTCGGACTATCTCTCCCTCCACTGTCCCCTGACCCCCGAGACCCGGCACA
The DNA here is from genome assembly GCA_945947915.1 of uncultured Clostridia bacterium. Lineage (GTDB taxonomy): Bacteria > Bacillota > Clostridia > Oscillospirales > Butyricicoccaceae > RGIG1902. Next base: position 35 of record CAMEZQ010000054.1, on the reverse strand, counting down.
TCATCGACAGGGAGGCCCTTGAGAAGATGAAGCCG
>CAMEZQ010000053.1 GCA_945947915.1 uncultured Clostridia bacterium | reverse complement strand
CGGCTGGTTATCTCCCTCCGAGTTCTCTGTCCAATATGTTTGACAATCCTACACGCGGCCGGCTGCCGCCGGTCTTTTATTCTGCCCCGGATGCGGGAAACCGCCTGGATATAACGCCGGTGACTTGAAAAACGCCGGAAACTGTGTTACATTGAATGTATCCCGGCGGCCATCGCCGACCGGCATGATCTCAGACTATTTTATGATTCGGAGGAGATACCCATGAATAAAGTGATCATCGAAACATCGGCCCGTCATATCCATCTGACCCGCGAGCACATCGACATCCTCTTCGGCGAAGGCTATCAGCTGACCAAGAAGAAGGATCTGTCCCAGCCCGGCCAGTTCGCCTGCGCCGAGAAGGTCCGCGTCGAAGGCACCAAGGGCGCTTTCCCCGGCATCTCGGTCCTGGGCCCCGAGCGCAAGGCTTCCCAGGTGGAGATCTCCCTGACCGACGCCCGCACCATCGGCGTGCAGGCTCCCGTCCGTGAGAGCGGCGACATCGCCGGCTCCGGCAGCTGCAAGCTGGTCGGCCCCAAGGGTGAAGTCGAGCTGACCGAGGGCGTCATCGCCGCCATGCGTCACCTGCACATCACTCCCGAGGACGCCGCCGAAATGGGCGTTCAGGACAAGCAGATCATCTCGGTGGAGACCAACTGCGGCGGCCGTGCCCTGACCTTCGGCGACGTCGTCGTCCGCGTTTCCGACAAGTTCGCCACCAGAATGCACATCGACACCGACGAGGCCAATGCCGCCGGCATCTCGGGCGAGGTCGAAGGCATCGTCAAGCTCTAAGAGATCTGTCGCCGTATATCCGCACAAAAGCCCTCTGCCATCGGCAGAGGGCTTTTTGCCCTGTGCGGGGTTGCTTTCCCGGAACAGAAGTGTTATGATGATATGGCAATCTGAAAAATTGGCAGAGTAGGTAAGCATGTGTCCAGTGCCCGGAGGACGGGGAGTTGTCTCCGGGACGAAGAACGGTATCCTGTCGCAGTGTGCTTACCGCATCCCGCTGCCGCATAAGGCCTTTCGGGACCCCCTTGTGCGGCAACATGCCGCAGTCAAGGAGGTTTTTTTATGTTCAAAAGTCCCTTCAGCAAAGGCTTCTGGCAGGAAGCCGCACGCAGCGCCCGCAGTCTGCGGACGCTGATCTTCTGCGCCCTGTGCATGGCCGCGTCCATCATCCTCGGGTATTTCTACATTCCCATCACCGAGACCCTGCAGCTCAAGTTCACCTATCTGGCCACGTCCACGGTGGGCCTGGTCTGCGGCCCTGTGGCGGCGCTGCTCTACGGCTTTACCGTCGATATTCTGGATTTCTTCATGCATCCGGGGTATTCGTTCTTCTTCGGCTATACCCTTTCGGCCATGGCAGGCGCCTTTTTCTACGCCATTTTCTACTATCGCCAGCGCATCACCATCCTGCGCATGGTCCTTTGCCGCCTGTGCGTCAATTACATCGTCAATGTCGGCATGGGCGCTTTGTGGAGCAGCATGCTCTTCAGCAAGGGGTATCTTTATTATCTGACCACCAGCCTGGGCAAGAATACCGTCATGCTGCCTGTGGAGGTGGCCGTGACTGCCGCCTTTTTTGCGCTGCTGCTGCCGGCCTTCAAGGCAGCCCGGTTCATCTCCGCCGACCAGGCACAGAAGATCACCTGGCGCTGAGTCCCGTCCCGTAAAAAAAGAAAATGCCCGGCCGCCGGATACCGCGGCCGGGCATTATTTATCTTTTATTTCCGGGCAAATCCGGCCAGACCGAAGGCGCCCGGGCCGCCGTGGGTGGTGATGACGCCGCCGGCTTCCACCCAGCGCACCTGCTGGAAGCCGCATTCCCGGGCGGCCGCCTCGGCCGCTTGCCGCACGGCGTCGGCCAGGTCGATGGTGCAGACCAGCCAGAGGCAGTCTTTTTCCAGGTCGTACTGGCGGCTGTAATCGGTGATCAGCGTATGGGCCAGCTTCTGCATTTTGCCGCGGTATTTGCGGGTGGCCACCAGCCGGCCGGCCTGCAGCTCGATGCAGGGGTGCAGGCTGAGGATGCGCGCCCCCATGGCGGCGGCGTTGCTGACCCGGCCGCCGGCACGCAGGAACTGCAGATTGTCGGGCATAAAGCACATCCGCACCCGGTCGATGCGGTCGCGGGCCTCGTCGAGCACCTGCGCAAGGGACAGGCCGGGCTGCCGCTGCATCAGCTCGGCCACCGCCGTCACCACGGCGCACTGGCCGGCCGAGACCTGGCGGGTATCCAGCATGGTGACGTAATCGCGGCCCTGGGCGGCCAGCACGGCGCTCTGATAGGAGCAGGTGGTGACGGCCGAATAGGCCAGATAGAGCAGATGGGCGTCGGGCCGGGCGGCGTGCAGAGCGTCGAAGGCCCGGGCGAAATCCTCGGGCGTACAGCCGCTGGTGGTGGGCACCCGGCCGGTGGCCCGGTGATCGTCTACGATGCGCCGGACGGGAAAGGCGCCGTCGTCCAGCGTTTCGCCGTCGAAGGCCACATGCATGGGGACGATGGTGATGCCCAGGCGGGCGGCCGTCCGGGCGTCGATATCCGATCCGCTTTCGGCGATCAGGCATATGGGATTGGCTTGATTCATAAAAAAAGACCTCCCCGAAAGGGCGGCAGCACAGTCGGCTGCCCCGAAATCTAAATTTTTTCTAAACGAACTTTGCTTAGATATACTAAATAATTTTCCGCCGAATGTCAAGAAAAAAGCCGGGATTTTTGGCAAAAGAAAAAGCCCCCACGGGGGCTTTGAGGCTGTCGAAAATCCACTTCGTTGGGTTTTTCGACAGGTTAGGCTCCGGCCTGCGGGCCGGTTTCGCCGTTTTTCTGCGGAAAAACCGGCGGGTTACGGTGTTTTTTCCCGGCGCATGTCCGTGAAAAAACAATTTCATAGAGAAAAAGTCCGGCACAGCCGGACTTTTTCGACAAACTGAAAGCCCCTCGAAAGGGGCTTTTTGTTATATTTATGAGCCGGCGGCCAAAAGGGCCCGGGCATAGGCGGCGGTCCAGTCCTCCAGCGGGATCTGGCTGCTGCCCGTCTGCCAGAGGGTGACCCGCAGCAGACGGCTGCCCTCCACCAGCACGACGGTGGGGAAGAGGTCGGTATAGCCGTCGGCCCGGTCGACGCCCAGGTCGGGGAGGGTCAGCACATCATAATGGCTGCCGCCTTTGGCCAGCCGCATATATTCATCGGCCAGCCGCCGGGCCAGGAAGGGGGTGCGCAGCTCATAATATTCCACGGTCAGGCCGCCGGAAAAGCCGCCGCAGCTGCCCACCTGCTCCAAAGATATTGTAACGGGAGCCAGCGGGTCGCTGCCCTCGCGGACGGTGTTCCATTCCCGGCTCATGTCCAGAGGGGTGAAGTCGGTACTGCCGGTCAGATCTTCCATGCGCGGGAAGGGCAGCCTGCCGGTATAGTCGGACAGGGGCACGCCCGTGGGCCGGGTGGGATCGGCCTGCCGCCAGAAGCCCCACAGGCAGAGGACCGCGCAGAGCAGAAAGAGCAGTGTGCCGCCATGGTGCAGCAGAGCCTGATGCCGGCGTTTGGGGCGGGGCAGAGTCTGGCCGGACTGCAGCCGCCGCGCCTGCGTCCGCAGGGCGTGCAGCTCCCGCAGGCCGTCCGCGATGGGCCACAGCAGCACGACGCCCAGCAGCACGAGCAGCCAGGAGCCGCCGGTCAGCGCGGCGCGGAGCAGGGCAAACCGGATGCGGCACAGGGGCCAGAGGAGCAGCCAGAAGATCAGCCCCATCAGGCGATTCCGCTGGCGTTTGCGCACCTTTTGCAGCGACAGGGCCTGCACCTGGGGGTCGGTGTTCAGCTCGACGGCGTCGGGGTCGTCGGTGCCGTAAATATGGAACTGGCCCCGGCTGCCGTAATACTGCCAGCCCATGCGGGCGCTCAGTTCGACGGCGTCGGGATCGGGGTCGCCGCCATTGTCGGAAAAAAGGCTGGTGGGCAGGGCGGCGGCTTCCAGCCGGAAGCGCATGGCCCGGGGCGTGCCGTGGTCGAAGATGCCCACGCCGGCAAAAAAGCCGTCCCGGCTGAGGCACAGTCCCCGGGCGGCCATGTCCTCCAGCCAGGCCTCGGTGGCCGCCGCGTCCCACGCCGGGCAGGGCGGCAGGCGATAGATCTGCTTTGCCATATCAAAAACCTCCTTCTTCCGCTTCCGTCTCTTCGGCATCCTCCAGGCAGCGGCGCAGGCGGCCCAGCTCCCGGTGGTAGGCCATCAGTCCGGCCTCGGTCAGCCGGTAGGTGCGCTTGCGGCCCTCCACCGCGATCTCCTCCAGATAGCCTTCGGTGAGAAATTTGTCCAGGATGGTGTAAAGGGTGGCCGGTCCCAGCCGCACCCGGCCGCCGGTGCGGCGCAGGATGGCGTCGGACACTTCAATGCCGCATTTGGGGCCTTTGGAAAAGGCCATCAGCACATAAAACATCGATTCGGTCAGGCTTTCCAGCGGACGCCGGGGCATGGGCAGCACCTCTCTTCTCAATATCGTTTTACGATATCATTGAACGATATTATAAGGCATACATATAGCTCTGTCAAGCAGACAAATAAAAAAGGCCCCCGTAAGGGGGTCTTTCAGGCCGCCGGAAAATCCGCTTCGCCGGGTTTCGGGGCAGGTCAGGCTCCGGCCTGCGGGCCGGTTTCGCCGTTTTTTCTGCGGAAAACGACGGATTAAGGTGTTTTTTCCCGGCGCATGTCCGTGAAAAAACAATTTCGTAGAAAAAGGCCCCCGTATGGGGGCCTTTGGAAAAAACGTGCGGGGAATTAATAATTTCTGGCAGCCAGCTGGAAGTATGCCTTGGGATGGGCGCAGACGGGGCAGACCTCGGGGGCTTCCTTGCCCACGTGGATGTGGCCGCAGTTTCTGCACTGCCAGATCTGCTGGCCTTCGCGCTCGAAGACAATGCCCTCTTCGATGTTGGCGGCCAGGCGCAGATAGCGCTCCTCGTGCTCCTTCTCGATGGCGGCGACGCCTTCGAAGAGGTTGGCGATCTGATCAAAGCCTTCTTCGCGGGCTTCCTTGGCCATGGTGGCGTACATATCGGTCCACTCGTAATGCTCGCCGGCAGCGGCGTCCTTCAGGTTGTCCAGGGTGCCGGGCACCTTGCCGCCGTGGAGCTGCTTGAACCACATCTTGGCGTGTTCCTTCTCGTTGTCGGCCGTTTCGGTGAAGATGGCGGCGATCTGCTCATAGCCGTCCTTCTTGGCCTGGCTGGCGTAATAGGTGTACTTGTTGCGGGCCTGGGACTCGCCGGCGAAAGCGGTGGCCAGATTGACCTCGGTCTTTGTGCCTTTCAGTTCTTTCATGGTAAACCTCCTGATTGTATGAATTATGGATGGGAACGCTCAGATCTTTTCAAAATCGTCCGGCCCGTGCTTGCAGATGGGGCAGACGAAATCGTCGGGCAGGGTCTCGCTCTCGTGGATATAGCCGCAGACCTTGCAGCGCCAGCCGTGCTTTTCGGTCTTCTGGGGCCGGGGCTTGACGTGGGCGTGGTAATAGGCGTAGGTCATGGGCGGCTCTTTGGACAGCTTTTCGCCGTCGGTGACAGCGGCGATAAAGAGGGTATGGGTGCCCAGGTCGACCGTCTGCTCGACCCAGCAGCTCAGCCAGGCCGTGGTGCCCTGGGGGATATACCGGATGCCGGTGGCCGTGCGGGGCGTGTCGAGTCCTTCAAATTTATCGGCATCCCGGCCCGACTGGAAGCCGAAACGCTGGAAGAGGGGGAATCCGGCCTGCTCACTCAGCAGCGAGAGATTGAAGGCGCGGGTGCGCAGGATCATATCGTGGGTCAGATTCTGCTTGTTGACAGCGATGATGACCCGGTTGGGATCGGTGGTGGCCTGAATGGCCGTGTTGATGATACAGCCGTTGTCCCGGCCGTCCTCACGGGCGGTCAGTACGAACAGGCCGTAGCTGAAATCGCGCATGGCGGCTTTATCCATGATACGTCGTCTCCTTTTCTGCATTGTTCTTCTCCGGCCTTTCGGCGGAAGCGTCTTCCCGGGCCAGACAGTCCCGGCAGATACACTGGATCTGGAGCTGAAAGCCGATGATCCGGGCGCCGCCGGCATGCAGGCGTTCGGGCAGGTCGTCCAGACGGGCGGCACAGTCGAAGATGCGGCCGCAGCGGACACAGACCATATGGTCGTGGGGCTGCAGGTTGCGGTCGTACCGGTCGGGCTCGCCGGGCATTTCCACCCGGCCGATGCAGCCCTCGCCGCACAGGGCGCGGAGGTTGCGGTAGACGGTGGCGATGCCGATGTTGGGGATCTCTGTCCGGGCAGCGGCGTGGACTTCCTCGGCAGTCAGATGGAAGGGTGAGGCCTGGATGACGCGGAGAACGGCTGCTTTTTGTCTGGTCATGCCGGTCTCTCCTCCTGTTGCTTTTTAAGAATGATTCTCATTCTTGATTTTAATTATAAACTTTCTGCGCCGGTTGTCAAGCTTGTTTTGAAAAAATTTTCCTGTCCTGAGAAGCATATCCGGTTCCGGCGGGTTTTATGCAGAAGGCGCGGCGGCCATCGGCCGCCGCGCCGGAGGTGATCATTGCAGCGCCTGCCGGGCCAGGCTCAGCGCCTGCGCCAGCTGGGCGTCGACGGTGACCGTCATGGGCGCCAGGGCGTCCAGACAGTCGTTGAGGCGGTTGGCTGTTTCGGCGTTGAGATAGGGAAGGCGCTGCAGACCCTGGTCCTGCCGGAAGGCGTCGAGGGCGGCCAGGGTCTCCCGGCCGAAGGTCTGCTCGCGGCAGCCGGCGTCCAGATAGCCCAGCGCCTGCAGGGCGGCACGCAGCGTATCGGCCCGCGCGCCGCGGTCGCCCTGGGCCAGATATCTGAAATCCAGACGGCGGCAGGCGGCGGCCGGATGGGGCGCCGTATAGTTCTCCACCACATAGTCGGGGGTCAGGCCGATCCCCTCATAGTCGGCGCCGGAGGGCGGCACCAGACGGACGGTGGTCAGCACGGCGGCGCCGCCGTCGTCGTACACCGTATGCTGCTGCCCGCGGGCCTTGCCGTAGGTCGTCTGGCCCACGGTGACGGCGCAGCCCAGGTCGTGCAGGCTGGAGATCATCACCTCGGCGGCGCTGGCCGAACCGCCGTCGGTCAGCAGGATCATGCGGTCGAGCCGGGGACCGATGCCGCTGGAACGGTAGATCCGGACACTGCTGTCCAGGCCGTCGGGGCGGCCGGAGATCATGAAATAATCCACGTCGGGGTCGGGGATCAGGCGGTTGAGGAAATACAGGGCCATGGTCAGCTCGCCGCCGGGGTTGCCGCGCAGGTCGAGGATCAGCACGCGGCAGCCGTTTTCCTCCAGCGCGTCCATGCAGGCGGAAAAGGCGGCATAGGTGCCGCTGCCGGCAAAGCGCCGCAGGGACATATAGTAAACGCCGTCCTCCAGCACCCGGCCGGTCAGATTGGGCAGCACGATGTTTTCACGGGTGACGCGGAAGGTGAGCCGGGCCGAGCCGCGGCGCACGGTCAGCTCCACGGCGGTGCCGGCGCTGCCGCGCATCCGCTGGGCCGCGTCCTCCGGCAGGCGGCCGGAGAGATCCGTGCCGTCGACGCACAGCAGGATGTCGCCGGGGCAGAGCCCGGCCCGGTGGGCGGGGCCGTCCGGTTCCACGGCGGCGATGCGGATCTGGTCGCCGGCCGGCTCCAGGGTGACGCCGACGCCCACATAGGCGTCGGTCTCGGCAAAGGCCTGCTGGTAGGTGCCGGCGGGGATATACATGGAGTGGTCGTCCTGGCCGGACAGAATGGCATCCATCAGCCGGTCGAAGCTCTGGGGATCCTCTTCAAACAGGCGTTCAAGGCCGCGGCGCAGCAGTTCTTCCCGGCCGGCGCCGTCGTATTCCAGGCCGCTGCTTTCGATCTGCTGCAGAATACCGTCCATGCGGTCCAGAAGGTCCTGCCCCGTGTCGGCGCGGACGGGCAGGCAGAGGGGCAGCAGCAGAAAGGGCACGAGCAGCAGGCAAGTCAGTTGTTTTTTCATGGGGAAACCTCCTGAAACAGATAAAAAAACGGGGCGGATGGCTCCGCCCCGTCGGGTATCCTCCGGCGGAAAGAGCCGGACGGATATATATTACATGTGGTCGGGCGCCGATACGCCCAGGCAGGAAAGGCTGTTGCGGATGACCTGGGCCGTGCAGTGGACCAGGCCGATGCGTGCGTCGCGCAGCGCGGGGGTGGCGGCTTCCTTGATGCGGCAGACGGTGTAGAAATGATGGAAGGCCGTGGCCACCGAAGCGGCGTAGCGGTTGATGCGGGAGGGGTCGCGGGACTCGGCGGCCAGGCGGATCTCCTCGGGCAGCTTGGAAAGCTCGCGGATCAGATCCAGCTCGGCGGGATCGGTGAGCAGAGCCGTGTCGAAGGCGTCCGGCTCGGCGTTGATGCCGTGTTCCTCCAGGGCGCGCAGGATGCTCTTGCAGCGGGCGTGGGCATACTGGACGTAATAGATGGGGTTCTCGCTGTCCTGCCGCACGGCCAGATCCAGGTCGAAGTCGAGGGTGGAATCGGGCACGCGGGAATTGAAGAAGAAGCGGGCCGAATCGACGGGGATCTCGTCCAGCAGGTCGCACAGGGCGATGGCCTTGCCGGTGCGCTTGGACATGCGCACCACCTCGCCGCCCTTCATCAGGCGCACCAGCTGCATCAGCACGATCTCCAGACGGTGGCTGCCGTCCAGGCCCAGGGCGTCCAGGGCGCCCTTGAGGCGGGCCACATGGCCGTGGTGGTCGGCGCCCCAGATGTTGATGGCCAGGTCGAAGCCGCGCTCGGCCAGCTTGTTGCGGTGATAGGCGATGTCGGCGGCAAAGTAGGTGTAAAAGCCGTTG
>CAMEZQ010000052.1 GCA_945947915.1 uncultured Clostridia bacterium | reverse complement strand
GGGCGGATTGTGTTTATATTCTGTCCTCATGAGACCTCCCCGTCAAATTCCGATTTGTTGACTTATTTATATATTATCATACTTCTCTGTCCATATCAAAGATTTGATGAAATCGCCGGAGTTGAGACCACCAACATTTTAAGTTAATTGGGACACTGTGGGGTTCTTCTTGCGGAAAACGGTGGTTTGTGCTATAATTTATTGTCTAAATTCGGCGTTTTCGCAAGAGAAAAATATTGTTTAAATAAAAAAATAAAAGCCATGCAGATATAATGAGGTGACCCTATTATGAATAAGACATCAAGAGTCGTCAGCGACGAGCTGATGGAGATCCAGCGGGATTACGGCCGGCGTGTCCGGGGTATTTACGCCATGAAGATGGACCGGCAGCCCATGGCCTATACCCAGACCTTCGGCTGCCAGCAGAACGAGGCCGACACCGAGCTGATCCGCGGCATGCTGGCCGAGATGGGCTTCGGCTTCTGCGACTGCATCGAGCAGGCCGATATCGTCATCGTCAACACCTGCGCCATTCGTGACCATGCCGAGCAGCGGGTCTACGGCAATGTGGGCGAACTTTCCCACGCCAAAAAGAACAATCCGGAGCTGGTCACGGTGCTCTGCGGCTGCATGGCCCAGCAGGCCCATGTGGCCGAGCGCATCAAGAACAGCTACCCCTATGTGGATATCGTCTTTGGCACCCATGCCCTGGCGCGGTTCCCCGAGATCCTTTATACCTGCGTCAGCAGCCACCGCCGGGTCTTCGACCTGACGGGTGACGAGCAGGGCTGCATCCTGGAGGGCATCGAGCCGGTGCGTAAGGAGGGGCACCGGGCATGGCTGTCGATCATGTACGGCTGCAACAATTTCTGTTCCTACTGCGTCGTACCCTACGTCCGGGGCCGCGAGCGCAGCCGTACCCCCGAGGCTGTCATCGCCGAGTTCAAAAAGCTGCTGGACCAGGGCTATAAAGACATCACCCTGCTGGGGCAGAATGTCAATTCCTACGGCAGCGACTTGGAAGACGGCTGCGATTTTCCCACCCTTCTGGAGCGCATCAACGCCATTCCCGGCGACTTCCGCGTGCGCTTTATGACCAGCCATCCCAAGGACGCCACCAAGCGCCTTTTTGATGTCATGGCAAACTGTGAAAAGATCTGCAACAGCATCCATCTGCCCGTGCAGGCCGGCAACGACCGTGTGCTCCGGGAGATGAACCGCCGCTATACGTCGGCGCGGTATCTGGAGCTGGTGGAATACGCCCGCAGCGTCATGCCCGATCTGACCATTACCAGCGACATCATCGTTGGCTTTCCCGGCGAAACCAACGAGGAATTTCAGGATACTCTGCGGCTGCTGGAGCAGGTGCGCTTTGACAGCCTGTTCACCTTTATTTTCTCCCCCCGCCGTGGCACGAAGGCTTGGGATATGCCCGATGTGCTGACCAAAGAGGAGAAGCAGCGCAATTTCGAGCAGCTGCTGGAGGTGCAGAACCGCATTTCCAAGGAGATCAACGATACCTACGTCGGCCGCCGCCTGCGGGTGCTGGTGGGCGAGGAGGAAAACGACCGCAGCTATAATAACGAATATACCAAGCAGTCGCGCACCGAGGGTTTCAAGCTGGTCTATCTGCGCGGCGCCGAAGGACTGGAAGGGCAGTTTGTCGACGCCGTCATCGAGAAAAGCTCCACCTGGGCCCTCTTTGGCCGGGCCGTTACCGAAACGGAGCGATAATCCATGGCAGAATACACGCCGATGATGAAACAGTATCTCGAGGTCAAAGCCCAGAACCCCGACGCTATCCTGTTTTATCGTCTGGGCGATTTTTACGAGATGTTTTTCGATGACGCCAAGACGGCGTCCCGGGAGCTGGAACTGGTGCTGACGGGGCGGGACTGCGGACAGGAAGAGCGCGCGCCCATGTGCGGCGTGCCCTATCACAGCGCCGAGAGCTATATCGCCCGGCTGATCCAGAAGGGCTATAAGGTGGCCATCTGCGAGCAGATGGAGGACCCTGCCACGGCCAAAGGCCTGGTCAAGCGGGAGATCATCCGTACGGTGACGCCCGGCACGGTCATGGAGCCGTCTATGCTGGACGAGCGCCGCAACAACTATATTGCCGCCGCCTGGGCTGATTCCGAGGACTGCGGCGTCTGCTTCTGCGATCTTTCCACTGGCGAGCTTTCAGCCACCCGTTTTCCGGCAAATGACGCCGGCGAGCGTCTGGCCGATGAGATGGCGCGCTTTTCGCCCAGGGAAGTGCTGCTGTCCGACGCCCTGTTTTCCAACGACGGACTGACGTCTTTCCTGCGGGACAAGCTGGGCGCCTATGTGGAGCAAGGCGGAGAATGGCGGTTTCAGCTGGAAAAGGCCCGGGAACTGACGCGGGCACAGCTGCGGGAAGGGCCTTCGGCCGACAGTCTGGACGGCGCTGTCGTGCGGGCATGCGGCGGCCTGCTTTCCTATCTGCATGAGACCCAGAAGAACGATCTGGAGCATATCGCCGTCATTCATGTTTACACCGGCGGGCAGTATATGCAGCTGGATCTGACGGCCCGGCAGAACCTGGAGCTGACGGCCACGCTGCGGGCAGGGGAGAAAAAAGGCTCGCTTTTGTGGGTGTTGGACCAGACCCGCACGGCGGCCGGCTCCCGGCTCGTGCGCCAGTGGCTGGAAAAGCCGCTTTTGAACCTGCGGGAGATCCAGTCCCGGCAGGGGGCCGTAAGCGAGCTGGTGGAGAATTTTATGGTCAAGGACGCCCTGCGGGAGCTGCTGCGGCAGACCACCGATATGGAGCGTATCATCGGCCGCATCGTCTTCGGCAGCGCCGGCGGACGGGATCTGCGGTCGCTGGCTGCGGCCTGCGCTCTGCTGCCCGATATCCGGGCCGAGCTGGGCAAGCTCAAGAGCCCGCGGATGCAGGCGCTCTGCGCCGGGCTGGACTGCCTGGGCGACGTGCTGGAACTGATCGACCGATCCATCGTCGACCAGCCGCCTTTCTCAGTGCGGGAAGGCGGCGTCATCCGTGCTGGTTTTGATCCGGAGATCGACCGGCTGCGGGAGCTGCTGGACGGCGGCGCCGGCCGTCTGACGGCCATCGAGCAGCGGGAGCGGGAGCGCACCGGCATCCAGAAGCTGAAGGTCAGCTATAACAAAGTATTCGGCTATTACATCGAGGTCAGCCGGGCCAATGCCGGTCTGGTACCCGACGATTACGTCCGCAAGCAGACCCTGACGGGCAGTGAGCGGTATATAACCCAGGAATTAAAAGAGCTGGAGGGCGAGGTACTGTCGGCCCGGGAACGGGTGACGGCGCTGGAATACAAGCGCTTTACCGAGATCCGCCAGCAGACGGCCGACCAGGTGGCCCGGGTGCAGCAGACGGCCCGGGTGCTGGCCGAGACCGACGTGCTGTGCAGCTTTGCCTATACGGCCGAAAAAAACCGGTATGTCTGCCCCGAGGTCGACCTCTCCGATGTCATCGATATCCGGGAAGGCCGCCATCCGGTGGTCGAACAGGTGCTGTCCGATGGGTATTTCGTCCCCAACGACGCCTATCTCGACTGCGGAGAGAACCGTGCCCACATCATCACCGGCCCCAATATGGCCGGCAAATCCACCTATATGCGCCAGGTGGCCCTCATCGTCGTCATGGCCCAGTGCGGCAGCTTCGTGCCGGCCCAGTCGGCCCGCATCGGCCTGTGTGACCAGGTCTTTACCCGGGTGGGGGCGTCGGATGATCTTTCCATGGGCCGGTCGACCTTTATGGTGGAGATGAACGAGGTGGCCGAGATCCTCAAGAAGGCCACGCAGCGGTCGCTGCTCATTCTGGACGAGATCGGACGCGGCACCTCCACTTACGACGGCATGGCCATCGCCCGTGCCGTGCTGGAATATGCCGCCGGCAAAAAGCTGGGCGCCCGGACGCTGTTTGCCACCCATTATCACGAGCTGTGCGATATGGAAGGCAGCGTGCCCGGCGTCCGCAATTACAGCGTCGCCGCCCGCAAAAACGGCGATGAGATCGTTTTTCTGAAAAAAATCGTACCGGGCGGTACTTCGCACAGCTACGGCATCGAGGTGGCCAAGCTGGCCGGCCTGCCCGACAGCGTCGTCCGCCGGGCCAAAAAGATCCTGCGGGAGATCGAGACCGAAGGCAAGGCGGCCCAGGCGCCGGCGCCGGCCGCCGAACAGGCCGGGCAGCTCAGCCTGGGCAGCGTGGCCGGAGAGGAGATCCTGCAGATGCTGCGGCAGACCGACCCCGATGTGCTGACGCCCATCGAGGCGCTGAGCCGCCTGTATGAACTGGTAAAAAAGGCAAAGGAGAGTTGAGTGAATCATGGGCATCATCCATGTGCTGCCGCCCCAGATGGCCAATCTGATCGCGGCCGGCGAAGTGGTCGAACGGCCGGGCTCGGTGATCAAGGAGATCATTGAAAACGCCGTGGACGCGGGGGCCGACCGCATCGAGGTCGAGATCCGGCAGGGCGGTGTCACCTATATCCGCGTCAGCGACAACGGCTGCGGCATGGAAGCCGATGATCTGCCGCAGGCCTTCCTGCGCCACGCCACCAGCAAGATCCGCACGCCGGAGGACATGCAGGCCATCGGCACCATGGGCTTCCGCGGCGAGGCGCTGGCCGCCATTTCGTCGGTTTCCCGCATGGATATCTTTACGCGGACGGCCCAGAGCATCAGCGGCTGGCAGATGACCTGCGAGGGCGGCGAGGCCTCCGCGCTCCGGGAGACCGGCTGCCCCAAGGGCACGACGGTGGTGGTGCGCGACCTGTTTTACAACGTGCCGGCCCGCATGAAATTTCTGAAAAAAGACGCCACCGAGGGGGCTTATTGTGAAAACGCTGTTGTCAGCGCGGCGCTGGCTAATCCCGGCATTTCCTTCAAGCTGATCCGCGACGGGCGCGAGAGCTTTTTTTCCACCGGCAGCGGACAGCTGCTTCAGGTCATCGGCGCGCTCTGCCCGCGGGAAACGGTGGCCGGCCTGCTGCCCATCGACGGCGTGTTTCAGGGCGGCGAGATCCACGGCTATATTTCGCCTGTGGGCGAAACGCGGTCCAGCCGCAGCATGCAGTATTTTCTCGTCAACGGCCGGCCGGTGCGCGGCAAGCTGCTCAGCTCGGCCATCGACGGCGCCTATAAGGGACGCATCATGCCGGGGCGGTACCCCCTCTGTTTTCTCGATATCCGCGTGCCGCTGGGGGCGGTGGACGTCAACGTCCATCCGGCCAAGCTGGAGGTGCGGTTTGCCCGGGAAAAGGATATTTTCTCGCTGATCCACAACGCCATCTCGGCAGCGCTGGACAATGCCAGCGGCTTTCCGGAGATGGATCTGCCCGCCGCGGAGACCGATGCCCCCGCGGAGCCATCGGCGCCCGTGCAGTCCGGAAATCCATGGAAGCAGACGGTCGCCGTCCATCGGGACGGCAGCGGCATCCCGACGGCCGGGGAGGGGAAAGCGGCTTACGGGCTGGCGCTCCACGCGCCGGCGGTCCGGGTGCGGCCGGTCAGCCCCGGCTTTGACCTGGATGAATCGATGTTCAGCATCAACAAAATGGAGCTTGTGCCGCCGCGCAAACGGCCGGGCGCTGTGCCGTCTTCCGCCGGCGCGGAAGAGCCTGCGGAAACTCCGGAAGCTTCGGAATCTTCGGAAGCTCCGGTGCCGGTTCAGGCCGCCGCGGAAGCGGAAGAAACGGTCCAGCAGCGCATGGAGGGCTTTGCGCCCGATCCGGCCGCGGCGCCGGAAAGCGTGCCGCCGCAGGTCATCGGCATGGCCTTCGGCACCTATATTCTGGCGCAGCAGGGAGAAGACCTCTGGGTGATCGACAAGCACGCCGCCCATGAAAAGCTGATCTATAACCGCCTGCGGCAGCAGGCCGGCCGGATGGAGGCCCAGCTTTTGCTGCAGCCCCTTTCGGTTAGCCTGACACCGGCCGAAAAACAGGCCTGCCTCGACGGCGCGCAGCTGCTGGCGCAGTGCGGCTTTGAGGTGGAGGACCTCGGCCTGCCCGGGCTGGTGGTGCGCGGCGCGCCCACCTATCTGCAGACGGCGGATATTCCTTTCGTGCTTTCCGAAATGGCCGGGCAGCTGGCGGAAGCCGGCGGCGCCGGCAGCACGGTGCTGGACGGTCTGCTGGCCAGCATCGCCTGCAAGGCGGCCATCAAGGGGGGCAGCGATTCCGATATGACGGAATTGCAGCGGCTGGCCGAGCAGGTGCTGATGCTGCCCGACGTGCGCAACTGCCCCCACGGCCGCCCGGTGGCCGTGCGGATGAGCCGTCTGCAGCTGGAAAAGCAGTTTAAGCGGGTGCTTTGATATGAAAAAAGAGATCATTGTCGTCTGCGGCCCCACGGCGTCGGGCAAGACGGCCCTCTCGGTGGAACTGGCCAAGCGGCTGAACGGAGAGGTCGTCTCGGCCGATTCCATGCAGATCTATAAAGAACTGAATATCGGCACGGCCAAGCCCGATGCCGCCGAACGGCAGGGGATCCCCCATCATATGCTGGATGTGGTTTCGGTGCGGGAGTCTTATTCCGTATCCCGGTATGAGCGCGAAGCCGCCGCCTGCGTGGAGGCGGTGTGGGCCCGCGG
This sequence comes from uncultured Clostridia bacterium, assembly GCA_945947915.1. GTDB lineage: Bacteria > Bacillota > Clostridia > Oscillospirales > Butyricicoccaceae > RGIG1902. The sequence continues at coordinate 2,337 of CAMEZQ010000052.1, read as the reverse complement.
CCGGCAGCCCATCGTCTGCGGCGGCACGGGGCTGTATATCAACGCGCTGATCCACGGCGCCGGGTTTTCCGTCTGCGACGACAGCGGCCGCACGCGGGCAGACCTGGAAGCCGAGTGGGACAGCCGCGGCGCGGCGGCCATGAAAGAAGAACTGGCCCTTGTGGACCCCGAAAGCGCCGCGCGGCTGCATGAGAACGACCGCAAGCGCATTCTGCGGGCGCTGGAGGTCTATCGCCTGACCGGCAGGACCATCACGGCCCACAATGCCGAAACGCAGACCCGGCCGCCGCGCTATGCCAGCCGGTTTCTGGGCATCTGTCCCGCAGACCGCGCCGTGCTGTATGAACGCATCGACCGCCGGGTGCTGGATATGATGGCGCGGGGCCTGCTGGAGGAGGTCACGGCGCTGGAGGAGCAGGGCCTGCTGACCGGCACAGCAGCCCAGGCCATCGGCTATAAAGAGCTGCTGGGCTTTCTTCACGGCAGCTGCACGCTGGAGGAAAGCGTGGCGCAGATCCAGCAGAAGTCCCGCAATTACGCCAAGCGGCAGCTGACCTGGTTCCGCCGGGACGCCCGGGTGCAGTGGATCGAATATGAAAAAAATTCCAGTCTGGACCGAATCGTCGAGAAAGCGACAAACTTCTTGTCGGTGTGAGCATAAGATGATAAGGCAAGCTTTTGCATATTTCAGAGAAAAGGATGTCTTATTATGGAAACACGGACAAGCTTACAGGATGCTTTTTTGAATGAGGCCCGCCGCATGCGCATGCCTCTGACTGTTTTTATGACCAACGGCTTTCAGCAGAAGGGGACGGTGGTCTCCTTCGACGGCTATACCGTGCTGCTGGTGCATGAAAACCGGCAGTATCTGCTCTACAAGCACGCCATTTCGACCATCGTGCCGATGAAAATACTGGAGATGCCCCAGCGGTGACCCGTGGCCGGCCCCGTGCGCCGGTACGGGAGAAAAAGGCTGAGGCAGATCCTGCACAAATGCAAGTTTTAAGCCTTCTGTAAAGAAAATCACTTTACAGGATTTCAGGCCGTTTTTCCCGTGAAAGGAAGGGTTGTGGATATGAAAAGATTCTTTTCGGCCGCCGTTGTTCTGCTGCTGCTGGTCTATATCGGCTATCAGGTCAGCCAGAATCTGACCGAGCAGATCGAGACCATCGACGCGCTGATCGTGGAGGCGGTGGATAAGACCACCTGCGAAGGGATCTTTGTCCGCAATGTCCAGCCGGTCTACGGCGACGGCGACAAGACTTATGAATTCCTGGCGGAAAACGGCGAAAAGGTGGCCAGGGGCAGCCAGGTCGCCGTTTTCTTCGACGATCCGGCTGCGGCCGAGGACTTCCGGCAGGCGCGGGCGCTGGAGGCCGATATCGCCAGCGCCCGGGCGGCCTGCAGCACCATTCAGAGCGACGAGGGCGGGCTGACCCTGGACGCCGATATTTTTTCCGATATGGAGACCCTCTCCGGCCTGCTGGCCCAGGGCAAAGCCTGGCAGACCGACGCCGTTTACTCCAGCATGACCCAGGCCATCGTGGCCAGGGATTACCCGAGAGAAGATGTGGGGATGCTGGAAACGGCCATAGCGGCCATGGAGAGCCAGCGGAAGAGTCTGGACGCCGCCGCGGCCGGCGGCCGTGCCGTGACGGCGCAGCAGTCGGGGTATTTCATCAAGGCCACCGAAAGCGGCGCCGTATTGTGCAGTATGGAAGAAATGTACGCTCTGACGCCGGACAGCCTGGCCGCCTGCATCCAGCGGGCGCAGACGGCCTCGCCGGAGGAAGGCGTCATCGGATATATCATGGAATCGTTTGAATGGTGCTTTGTCTGCGCCATGCCGGCGGAGGACGCGGCAGCCATTGAAAAACGGAGCAGCGCGGAGCTGTCCTTTCCCTATATTTCCACGGAAACGATCTCGGCAAAGATCGACCGGATCTCTTATTATGACGACCAGGCCGTCGTCATCTTCCGGTGCGGCTTTATCGACGAGGAATTTCTGCGGTGTACGGCGGAGACCTGCGACGTCGTCAAGCAGACCTATACCGGCATCCGCGTTCCCAAAGAGGCGCTGCATCTCAACGACGGCCGGTGGGGCGTTTATTGCCTGAGCGGCGCCATGATCAAGTTCAAGCCCGTGGAATGGCTTTACCAGGGAGACAGCTACTACATCGCCAAGCCGGCGGAAAGCGCCGCCAAGGGACTGTATCTGTATGATAAGATCGTTGTCAGCGGCAAGGATCTGGAAGTCAATAAAGTGATCAAATAAACGGTCTCCCTGCAGAAATGGGGCGGATAGATGCAGAATATGAAGAAAGCGTGAAAAAGCGG
>CAMEZQ010000051.1 GCA_945947915.1 uncultured Clostridia bacterium | reverse complement strand
CCTGACAGATGCCATAATCGTAATTTTTAGAATTACTGTCTTATGAGCACCCTTGTAAACGTCGGGGCGCTTTGCGGTCTGGGCTGTTATTCTCTGACGATGATGCCCAGGGTGCGGATGAGCATGACGGCCTGCTCGGGGGTGAATACGGCGCCCCGCAGGGCCTGGACTTCAAAACAGGCGCCGCTGAGATGGCTTTGGGTAAAATCCATGCCGGCCAGGCGGGCGTGCATGAAATCGGCGCCCGAAAGCATACAGTCTTCCAGAGCCGTTTTGGTAAAAGCGGCGCCGGTGAACACGGCGTTTTCCATACGGCAGCCGCGGAAGATGGCGCGGTCGATGCGGCTGTCGTTGAAGCGCGCGTAGCCGGCGGCGCAGTCCTCCAGCAGGACGTTGGAAAAGCCGCAGTTTTGAAAAACGGCGCCGGTCAGCCGGCAGCCGCGGAAAACCACCCGGCCGAAATAGCCGCCGTCGAAGCGGCAGCCGGAAAGGTCGCAGCCGGTGAAGACCGTGTCGCCGGCCGAGAAGCCCTGCAGGCCGGATGCCGGGAACCGGCAGTTTTCAAAGCGGCAGCCGCTGATGTCCAGCCGCGGCAGGTCGGCGCCGTCCGGCAGGCTGCCGCCGGTGAAAAGCCGCCCGCGCACGGCTTCTTCTTCGCGGCAGGCTTCTTCCAGCACTGCCGCCGGGTCGCCCGGCTGCAGGCCGGGCATGGGACGGGGCATAAAGATCTCCATATGGTGCTTCGCTTCTTTCAAAATGGATATTTGCCGCGCCGGCGCATAAAAAAGCGCCGCGCGAAAACAATAGAGAGGATGATTCTTTTGGCCTTTGCCTTTCTGGCCGTGATGGGAATTTACATCGGAACCAACGTCTATATGGCCAAAATGCTGCTGCGCTGGCTGGGGCTGGCCGGCAGGGCCGCGCTGCTCTGGTGCGCCGGCTACGGCCTGCTGGCCGCCGCCTTCTTTCTGCCCCGTCTGCTGCCGCTGCCCCAGCGGGCAGAAAGGCTCCTGTCGCTGGTGGGCGGCATCTGGCTGGCCTGCTACATACTCCTGCTGCTTGCCGTTCCCGTCATGCACGGCATCGTGCGGGGGAAAGGAGGGCCTATGGCGGCTGTCGTCATCTTTGCGCTGCTGCTCGTCTATATCCTGGCCGGCGTTCATGCGGCATCGGCCATCCGCACCACCGCCTATACCGTCGAAAGCGCCAAGGGGCCGGAAATGCGCTTGGCGCTGGTCTCCGATCTTCATATCGGCGAGATCATCGGCGAGAAGCAGGTGTCGCGCATGGTGGAGGCTGTCAACCGGCTGGATGCCGATTATATCCTGCTGGCCGGGGATATTTTCGATGCCGGACCGGGCGCGGTCGCCGATCCGGAGGCCATTGGGGCCTGCTTTGCGCGTCTGCGCAGCCGGGGCGGCGTTTACGCCTGCCTGGGCAACCACGACGGCGGCTTCCGGGGGCAGGAGGGCGCGGCGGCCGCTCTGCTGGAGGCATGGGGCGTCCATGTGCTGCAGGACCAGGCGGCGGTGCTGGCGGATCTTCAGATCGTCGGCCGTATCGACCGGAGCCACAGCCGTGCCGCCGCTTCGGAGCTGACCGCCGGACTGGACCCCGGGCGGCTGACCGTCATGCTGGACCATCAGCCCTTTGAGCTGCAGCAGGCCCGGGAAGCCGGCGTCGACCTGCTGCTTTGCGGCCATACCCACCGGGGACAGATATTCCCCGCCAATCTGATCACCCGGGCCATGTATGAGATCGACTACGGCATCCTGCGCCAGGCGGATTTCACGGCCATCGTATCCTCGGGCGCCGGCACCTGGGGGCCGCGGATGCGGGTAGGGTCGGTCTGCGAGGTGGTATCCATCGATATCCGGCAGCCCTGATTCAGGGGAGGGGCGCCGGGTCTTCGGAAAGCAGCAGGTCGATCGCCGCCCGGTATTTTGCCAGGCGTGCCGCGGCGGCGGCGTCGGGCTGTCCGCCGGGCAGGCGGGCCGGGTCGCTGTTGTGCCGCAGGTCGGCCAGCTTGACCTTGCGGGCGATGGGGTTTTTGCGCAGCGCCGCCACATAATCCAGATAGGGTACCGCCGGATCGTGGGTCAGGCAGGCGATGGCCTCCAGGCTGGCCTGGGGAATGCCGGCCCGCCGCAGGTCTTCCAGCGTCCACGCCGTGTCTTCCACCACGTCGTGCAGCAGCGCCGTGCAGATCTCGGCTTCGCTTTCCATTTGTTCGGCCAGATGGAAAGGATGAAACACATAGGGCAGGCCGCCCTTGTCCGTCTGATCCCGGTGGGCGGAGAAGCAGATATCCAGCGCCGTTTTGACGGCGGGGGTATATCGCAGGCCCACAGGGCGAAGCCCGCCGGGCAGGGGCGCGCAGGTGTTTTCCATAAACAGGACCTCCTTTTCTCTGTCGCCCGGACGATGCGGGATCCAGGCTGTATGCATATCATATTATACTGTTTTTGCCCTTTCCGCAACCCTGGGGTCCCGCGGAGAAACAGGAAAAAGGAGGCGTGTGCCATGCCTTTTCCCACGAGACGCTGCGGGAGATCCGAAGGCCCCGGCAGGCAGACGATAAAAAGCGCCGCCCCTTTAAAGAGGGACGGCGCTTTTGGCGTTTGAGGAAAGATCAGAGTTTTTCGGTATTGAGGGCGCGGAGGGAATTGAGGATGGCCAGGAAAGCCACGCCCACGTCGGCAAAGACGGCGGCCCACATATTGGCTTTGCCGAAGGCGCCAAGCACCATGACGCACAGCTTGACGGTCAGGGCAAAGACCGTGTTCTGCTTGGCGATGCCCAGGGTCTTGCGGGCGATGCGGATGGCAGTGGCGATCTTGGAGGGTTCGTCGGTCATAATGACGATATCGGCGGCCTCGATGGCGGCGTCGGAGCCCAGACCACCCATGGCGATGCCGATGTCGGCACGGGCCAGCACGGGGGCGTCGTTGATGCCGTCGCCCACGAAGGCCAGCTTGGCGCCGTCTTTCTGGGCTGCCAGCAGCGCTTCCACCTTATCCACCTTGTCGCCGGGCAGCAGCTGGGTATAGATCTGGTCGAGGCCCAGCATGCTGCCCACCCGTTCGCCGGCGGCTTTATTGTCGCCGGTCAGCATGACGGTCTGGCGGATGCCCACGTTCTTCAGCTCGCGGATGGCCTGGACGCTGTCTTCCTTGAGAACGTCGCCCAGCAGGATATAGCCCATGAAGCGGCCGTCGCAGGCCACATAGACGACGGTGGCGTAGTCGGGCGCTTCGGGGCAGGGGCAGCCGATCTGGTCCATCAGACGGCGATTGCCGGCATAGACCAGGCGGCCTTCGACGCGGGCCGAAAGGCCCTTGCCGGCGATCTCGCTGACGTCGGTGACGCGGCTTTCATCGATATCCCGGCCGTAGGCTTTGCGCAGGGAGAGGGCGATGGGATGGGAGGAATAGGATTCGGCGCAGGCGGCCAGCATCAGCAGCTCTTCCGGCGCAGTGCCTTCAGACGGGCAGAGCTGCTCGACCTCGAAGACGCCCCGGGTCAGTGTGCCGGTCTTGTCGAAAACGATGGTGTCGGCCTGGGCCAGGGCTTCCAGATAGTTGCTGCCCTTGACCAATACGCCCCGCTTGGCCGCGCCGCCGATGCCGCCGAAGAAGCTGAGGGGGATGGAGATGACCAGGGCGCAGGGGCAGGAGATGACCAGGAAGATCAGGGCGCCTTTGAAGCAGGTGGCGAAATCCGAGCCGAACAGCGGCGGGATGACGGCCAGGGCCAGGGCGGCGAAAACGACGGTGGGCGTGTAGTATTTGGCAAACTTGGAGATGAAGTTTTCCGAAGTGGATTTTTTGCTGCTGGCGTTTTCCACCAGATCCAGCACCTTGCTGACCGTCGATTCGCCGAATTCCTTGGTGACGCGGGCGGTCAGCAGGCCGTTTTGATTGATGCAGCCCGAAAGGATGGCGTCGCCGCAGGCGACGTCCCGGGGCAGGGATTCACCGGTCAGCGCCGAGGTATCCAGAGCCGAGTGGCCGTCGATGACGACGGCGTCCAGCGGCACGCGCTCGCCGGCCTTGATGAGAATGACGTCGCCCACCCGGACTTCCTCGGGATCGACCGTCTCCACGCTGCCGTCCTCCCGGCGCAGGTTGGCGTAGTCGGGGCGGATATCCATCAGGTCGGAGATGGATTTTCTCGAACGGTTGATGGCGTAGGTCTGGAAGAACTCGCCGATCTGGTAAAAGAGCATAACGGCGGCGGCTTCGTCGAAGTCACCCAGGCCGAAGGCGCCGAAGGTGGCGATGGTCATGAGGAAATTCTCGTCGAAGATCTTGCCGCGGCGGATATTGCGGACGGCTTTTAAAAGAACGTCGTAGCCCACCAGCAGATAGGCGGCGATGAGCAGGACGGCATGGGCGTAGGGGATGGAGTGGGGCATCAGCATGCCCGCGGCAAAAAGAACAGCGGCGGCGAGGATGCGCTGCAGCCGCTTTTTGAGTTTTTTGGTCATAGTCGGATCCTCACGGAATGATAAGATTGGATTGCGGGAGCGGCAAAAGAATGATGTGCCGCCCGCCTGCCGCTGTGCGGCAGGCGGGGCGGACAGACTCAGCGGACGATGGTGGTGTCGTACTTGTCCGCGACCTTCTGGGCGGCCTTGAGAATTTCCTCAAAGCGGGCGTCGTCGGCGTCCAGGATCAGCTTCATGCCCATGAAATTGACGGTGGCGGAATTGACGCCGTCCAGGGCGTTGATGCCGCGCTCCATGGCGGCGGCGCAGTTGGCGCAGTCCAGATCTTCCAGCTTGAATGTCTTCTTCATACGATATCCCTCCAAAAAATAATAAATACGGTGTTGACGCGCGGCGCCCTGTGGGGGCGTCTATTTCAGGTATTTGTCCAGGATGGCGTTGAAGCTCTCGACGGCTTCCAGATCGCCGCTTTCAATGCCTTCCTTGACGCAGTGGTTGAAATGATCCTTCAAAACGATCTTGGCCACTTTATTGATGGCGCTTTCGGCGGCCGACAGCTGGAGAAGGATCTCCTCGCAGTCGCGGCCCTCGGCCATCATGCGGCGGATGGCGCCGATCAGGCCTTCGATGGAAGCCAGGCGGTTGTCCAGCGCCTTGCTGTAGTGGCTGTGCTTGACTGACATGGGCAGTTTCCTCCTTTCCCTGTGCAGTCCGGCGGGATCTATCCCCACCCCCGGGGGAGGGGGGCTGTGCTTTCAGCATACACCGCCGGAGGTGGTTTGTCAAGTGGTATTTATTGACGCGGCGCGCGGAATTTGGCATAATCGGAGTAAAGGATATACGGAGGTGTTATCATGCTTTTTGACGGGATCCCACGGGTGCAGCTGTGCGCCCTGCCTACGCCGCTGGAGCCACTGGACCGCCTGACGGCGGCGCTGGGCGGCCGCAATCGGATCTATATCAAGCGGGACGACCACATGTCGCTGGGTACCGGCGGCAATAAGCTGCGGTCGCTGGAGTTCTGGCTGGCAGAGGGGATGCAGAAGGGCTGCGATGTTTTTCTGGCCGCCGGGCTGCCCCAGTCCAACCTCTGCCGCCTGACGGCTGCGGCCTGCTGTCGTCTGGGGCTGGAATGCCGGCTCATCCACAATGCCGACGGGCCGGAGGCGGGCGGCAGCCTGACGGGCAATCCGCTGCTCAACGAGCTGATGGGCGTGCGGCGCGTCTATTGCGGCGCCGTGGATGAACACCGGCGCGCCGATTTCGTGCGTGATTATGCCCAGGACCTGCGGCGGCAGGGGCGGCGGCCCTATATCGTCGGCGACCCGGTGCTGGGCGCCATGGGCTACGTCCAGGCCGGCGTCGAGCTGGCCGGCCAGCTGGCCCGGCTGCCGGAGGACGTGCGCCATATCTTCATCAGCGCCTCGGCCGGCCCCACCGAGGTGGGACTGCTGTTTGGCCTGTGCCTGTTCGGCGGCAGCTTCCGGGTCCATCTGGTCAGCGTCGAATACGACGCCGGCACCTTCTGGGCCATTGCCGACGACATCTTTCAAAAGCTCCGGCAGCGGCTGGGTGTGACGCCGGCCGCCGCCATGCGGGAGGTCGCTGTTTTTTACGGGCAGTATCTGGGCGAAGGCTACGCCAGGCCCACGCCGGCCGCGCTGGAGGCCGTGCGGCAGCTGGCCGCGCTGGAGGGCATTTTTATGGAGACCACCTACAACGCCAAGGTGCTGGCCGGATTGTGCGACCAGGTGCGGCAGGGCGCCATACCCCCGGGGGAGGGGGTATGTGTGATCCACACCGGCGGCACGACGGCCCTTTTCGGCCAGGGGTCGTATTTTATGCCGTAAGGACGGCGCGCGGATCTCTTTCCAACCGCCGGTTGGAAAAACCCAACAAACGGGTCATTGTTTTTGCCCCTTTGGGCGGCTATACTGAAACCAGACCGCAGCGGCAAAGAAAAAACCGGCCGGCATGCCGGCCGGAGGAGGAAACTTATGGAACATTATACGGAAAACCCGGGATCGACCATCGGGGCGCGCATCGCCTTTTACCGCCGAAAGAAGAATATGACGCAGGAAAAGCTGGCCGCCGAACTGGGCATCACCAACCAGGCCGTTTCCAAATGGGAGCTGGATCTCAACTGCCCGGATATTCTGTCTCTGCCCCGGCTGGCCGATCTGCTGGGCGTCACCATCGACAGCCTTTTCGGCCGGGAAGCGGCACCGGTCCCCACGGCGGCGCCCGGACCGGAACTGCCCTGGCCCGATGACGGGCAGCTGCGGGCCGTGCTCTTTCGCGGCAGGCAGCCGTGCGTCCGGAAGGACGGCGCGGAACAGGCGGCGTGCAGCCGCATCGAGTTTGCGTATGACGGCCCGGCGCTGGACGTGCACAGCGATTTTTCCATCGTCTGCCGGCAGGAGATCCGGGGCGGCGCCTACGCCGGCACCAGCATCCAGTGCGGGGATATCGGCGGCAGCGCGCAGGCCGGCACCAGCATCAGCGGCGGCGGTATCGCCGGCGGCGCGCGGGCAGGCAGCCATATCGAATGTGCAAGGGTGGAAGGCAACGTCTCGGCCGGCAGCCACGTCACCTGCGGCGACGTGGCGGGCGACGTTTCGGCCGGCGGCAAGGTGGACTGCGGCGATGTGGGCGGCAGCGTCACGGCGGTGGGCAAAGTGGTCTGCGGCCAGGTCAAGGGCAGAAAAACATCGCTCCTTTAAAGCCGAGGGCCTTGCAAAGCGGCGCGGGATGTGCTATGCTTGCAGATAAATCATCGAGATCCAATGCACAGGGCGTTCGTCCGGGGACCAGAGGTACTCCGGCGGCGGAATGGGGTGAGAAGCCCCGCGAGTCGGTCACTGTGATGCCTGCGGGGCAGGCTGAGTCAGATACGCCGGGAACAGCCTGTGGGCGCCTGCCGTCACCGGGCCGCCGTTTTCTTTCGCGGAAGAGCCGCGTCTGCAGAACCGAAGGGGGCAGACGCGGCTTTTTGACGCACTGCCGTGCAGAAGATCCGGACAGGAGGCTTTTATGAAAAATCTGAAAAGACCTATGACCTATCTGGTCATCGTGTGCCTGGCGCTGCTCTGCGCTCTCAATTACCAGATCTTCGTTTTTCCCAACCGGTTCGCGCCGGCCGGGCTCAACGGCATCTGCACCATGATCCAGCACATTTCGGGCATCAGCGTGGGCTATCTCAGCCTGCTCATCAATCTGCCGCTGGCCCTGGTGGCCTGGCGGCGGGTGGGCACTTCGCTGGCCAGCCGCAGCATGACCTATGTGGTGGCCTTTTCTCTGGCACTGATCGCGCTGGGGCGCATGGATCTTTCGGCCTTTGCCTATGAAACGGCCAACGGCACCAGCAAGATCCTGGGACCGCTGGTGGCCGGCATCATCAACGGCGCCTGCTATTCCCTGCTGATCCGGTGCAGCGCCAGCAGCGGCGGCACCGATTTCGTGGCGGCGCTGATCCACAAGAATCACCCCGAGCAGAGCTTCTTCTGGATCACCTTTACGCTCAACGCCTGCGTCGCCGTCAGCAGCTATTTCGTTTATGATTTTCAGATCGAGCCGGTCATTCTGTGCATCCTGTATTGCTTCATGTCCAGCGTCGTTTCCGACACGCTGATGAAAAACGGCCGCAGCGCCGTCCGGTGTGAGATCGTCACCACCAGCGGCGAGGATATCTCCCGGGAGATCATCCGGAAGCTGCGCCACACGGCCACGCTGGTGCCCGGCAAGGGCATGTATCTGGGGCAGGAGACCGACCTGCTGATCTGCGTGCTCAACAAGGGGCAGCTGCCGCTGCTTTCCGAGATCATCGCCGCCTATCCCAATACCTTCGCCGTCCTGTCGCCGGTCAGCGAGGTGCTGGGCAACTTCAAGCGCCTGGACGCCCACGGCAATCTGAAAAAAGAACTGTTCGACAAGGGCGACGGCGGCATCGCGTAATATACATATAAAAATAAAAAGGCGCCCCATCGGGGCGCCTTTTTCAATAGCAGGGAAGGGATTTGGGGAATCCTGCCCAAATGGATTTGTCGGAACTGCTGAAAAGCCGCCGCCGGGGCAAAGGGGCTCTTTTCCGTCAGGCGGCACTGTGGTATAGTAAAGCTGTCGGAAATATCCATTTAAGAAAAAGGAGATAGCAACATGACTGAAAGACAGGAACTGCTTGTAAAGAATACCGAAACACACCGTCAGCTCATCCTCGATGCCGAGCGCTGGCTGTGGGCCCATCCCCAGACCGGCTATACCGAATGGGAGGCCAACGGCTATCTGACCGAGAAATTCGAGGCCCTGGGCTATACACTGACCCAGGCCGGCAACATCCCCGGCTTCTATACCGACATCGACACCGGCAAGCCCGGCCCTATGCTTGCCATCTTCGGCGAGCTGGACGCGCTGGACATCGCCAACCATCCCGAATCGGTCAACGGCATGACTCACTGCTGCGGCCATCACGCCCAGGCTGCCGCCCTGCTGGGTCTGGCTGCCGCCTTTAAGGAGCCCGGCGCGCTGGACGGCCTGTGCGGCAAGATCCGTCTGATCGCCGTGCCTGCCGAGGAGATGATCCAGCTGGCCTTCCGTGAGGAGCTGCGCAAGCAGGGCGTCATCGGCTACATGGGCGGCAAGGTCGAGTTCATGGCCA
>CAMEZQ010000050.1 GCA_945947915.1 uncultured Clostridia bacterium | reverse complement strand
TCGGCTGGTTATCTCCCTCCGAGTTCTCTGTCCAATATGTTTGACAATCCTACAGGCGGATGCCCGGCGGCAGGGCCGGCTTGCTTGACGGCGGCCTTTGGAAGATGCTATAATACTTTGAATATGTAATGGTTAAAAAGGGCTTTTTTGCCCGATCAACAGAGCGAAAGGGGACCGGTCTATACAATGTGGGTCGCATCCAACTGGAAAGATTATCAGCTCCTCGACTGCGGCGGGGGCAAACGATACGAACGATGGGGAAAGCAATATCTGGTCCGGCCCGATCCCCAGGCCATCTGGGCGCCCGCCCGGAAGTGGGACCGGGTCAACGCCGTCTATCACCGCAGCAGCACGGGCGGCGGCAGCTGGGAGGTCTTTTCCCTGCCCGACAGCTGGCAGATCGGCTATAAAGAGCTGGTCTTTAACATCAAGCCCATGAGCTTCAAGCACACCGGCGTCTTTCCCGAGCAGGGGGCCAACTGGGATTTCATCACCGAACGGATCGGGCACCGCCTGCGCGCCGGCGGCGAGCAGCCCAGCGTGCTCAATCTCTTTGCCTACACCGGCGGCGCCACCATGGCGGCGGCGGCGGCCGGCGCCCGGGTCTGCCATGTGGACGCCTCCAAGGGCATGGTCTCCTGGGCCAAGGAAAACGCCAGAAGCTCCGGCCTGGGCGACGCCCCCATCCGGTATATCGTCGACGACTGCGTCAAGTTCGTCAAGCGGGAGATCAACCGGGGACACAAGTATGACGCCATCATCATGGACCCCCCTTCCTACGGCCGCGGCCCTTCGGGGGAGGTCTGGCGCTTTGAGGAGAACATCGACGATTTCGTGGGGCTGTGCGGTCAGCTGCTCAGCGACACACCCCTCTTCGTCCTCATCAGCTCCTATACGGCCGGGGTCTCGCCCTCGGTGCCGGCCTATATCCTGTCCCGCACCGTAGGCAGCCGCTTCGGCGGGCATACGGAGGCCGACGAACTGGGCCTGGAGGTCACTTCGACCGGGCTGGCGCTGCCCTGCGGCCACGCCTCCCGCTGGATGGGGGAATAATTATGGAAAAAGCCATCGTTTCGGCCGAAAACGTCACCTATACCTATCCGGCCGAAGAAGGAAAACAGAACCACGCCGCCCTGCACGATGTCACCATTTCGGTGAAGCAGGGGGAATTCGTGGCCGTGCTGGGCCACAACGGCAGCGGCAAATCCACCTTTGCCAAGCATCTCAACGCCATCCTGCTGCCCTCGGGCGGCGCCGTCTATATCGACGGCATGGACACCCGGGAGGAAGGGCTGCTGCTGGCCATCCGGGAAAAATGCGGCATGGTCTTTCAGAATCCCGATAACCAGATCGTCGCCACCGTGGTCGAGGAGGACGTGGCCTTCGCGCCGGAAAACATGGGGGTGGCCCCCGAGGAGATCCGCCGCCGGGTGGACGCCTGCCTGGAAACGGTGGGCATGGGCGAATATAAGCGCCACGCGCCCCATCTGCTGTCGGGCGGCCAGAAACAGCGCATCGCCATTGCCGGTGTGCTGGCCATGGAGCCGTCGATCCTGGTCATGGACGAGCCCACCGCCATGCTCGACCCGGCCGGCCGCCGGGAAGTCATGCAGACGGTGGCCCGGCTCAACCGGGAAAAGGGCATCACGGTGATCCTCATCACCCATCATATGGACGAGGCGGCCATGGCCGGGCGCATCATCGTCATGCACGAGGGCGAGGTGGCTCTCGAGGGCACGCCCCGGGAGGTCTTTGCCCGGGTGGAGGAGATCCGCCGGCTGTCGCTGCTGCCGCCCCAGACCGTCGATCTGCTGTGGCATCTCAGAGCCCAGGGCTTCGACCTGCCGCTGGAGGCCCTCTCGGTGGAGGAATGTGCCGACGTGCTGGAAGCCTTTTTGAAAAAGTAAAAACAAATCGTGATTTTTATCAAACATATTACGCAAAGCAATCAAAGAATGGAGGAGATGACCCTTGTCCGAGATCCTGACGGTGCAGAACATCTCACATATCTACTCGGCCGGCACGCCCTTTGAGCGGGCCGCCGTCAAAAATATTTCCCTGTCGGTGCAGGAGGGGGAGTTTGTCGGCCTCATCGGCCATACGGGCAGCGGCAAATCCACGCTGGTCCAGCACTTCAACGGCCTGCTCAAACCGACCTCCGGCACCGTGCTGGTGGACGGGCAGGACATCCACGCGTCCAAGGAAGCCACCCGCCGCGCCCGCTTCCAGGTGGGGCTGGTCTTTCAGTATCCCGAATATCAGCTTTTTGAAGAAACCGTCTATAAAGACATCGCCTTTGGCCCCAGAAATATGGGGCTGGACGAAGGGGAGATCGACCGCCGGGTGCGCACGGCCGCCCAGCAGGTGGGCCTGCCGGAGGATGCCCTGGAAGTATCGCCCTTCGACCTGTCGGGCGGACAGAAGCGCAGGGCCGCTCTGGCCGGCGTTTTTGCCATGGAGCCGCGCCTGCTGGTGCTGGACGAGCCCATGGCCGGCCTCGACCCGGTGGGCCGGGAGGAGATCCTCCAGTGCATCGAGCGCTTCCGCCGGGTGAGCGGCGCCGCCGTATTGTTCGTCACCCACAGCATGGAGGATGCCGCTCGGGTCTCCGACCGGCTGATCGTCCTCAACCAGGGGGAGATCCTCATGCAGGGCAGCCCGGCCGAGGTCTTTTCCAACAGCCAGGCGCTGACGGCGGCCGGGCTGGACATCCCCACCGTCACCCGGCTCTTTATCGAGCTGCGCCGGCGGGGGCTGCCGCTGTCGCCGGCCGTCTATACCGTCCCGCAGGCGCTGGCGGAGATCCTGCGCCTCAAAAACGGAGGGGAGGGTGAAGTATGCTGAAAGACATCACCCTGGGGCAGTTTTTCCCCGGCAGCAGCCTGCTGCACCGGCTGGACCCCCGGGCCAAGCTGGTGGCCGTCGTTCTGTTCGTCGTTTCCCTCTTTATTTCCTCCAGCTTCTGGGGCTATGCCCTGTGCTTTCTGTTTTTGGCCTGGTGCGTGCATATTTCCAGAATATCGCCCAAAATGATCCTCAAGAGCCTGCGGCCGCTGGTCATCATCCTGATCTTCACCGGCGTGCTCAATATGCTCTATACGCCGGGCGAGGCCATTTTTCATTTCTGGATCTTCAATATCACCAAAGAGGGCATTTTCAACGCCGCCTTTATGATCTTCCGCATCGTGCTGCTCATCGCCGCCACGTCGATGCTGACCTACACCACCTCGCCCATCGCCCTGACCGACGCGCTGGAGCGCCTGTTGGGGCCGCTGAAGAAGCTCCATGTGCCGGTGCATGAGTTTGCCATGATGATGACTATCGCCCTGCGCTTTATCCCCACTCTGATCGAGGAGACCGACAAGATCATGTCGGCCCAGAAGGCCAGGGGCGCTGATTTCGATTCGGGCAGCCTCATCGACCGGGCCAAGGCGCTGGTGCCCATTCTGGTGCCGCTCTTCGTTTCGGCCTTCCGCCGGGCCGACGAGCTGGCCACCGCCATGGAATGCCGCCTCTACCACGGCGGCGAGGGGCGCACCCGGCTCAATACCCTGGTCATGGCGCCCCGGGACTGGGGGGCGCTGGCCTTTATGGCGGCCTTCTGCCTGCTGGTGATGAATGCCCAGCGGATCGCGGCGGTGGTATTATGAAGATCGCGCTGCGGCTTTCCTATCTGGGCACGGCCTATCACGGCTGGCAGCGCCAGAAAAACGGCGTTACCGTCCAGCAGCGGCTGGAGGAGGCCATTGAAAAGACCTGCGGCCGGCATGCGGCGGTGTCGGGCTGCGGCCGCACCGACGCCGGCGTGCACGCCGAGGCCTATATCGCCAGCATGGCGCTGGACTGCGCCATTCCCATGGACCGGCTGCCCTACGCCCTCAACGCCCGGCTGCCCGACGATATCGTCGTCCACAGGGCCTGTATCGTCCCCGATGATTTTGACGCCCGCTTTTCCTGCAAGCGCAAGGAATACACCTACCGCATCCACAACGCGCCCACCCGCGACCCCTTCTATATCGACCGGGCCTGGTTCTATCCACAGCCTCTGGATGTGGAACGGATGCGGGCGGCGGCGGCGCATTTCGTGGGCGTCCACGATTTTTCCGCCGTGCGGTCCATCGGCACGCCGGTGCGCTCGCCGGTGCGTGAGATCTATTATCTCGACGTCGAGCGGACGGGAGACCGCATCGAGCTGCGGGTCTGTGCCGACGGTTTTTTATACAATATGGTGCGGGCCATCACCGGCACGCTGGTCTTCGTCGGCAACGGCAAGATCGAGCCTGCGCAGATCCCCGCCATTCTGGATTCCCGGGACCGGGAGCAGGGCGGCCCAACGGCGCCGGCCTGCGGCCTTTACATGACTGCCTTGACTTACGGCATGGAGAATATTGATGTCCAATCCAAACGCTTTTGACGGCGCCGGCCTGGAACCGGCCCCCTCCAAGATCACCCGTTTCCGGGAAGACCGGCGGCTGAATATCATCGCCGGCCTGCGGTCTCTGTCGCTGGCCGGCATTCTGCTGACGGTGGTCTTCTGCATTTTTCACTATCAGGAAGACCTCAACATACAGAATCTGCGCCGCATCGTTTCCTATATCGACCAGCTGACCTTCAGCGCCAGCGAGACCGATACCTTCACCTTCGACGCCGGGCTGAGCACGGCCTACGAAGCCTTCGACGTGGGCGTGGCCACCTGCTCGGGCGGCAGCTTCCGGTTTATCCCGCCCTTTGAGAACATGGGCTTTTCCAAGCAGATCAAATACGCCGATCCCCACATGCGGGTCAGCGGCGGCTCGGTCTTTGTTTACGACCTGGGCGGCCGGGGCATCTCCCGGTTCAACAGCTATTCCCGCCTGGCGGAAACGACAATGGACTGCCGCATCCTGTCCTTTTCCTCCAACAGTGCCGGCCAGTGCGCCGTCGTCACCGACGAAGAGGGCTACCGCACGGCGCTGACCGTGCTGGACAAGCATCTCAAAGAGATCTATAAATGGCAGACTTCCGAGCATTTTGCCTTTCTCAGCGCCCTTTCGCCCAATGGCCGGACGGCGGCCGTGCTGTGCGTTGGCCAGAAAGAGGGCGCCGCTGATTTTTACATCCGGTATCAGCCGGTCAACGGCGATGACTGCACGGTCACCATCGATCTGGGTGACCGGAAGGTCTATTCCATGGAATACGCCGACAACGATCGCCTGATACTGCTTTGTGAAGACGGCGTATATGCCTACGACGACGACGGCGCGCTGAAGGGCAGCTTCGACTTTTCCAGCGGTTCCCTCATCGCCTTCGACCACCGGCCGGAGGGCAGCTGCGCTTTCACACTCAAGGGCGACCGGGGCGACAGCTCCCGGGTGGTGGTGCTGGACGGCAAATGCGCCGCGCGCTTTGACGCTACCTGTGAGGGCGATGTGCGGCTGCTGGCCTGCGGCAGCGGGCAGCTGGCCTGGCTGTCGGGCAAAACACTGTTCACTGCCGCCCTTTCGGAGGGTGAAATAAAAAGTACGGAACTTTCCGGTGTGCGTGACGTATTAATTACAGAAACGGGCAGGGTGGCCGCCGTTTTCGGCGACTGCGCCCGCATCATCGATCTCGGGGAAGCACAGGAAGGAGCTTGATTTATGACCAATCCGTATATTTTCGACCTTTTGTTTCTGGCCGTGCTGCTGTTTATGTATGAATACGGCAAACGGCGCGGCGCCTTTCGGGTGGCGGCCGGCCTGCTGGGCACCGTCGGCGCCTGGATCGGCGCGCTGGCCCTGCGTCCGCAGGTGCAGCCGCTGATCGTGCGGCTGCTGACTCCCTACGCCGTCCGGGCGGTGACTTCGGCATCCGACTCCATGGGCCTGACCTCGGTTCTGGAGGCTACGGTGAAGCTGAGCGGGACGGCTGGCGCGCTGGCGCAGAGCGCGGCCACGCTGGGCGATCAGCTGTCGGCACTGGGCCTGCCCGGGCAGATGGCCGGCCTGGCCGAACGGTTGGGCATCACCAACAGCCTGAGCGGGACCCTTTCGGCGGCGGCCTCGCTGGGAGAGGTCTCGCCGCTCCAGCTGCTGGCCGAGTCGCTGGTCGGCCGCATCGCGCCGACGCTGACCTTCTTCCTTCTGTTCCTGCTGATCAAGCTGGCCGTCTGGCTGTGCGTCCGGGTGCTCAGCCTGGATTGGCCCATCATCGGGACCCTCAACCGCATGGCCGGCGGCGCCATCGGCCTGCTGGGCGGCGCCGTGCTGGTGCTGGCCCTGTGCACCGGCGTTTTTCTGTTCGGCAGCCCCGAGCCTGTGGGGCTGACCTCCCGGGTGCTGCTGGCCCAGAGCCTGACGGGACGGCTGCTGGCCGGCCTGTTCGGCATGTAGGCCGGCTCGCCCGCATATTTCCTGCATGAATTTTGCATGGATTTGCACAAAATTCATAATCCAGACATAAAAAAGTGATATGATAATATCGGTCAAAGGAGAAAGATCATGAATCTTCCCAACGCTCTGTCCCTTTTCCGCGTGATCCTGGTCCCGGTTTACCTCTGCGTTTTCTTTTCCGGCATGCCCCACGCCCACCTGATCGCCGCGGCGGTATTTCTGCTGGCAGGGCTGACCGACATCCTGGACGGACGCATTGCCCGCAAATACAACCAGATCACCCTGCTGGGACGCATCCTCGACCCGCTGGCCGATAAGCTGATGGTCACGTCGGCGCTGGTGTCCCTTTCCATGGCCGGGATGATCCCCGTGTTTGTCAGCGTCGTCTATATCTGCAAAGAGATCCTGCTGAGCCTGGGCGGTGTCGTCGTCTATCGTTTTCTGCGCGATATGCCGCCCTCCAATTTCTGGGGAAAGGCTTCGACCGCCCTGTTTTATGTGGCCATCATCGGCACCATCGTTTTTTCGCTGCCGGCGGAACTGGAGGCCGTGCTCTTCGGCGCGGCCCTTCTGTCGCTGCTGGCGGCGCTTTCCTCTTACGGGATCCGCAGCGTGAAACTTCTGAAGGAGAACAAGCATAGATGAAAATACCCATTTGTTCCAGATGCAAAAAGAACCCTGCCGTCGTTTTTGTCACCAAGATCGAAAACGGCGAGAGCAAAAATGAAGGCCTCTGCCTGCAGTGTGCCCGGGAACTGGGCATCAAGCCGGTGGCGGATCTGATGGATCGCTTCGGCATCACCGACAGCGATCTGGAAAATATGACCCGGGAGCTGACCGAGGGCGACGGCGAGATCTTTGAGAATCTGCTGGGCGGCATGAATGCCGGCGGCGCCGGCGACCCGGACGAGGCGCCGGAGGAAGAAGAAACAGAGGAGAACGACGGCGAGAGCACCGGCCGCGCGCCGGCCTTCCCGCTGTTTCCCAATCTGGGACGCCGTTCCCGCCGCCGCGACGAGGCGGAGGAAATGGCCGATACGGGACGGAAAAAGCCCAAAAAATCGAAATTTCTGCCCAAATACGCCATCAATCTCACCGACCGCGCCCGCCAGGGGCAGCTGGACCGTGTCATCGGCCGGGAGCGGGAGACCGAACGGGTCATCCAGATCCTCAACCGCCGCCAGAAGAACAATCCCTGCCTGATCGGCGAGCCGGGCGTGGGCAAGACGGCCGTGGCCGAGGGCCTGGCCCAGCGCATCGCCGCCGGCGACGTGCCCTTCAAGCTGCAGGACAAGGAAGTGTGGCTGCTGGATATGACGGCCATGGTGGCCGGTACCCAGTTCCGCGGCCAGTTCGAGAGCCGCATGAAGAGCCTCATTGACGAGATCCGCAATCTGGGCAATATCATCCTGGTGATCGACGAGGTCCACAATCTGGTGGGCGCCGGCGATGCCGAAGGCTCGATGAACGCCGCCAATATTCTCAAGCCGGCCCTTTCCCGGGGTGAGATCCAGGTCATCGGCGCCACGACCTTTAAGGAATACCGCAAGCATATCGAAAAAGACACGGCGCTGGAGCGCCGGTTCCAGCCGGTGACCATCAACGAGCCGTCGCTGGAGGAAACCTTCGAGATCCTGCAGGGCGTCAAGGGATATTACGAGAGCTATCACGGCGTCGCCGTGCCCGACGAAATCATCCGGCAGGCTGTCTATCTGGCCGACCGGTATATCAACGACCGGTTTATGCCCGACAAGGCCATCGACCTGCTGGATGAGGCCTGCTCCGACCTCAACCTCAAGAGCTCGGTCATCAATGAAACGGCGGCGCTGAAAAAAGAGCTGGCGGCCGCCCAGGCGCAGCAGGAGCTGCTTTCCTCGGGCGACGGCGATCTGCCGCAGGAAGAGATCTTTGAAAAGCTGGCCCGTCTGCGCAGCCGCACGCTGCAGATCCAGGACCGTCTTTCGACCCTGGAGAACCAGCCCAGGCCGGTATTGTCCATCGACGATCTGGCCCGCGTGGTGGAGCTGTGGACCAAGATCTCGGCCAGCAAGATCCGCGAGCAGGATTTCGAGCGGCTGATGAAGCTGGAAAGCCGCCTCAAGGCCCGGGTCATCGGGCAGGATGAAGCCATCGAAGCGGTGGCCGCCGCCATCCGCCGCCGCCGCGCCGGCATTTCCCAAAAGCTTAAGCCGGTGTCCTTCCTTTTCGTCGGCCCCACCGGCGTGGGCAAGACCGAGCTGGTCAAGCGCCTGGCCGCCGACCTGTTCAACACCGAGGACGCGCTCATCCGGCTGGATATGAGCGAATATATGGAAAAGCATTCGGTCTCCAAGCTGATCGGCGCGCCGCCGGGCTATGTGGGCTACGACGAGGCCGGCCAGCTCACCGAGAAGATCCGCCGCCGCCCCTATTCGGTGGTGCTCTTTGACGAGATCGAAAAGGCCCATCCCGACGTGCTCAATATCCTGCTGCAGATCCTGGACGACGGCCGCGTCACCGACGCCCAGGGGCGCAAGGTGTCCTTCGAGAACACCGTCATCATCATGACCTCCAACGCCGGCAGCGACCGAACTTCGGGCACCGTCGGCTTTGGCCAGACGGTCACCCAGCAGGGGCGCGACAAGGCCATGAAGGCCCTTTCGGAGATCATGCGGCCCGAGTTCCTCAACCGCATCGACGAGATCGTGCCCTTCAATCATCTCACCGAAGAAGATTTCCGTGCCATCTGCGGCATCATGCTGGGCGATCTGCGGGAGGGTATGGCGCGCAGCGGCATCGACTTCACCTGGGATGACGCCGCCGTGCAGTATCTGACCCATAAGTCCTATTCGGTCAAGTTCGGCGCCCGCAACCTCCGCCGCCTCATCGAGAAAGAGGTGGAGGACAAGGCGGCCGCCATGATCATCGCCGCCTATCAGACGCCGCTGACGGCGCTGCAACTGACCTCCGACGGTACGCAGACCGTGCTGGAAAGCCTCTGATCTGCTGTATATGCCCTCTCCTCGCGGGATCGCCCCGCGGGGAGGGGGCTGCAAAAAAATATCGGGATTTTTTACTTGACAAATATGGCTGGCCATGCTAAAATAACAAAGCTGACATACGCGGGTGTAGTTCAATGGTAGAATGTCAGCCTTCCAAGCTGAACACGTGGGTTCG
>CAMEZQ010000049.1 GCA_945947915.1 uncultured Clostridia bacterium | reverse complement strand
CCTTCCTGGAGAACGACGACGCCAACCGTGCCCTGATGGGCGCCAACATGCAGCGCCAGGCCGTGCCTCTGCTCAAGACCGAGGCGCCTTTCGTGGCCACCGGTATGGAATACAAGGCCGCCGTCGACTCGGGCACCGTGCCGCTGGCTCTGGAGGGCGGCGTGGTCACCAGCGTGGCCGCCGACGAGATCACCATCAAGTATGACACTCTGGGCACCAAGACCCACAAGCTGCTCAAGTTCATGCGTTCCAACCAGGGCACCTGCATCAACCAGCGGCCCATCGTCAGCGTCGGTGAGCGCGTGGAGAAGGACGACGTCATCGCCGACGGCCCTGCCACGGCGGAAGGCGAGATCGCGCTGGGCAGAAACGCGCTGATCGGCTTCATGAACTGGGAAGGCTATAACTACGAGGACGCCGTTCTGCTCAACGAGCGCCTGGTCCGTGAAGATATTTATACTTCTATCCATATTGAAGAATACGAGACCGAGTCCCGCGATACCAAGCTGGGACCCGAGGAGATCACCCGCGACATCCCCAATGTGGGCGAGGACGCGCTGAAGGATCTGGACGAGCGCGGCATCATCCGCATCGGCGCCGAGGTCCGTTCCGGCGACATCCTGGTGGGCAAGGTCACGCCCAAGGGCGAGACCGAGCTGACAGCCGAGGAGCGCCTGCTGCGCGCCATCTTTGGTGAGAAGGCCCGCGAGGTCCGCGATACCTCCCTGCGCGTGCCCCACGGCGCCGCCGGCACCGTCGTGGACGTCAAGGTCTTTACCCGGGCCAACGGCGACGAGCTGAGCCCCGGCGTCAACATGGTCGTCCGCTGCTACATCGCCCAGAAGAGAAAGATCTCGGTGGGCGACAAGATGGCCGGCCGCCACGGCAACAAGGGCGTCGTTTCCCGCATCCTGCCCCAGGAGGATATGCCTTTCCTGCCCGACGGCCGTCCCCTGGACATCGTTCTGAACCCCCTGGGCGTGCCTTCCCGAATGAACATCGGTCAGGTCCTGGAGGTCCATCTGGCCCGTGCCGCCCAGGCGCTGGGTATTCACGTGGCCACACCCGTCTTTGACGGCGCCAAGGAAGAGGATATCCGCGCGCTGCTCAGAGAAGCCGGCCTGAGCGAGGACGGCAAGACCATTCTGTACGACGGCCGCACCGGCCAGCCCTTTGACAATCCGGTCACCGTCGGTTATATGTATTACCTCAAGCTGCACCATCTGGTCGACGACAAGATGCACGCCAGAAGCACCGGCCCCTATTCGCTGGTCACACAGCAGCCGCTGGGCGGCAAGGCCCAGTTCGGCGGCCAGCGCTTTGGTGAAATGGAAGTCTGGGCGCTGGAAGCCTACGGCGCCGCCTACACCCTGCAGGAGATCCTGACCGTCAAGTCGGACGATATCGTCGGCCGTGTCAAGACCTACGAAGCCATCGTCAAGGGCTTCAACGTGCCCAAGCCCGGCGTGCCGGAATCCTTCAAAGTCCTGGTCAAGGAGCTGCAGTCGCTGGGTCTGGATATCCGTGTTCTGGGCAAGAACAACGAGGAGATCGACCTCATCGACGACGATGACGACGATGAGGAGAGCTTTGAGCGCGCCACCCGCACCGACGAGAACAACGTTGCCTCGGAGGATGAACTGATGCGGGCCGGCTACGGCATCCAGGACGAGAAGGGCGAAGACATCGAGTTTGCCGGCGAGAGCGTATACGAGAGCGGGGACGCGCTGGACGATGAGCGCTACCCTGAGTGCGACCAGTAATGGAAGGGAGAAAAGACTATGGCGAATATGACATTTGAAGCGATCAAGATCGGCTTGGCGTCTCCCGAGAAGATCGAGGAATGGTCCTACGGCGAGGTCAAGAAGCCGGAGACCATCAATTACCGCACATTGAAGCCCGAGCGCGACGGTCTGTACTGTGAGCGCATCTTTGGCCCCACCAAGGACTGGGAGTGTCACTGCGGCAAATATAAAAAAGTGCGTTTCAAGGGCAAGATCTGCGACCGCTGCGGCGTTGAGGTCACCAAGGCGAAGGTCAGACGTGAGCGCATGGGCCACATCGAGCTGGCCGCGCCGGTGTCGCATATCTGGTATTTCAAGGGCATCCCTTCCCGTATGGGCCTGGTGCTGGATATGTCGCCCCGGCTGCTGGAGAAGGTCCTGTACTTCGCGTCTTATATCGTGACCGATCCCGGCGAGGGCACCCCGCTGCAGAAGGGGCAGATCCTCTCCGAGCGGGAATACCGCGACATGCTGGAAAAGTATGAGGACGACTTCAAGGCCGAAATGGGCGCCGAAGCCATCAAAAAGCTGCTGGCCACCGTCGGCCTGACCCCCAGCGAGTGCGCCCGCAAGCTGGATCTGATGGACCAGTGCGAGAAGATGCGCCTCAAGATCCGCGACATGAAGGAAAACGGCGCCGATCCGGAGCAGATCGCGCAGCTGCAGGCATCGCTGCGTGATCTGAAGGCCCAGCGCGACGCCATCTGCGGCCTGGACGCCCTTTCCGAGCAGCTGCGCGAGGAGCTGCGGGAAGCCAGCGGACAGAAGAAGGCCCGCATCAGCAAGCGCCTGGAGGTCATCGAGGCCTTCCGCATGTCGGGCAACCGGCCCGAGTGGATGGTGCTGGACAACGTCCCGGTCCTGCCTCCCGACCTGCGCCCCATGGTGCAGCTGGACGGCGGCCGCTTTGCCACCTCCGACCTCAACGACCTTTACAGAAGGGTCATCAACAGAAATAACCGTCTGGAGCGCCTGCTCAAGCTGGGCGCCCCCGATATCATCGTACGCAACGAAAAGCGCATGCTGCAGGAGGCTGTGGACGCGCTGATCGACAACGGCCGCCGCGGCCGTCCGGTCACCGGTCCCAACAACCGCCCCCTCAAGTCGCTTTCCGATATGCTCAAGGGCAAGCAGGGGCGTTTCCGCCAGAACCTGCTGGGCAAGCGTGTCGACTACTCCGGCCGAAGCGTTATCGTCGTCGGCCCCGAGCTGAAGATCTACCAGTGCGGCGTGCCCAAGGAGATGGCCGTGGAGCTGTTCCGCCCCTTCATCATGAAGAAGCTGGTGGAGGACGGCACCGCCAACAACATCAAGTCCGCCAAGAAGATGGTGGATAAGGGCGTCACCGAGGTGTGGGACGCTCTGGACGTCATCATCAAGGACCACCCCGTCATGCTGAACCGCGCCCCCACCCTGCACCGCCTGGGCATCCAGGCCTTCGAGCCCGTGCTGGTGGACGGCCGCGCCCTGAAGCTGCATCCCCTGACCTGTACCGCCTTCAACGCCGACTTCGACGGCGACCAGATGGCCATTCACGTGCCCCTGTCCGCCGAGGCCCAGGCTGAGGCCCGCATCCTGATGCTCTCCGCCAACAACCTGCTGCGTCCTCAGGACGGCGGCCCCGTCACCGTGCCTACCCAGGATATGGTGCTGGGTTCCTACTACCTGACCATCGAGCGATTTGAAAACGGCATGTGTCAGTTGGAGAATGACGAGTTCTGGCCCCAGAACATCGATTTCGCTCTGGCAGGCAAGAACTATGACGAGCTCACTGACGAGGAGAAGCGAAACAATCCTCTGAACATCTACCGCGACGAGGACGAGGTGCTCATGGCTTACAATGAGCACGTCATCGGCATTCACCAGCCTGTCTGGGTCCGGGTGGAGAAGGAGTGCGGCGGCGAAAAGCTGACCCATGTGGTCCGCGCCACCGCCGGCCGGATCATCTTCAACCGCAACATTCCGCAGGATCTGGGCTTCGTGAAGCGGTTCAACGACGACGGTACGCCCTCTGACAAGTTCTTCGATTACGAGATCACCGAGATCTGCGGCAAGAAGCTGCTGGGCAAGATCGTGGACCGCACTATCAAGCAGTACGGCTTCACCGTGGCCGCCGAGGTACTGGACAACATCAAGGCCACCGGCTACAAGTACTCCACCCGCGCCTCCATCACCATCTCCATCGCCGATATGACCGTGCCCGAGAAGAAGTACCAGCTCATCGCCGAGACCGAGCAGCGGGTGGTGGACATCGAGGATCAGTACAACATGGGCTTCATCACCGACGAGGAGCGCTATAAGCTGGTGGTCCGTGAGTGGGAGAAGACCACCGCCGATGTCACCGATGCCCTCACCGCCAGCCTGGATAAGTACAATCCCATCTTCATGATGGCGGATTCCGGCGCCCGCGGCTCTATGAAGCAGATCCGTCAGCTCACCGGTATGCGCGGCCTGATGGCCAACACCGCCGGTAAGACCATCGAGATCCCCATCAAGGCCAACTTCCGTGAGGGCCTGTCCGTGCTGGAGTACTTCATCTCCTCCAGAGGCGCCCGTAAGGGCCTGGCCGATACGGCTCTGCGTACCGCCGACTCGGGTTATCTGACCCGCCGTCTGGTCGACGTTTCTCAGGACGTCATCATCCGCGAGGATGACTGCGGCACCGAAGAAGGCATCTGGATCCACGAGATCAAGGACGGCAACCAGGTCATCGAGCCCTTTGCCGACCGTATCATCGGCCGTTATCCCGTTTACGACATCGTCCATCCCGAGACCGGCGAGGTGCTGGTGGAGAAGGGCACGCTGATGGAGGACGTCCACGCCAAGAAGATCATGGACGCCGGCATTGATAAGATCTATATCCGTTCGGTGCTCAAGTGCCGCGCCAGACACGGCATCTGCGCCAAGTGCTACGGCTCCAACCTGGCTTCCGACGAAGCCATCGGCATCGGCGAGGCTGTCGGCATCATCGCCGCCCAGTCCATCGGTGAGCCGGGCACCCAGCTGACCATGCGTACCTTCCACACCGGCGGCATCGCCGGCGGCGATATCACACAGGGTCTTCCCAGAGTTGAAGAGCTCTTTGAGGCCAGAAAGCCCAAGAAGGCCGCCGTGCTTTCGGAGATCTCCGGCATCGTTTCGGTGGAGGAGGGCAAGCGCGGCACCATCCACAACGTCAAGGTCACCAACGAGGAGACCCACGACGCCTGGACCGTGGCCGTTCCTGCCAACATCCCCCTCAAGGTCCAGCCCGGCGAGCACATCGAGCGCGGCCAGGATCTGACCGACGGCCCCTACAATCCCCACGACGTTCTGCGGACACGGGACGTGGCTGCCGTGCACGACTATCTGATCCAGGAAGTCCAGCGCGTTTACCGTCAGCAGGGCGTTGATATCAACGACCGCCATATCGAAGTCATCGTGCGCCAGATGATGCGCAAGATCCGCGTGGAGAACGCCGGCGACACCGAGCTGCTGCCCGGATCGGTCATCGATCTGCAGGAGCTGCGCCGCGCCAACGAGGAGCTGGAGGAGAAGGCCAGGATCATGAATGTCCAGATGGAGCCGGCCACCTACGCGCCGGTGCTGATGGGCATCACCAAGGCATCCTTGGCCACCGACAGCTTCCTTTCGGCGGCTTCCTTCCAGGAGACCACCCGCGTGCTGACCGAGGCCGCCATCAAGGGCAAGATCGATCCGCTGATGGGCCTGAAGGAAAACGTCATCATCGGCAAGCTGATCCCTGCCGGCAGCGGCGTCAATCGCTACAGCGAAGTTTCCTACGAAGAAGTTATAAATATGGTTGACTAAAGATCGGACCTGTGATACAATACAGAAGTTGCAGGCGTATTGGAGGAAAACTATGCTTTCAGAGCTTGCAGACGGCAAAAAAGTGACTGGTCTCAAACAGACCAGACGAGCCGTCCTGGACGGATCCGCAGTCAGAGTTTACATCGCCGAAGACGCAGAAATGCGTCTTCGGCGTGAGCTTATAGATATCTGCCGGGCGCATGATGTGCCCTATGTGGATATCACCAGCATGGAAGAGCTCGGACAGGCCTGCGGCATCCACATCGGCGCCTCCTCGGCAGCACTGCTGAGGCAATAAGGCTTTAACGGGCCTGTGCCCGTTGCATATAAAAGCAAATATTATTGAAAAAAGGAGGAAAATCATGCCGACATTTAACCAGCTTGTCAGAAAGGGCAGAGAGACGACCATCTACAAGTCCACAGCCCCCGCGCTTCAGAAGGGTTACAACACCAAGAAGAAGACACAGATCGACCTGTCTTCTCCCCAGAAGAGAGGCGTTTGCACAACTGTCAAGACAATGACACCGAAGAAGCCTAACTCTGCTCTGAGAAAGGTCGCTCGTGTCAAGCTGACCAATGGTATGGAAGTCTGGGGCTATATCCCCGGCGTTGGCCACAACCTGCAGGAGCACTCTGTCGTTATGGTCAGAGGCGGACGCGTTAAGGATCTCCCCGGCGTTCGTTACCACATCATCCGCGGCACACTGGATACACAGGGTGTCAACGGCCGTATGCAGGGCCGTTCCAAGTATGGCGCCAAGCGTCCCAAGGCTGGCAAGAAATAAGCCGCAGACGCATAAGCGTTCATTTTTCCACAGCATTTAAGGTAGAAAAAAAGAAGCCGCAAAGCAGTCGCTTGACCGGCGTTTATATATACTTTATTCAAGCAAGTGTATTGTAAACGGGTCACGGCGCTGACAAAAGCAAGAGTTACTTTTGAGTACCTATGAAATCATTTCTATGAAGGAGGGAAGCAAAGTGCCCAGAAGAGGAAATGTCCCCGTGAGGGAAGTTCTTCCGGATCCGCTTTACAACTCGAAGCTTGTTACCAAGCTCATCAACAACATCATGCTTGACGGCAAGAAGGGCGTTGCCCAGAAGATCGTCTATGATGCTTTTGAAATTGTAAAAGAGAAGACCCAGAGAGACCCTGCCGAGGTTTTCGAGCAGGCGATGGAAGCTGTTATGCCCGCCCTGGAGATCAAGGCCCGGCGTGTTGGCGGCGCCACATATCAGGTCCCCATGGAGGTCAGACCTGAGAGAAGACAGACGCTCGGCCTGCGCTGGATCACCACCTATTCCAGAGCCCGCAACGAGCGCACCATGAAGGAACGGCTGGCCGGTGAGATCCTTGACGCCATCAACGGTACCGGCGGCGCAGTCAAGAAGCGCGAAGATACCCACAAGATGGCTGAAGCCAATAAGGCTTTCGCGCATTTCCGTTGGTAATTGACGCCGTATCGTTGAAAGGAGGACCCAGATGGCAAGACAGTATCCTTTGGAACTGACAAGAAACATTGGTATTATGGCGCACATCGACGCTGGTAAGACCACGACGACCGAGCGCATCCTGTTTTACACTGGCGTAAACCATAAGATCGGCGAAACACACGACGGCACTGCGACCATGGACTTCATGGCGCAGGAGCAGGAGCGCGGCATCACCATTACCTCGGCTGCCACGACCTGCGTTTGGAAAGGCACCAGACTGAACATCATCGATACCCCGGGCCATGTCGACTTTACCGTCGAGGTCGAGCGTTCGCTGCGTGTTCTCGACGGTTCCGTTACCGTTCTGTGCGCCAAGGGCGGCGTTGAGCCGCAGTCTGAGACCGTTTGGCATCAGGCTGACAAGTATCACGTCCCCAGAATGGCTTACGTCAATAAGATGGACATCATGGGCGCCGATTTCTATCGCGTCGTTGACATGATGAAGGACAGACTGAAGTGCAACGCTGTTCCCATCCAGCTGCCTATCGGCTCGGAAGATACCTTCAAGGGCCTGGTCGACCTGGTCGAAATGAAAGCCTATGTCTATTACGACAACCAGGGCGTTGACATCAGAGTTGAAGAGATCCCTGCCGATATGCAGGAGCAGGCTGAGGAATACCGCAACAATCTGCTGGAAGCGATCTCGGAGTTTGACGATGAGATCATGATGAAATTCCTCGAGGGTGATGAGATCACCGTTGAGGAGATCAAGCGCGCTATTCGCGCCGCGACACTGGCCGTTAAGATCGTGCCCGTCACCTGCGGCACATCCTATAGAAACAAGGGCGTGCAGAAGCTGCTCGACGCCATCGTCGACTATATGCCCTCGCCCCTGGACAGAAAGGCCATCGATGGTATCAATCCCGATACCGGCGATGAGGATTGCCGTCATCCCTCCGATGATGAGCCCTTCTCGGCGCTGGCCTTCAAGATCATGACCGACCCCTATGTCGGTAAGCTCTGCTTCTTCAGAGTTTATTCGGGCACCGTTGCCGCCGGCACCAGCGTCCTGAACTCCTCCAAGAAGAAGAGAGAGCGTCTCGGCCGCATCCTGCTGATGCATGCCAACCACAGAGAAGACCTGGAAATGGCCTACTCCGGCGATATCGCCGCTGCCGTCGGCCTCAAGGATACCACCACCGGTGATACCCTGTGCGACGAGAAGGCCCCCATCATTCTCGAATCCATGGAATTCCCCGAGCCCGTTATCCGCGTAGCCATCGAGCCCAAGACCAAGGCCGGTCAGGAAAAGATGGGCATCGCGCTGATGAAGCTGGCCGAGGAAGACCCCACCTTCAAGACCTACACCGACGAAGAGACCGGTCAGACCATCATCGCCGGTATGGGCGAGCTCCATCTGGAGATCATCGTCGACCGTCTGCTGCGTGAGTTCAAGGTCGAGGCCAACGTCGGCAATCCCCAGGTCGCCTATAAGGAAACCATCCGCAAGAGCGCCGATGTCGATCAGAAGTACGCCCGCCAGTCCGGTGGTAAGGGCCAGTATGGTCACGTTAAGATCATTCTGGAGCCCAACGAACCTGGCAAGGGCTATGAGTTCATCAACAAAGTGGTCGGCGGCGCCATTCCCAAGGAATATATCCCGGCTGTTGACGCCGGTATCCAGGGTGCCATGCAGGCCGGCGTTCTGGCCGGTTACCCCGTCGTGGACTGCAAGGTCACGCTGTACGATGGTTCTTACCACGAAGTCGACTCTTCGGAAATGGCCTTTAAGATCGCCGGCTCCATGGCCTTCAAGGAAGCCATGAAGAAGGCCGATCCGGTCCTGACCGAGCCCATTATGAAGGTTTCTGTTATCGTTCCCGAAGAATACATGGGCGACGTTATCGGCGACCTCAACTCGCGCCGTGGCCAGATCCAGGGCATGGAAGCCCGCGGCGGCGCTCAGCAGATCAACGCTTTCGTACCCCTCTCCGAAATGTTCGGCTATGCCACAGATATGCGTTCCCGCACACAGGGCAGAGGCCAGTACACCATGGAACCCAGCCATTACAGCGAAGTTCCCAAGAGCATTTCTGCCAAACTGATCGAGAAGCACTAATTTCCTGCTTCCCGACCAAATTATTGTTGCTTTTTTCCGCGTAATCATTTAAAATGAAAATGGTTACTCATTCAGAACAAATTTTTTGAAGATTTGTTATCATAAGGAGGAAAAATACCAATGGCTAAGGCTAAATTTGAAAGAACAAAACCCCATGTCAACATCGGCACCATCGGCCACGTTGACCATGGTAAGACAACTCTGACTGCTGCCATCACCAAGTACCTGTCCCTGCAGGGCAAGGCGCAGTTCGAAGATTACGCCAACATCGATAAGGCTCCCGAAGAGAGAGAGCGCGGCATCACCATCAACACAGCTCACGTTGAGTACGAGACAGACGCTCGTCACTACGCTCACGTTGACTGCCCGGGCCATGCCGACTATATCAAGAACATGATCACCGGTGCTGCCCAGATGGACGGCGCTATCCTGGTCATCGCTGCTACCGACGGCCCCATGGCTCAGACTCGTGAGCACATCCTGCTGGCCCGTCAGGTCGGCGTTCCCGCCATCGTTGTCTACCTGAACAAGTGCGATCTGGTCGACGACGAGGAGCTGCTGGAGCTGGTCGAGATGGAAGTTCGCGAGCTGCTGTCCACCTATGACTTCCCCGGCGACGATCTGCCCGTCATTAAGGGTTCGGCTCTGCAGGCTCTGACCTGCGAATCCACCGATCCTTCTGATCCTGCTTACGCTTCGATCAAGGAACTGATGGACGCTGTCGACTCCTATATCCCCACTCCTGACAGAAAGGCTGACATGCCCTTCCTGATGCCTGTTGAGGACGTCTTCACCATCACCGGCCGCGGCACCGTTGCTACTGGCCGTGTTGAGCGTGGTACCCTGAACCTGAACTCCGAAGTCGAGATCGTCGGCCTGATGGATGCTCCCAGAAAGACCGTTGTCACCGGCATCGAGATGTTCCGCAAGCTGCTGGATATGGCTGAAGCCGGCGATAACATCGGCTGCCTGCTGCGCGGTATCAACAAGACCGACATCGAAAGAGGCCAGGTTCTGGCTAAGCCCGGCTCGATCCATCCCCACACCAAGTTCACCGGCCAGGTTTACGTCCTGTCCAAGGATGAAGGCGGCCGTCATACCCCCTTCTTCAACAACTATCGTCCTCAGTTCTACTTCAGAACGACCGACGTTACCGGCGTCATCACTCTGCCCGAAGGCGTTGAGATGTGCATGCCCG
>CAMEZQ010000048.1 GCA_945947915.1 uncultured Clostridia bacterium | reverse complement strand
TTGAAGTTGGTCTTGGGATGGCCGATGCCCTGCTCCGTGACCCACTTCTTCATGGTGGGGATGGCCTCCTTGACGGTCAGGCCGTCCAGGAAACCGGAGTTCACCATGATGCCGGTGTCATCCTTCAGGGTGAAGGCCTCCTTGGTGATGTCGCCGCCCTTGACCACCTCGATGATGGGCAGGCCGAACTTGGTGGCGAACTCCCAGTCGCGCTGGTCGTGGCCGGGCACGCCCATGACGATGCCGGTGCCGTAGCCCATCAGCACATAGTCGGAGACGAACATGGGCACATGCTCCCCGGTGGCGGGGTTCATGACCTCAATGCCCTGCAGGCGCACGCCGGTCTTGTCCTTGTTCAGCTCGCCCCGTTCAAAGTCGGACTTGTGGGCGGCAGCGTCCTGATAGGCGGCCACCTCGTCCCAGTTCTGGATCTTGTCCTTCCACTGCTTCAGCAGGGGATGCTCCGGGGAGATGACCATGTAGGTCACGCCGAAGAGGGTGTCGGGCCGGGTGGTGTATACGGTGACCTTGTCGCCGGTGTTGGTGTCAAAGGTCAGCTCTGCGCCGGTGGAGCGGCCGATCCAGTTCTTCTGCTGGATCTTGACGCGCTCGATGTAATCCAGATCGTCCAGATCGTCGATCAGGCGCTGGGCGTACTTGGTGATGCCCAGCATCCACTGGCTCTTTTCCTTGCGGATGACCTCGCTGCCGCAGCGCTCGCAGACGCCGTTGACGACTTCCTCGTTGGCCAGCACGCACTTGCAGGAGGTACACCAGTTGACCGGCATGGTGGTCTTATAGGCCAGGCCCTTTTTATAGAGCTGCAGGAAGATCCACTGGGTCCATTTGAAATACTCAGGATCGGTGGTGTTGATCTCCCGGTCCCAGTCGAAGGACAGGCCCAGCATCCGCAGCTGCGATTTGAAGCGGGCGACGTTGCGCTCGGTGACGATGCTGGGATGGATATGATTCTTGATGGCAAAGTTCTCGGTGGGCAGGCCGAAGGCGTCCCAGCCCATGGGATACAGGACGTTATAGCCCTCCATGCGGCGCTTTCTGGCGACGATGTCCAGGGCGGTATAGGAACGGGGATGTCCTACATGGATACCGGCGCCCGAGGGATAGGGAAACTCGACCAGCGCGTAGTATTTGGGCATCGAATAGTCATCCAGCGCCTTGAAGGACTTTTCATCGTCCCAGCGCTTCTGCCATTTGGCCTCGATGCCTTTGTAATCGTATTTCATGGCTTTCCACTTCCTTATATTGATTTCAGTTCACCCTCCCCCGCGGGAAGCGTGAAACAGACAGCACTGCGCGATACGGAAAGCAGGCTGTTATTCTTCTGTGATATAGGCGCTGAGATCGACGGGGTTGGAATCGCCCCACATGCGCTCCAGCGCATACATCTCCCGCGACTCGCTCATAAAGACGTTGACGACGACGGTGGTGTAGTCCATCAGGATCCAGTTGGAGGTGATCCCCTCGATATGATGGGGATAGATGCCGAAGTTTTCCTTCATCTTATACTCGATCTCATCGCTCAGCGCGCGGATATGGGTATTGGAGGTACCGGTCATGACCACCAGATAATCGGCCAGGGTGGTCTGCTCGGTGACGTGCATGGCCACAATGTCCCGGGCCTTGCGGCTGTCGGCGATCTTGACGATCTCGGCCAGCAGCTCTTCGGGGCTGAGCTGGACGGCGTTTGTATTGTTTTCGTTCATATTGTATTCTCCTGTTTGTTGGTTTGCAGATTCTGTTCCAGCGCCCGGCAGGCTTCTTCCGTCCGGCGGTTGGGGACGCCGCCGCCGGCTGCCACATGGCGCAGGGTGCTTTGCAGACTCATCAGCAGCGCGCGGTCCAGGTCCTGCATGGCCATTTCCCGGATCTCCGCCACGCCGGGATACTCGCGCCCGGGCTCGATGGCGTCGGCCAGATTGATGATCTTGTCGAGCGTGGTCATCCGGCTGTCGCCCAGGGTATGCAGCGCCACAGCGCGCACCACCTGCGCCGGCATATGAAATACGTCGGCCGCCAATGCCGCCGCCGTATCGGCGTGGATCAGGCTGTGAAACTCCGATCCGTTGTATTCATTGATTATGCCATATTTCCGGCACAATTGCAATTGTTCTTCGTCGGAAAGCTTTTTGGTGATGTCGTGCAGCAGGGCGGCACACATGGCGTCCTGCCGGTCGGCGCCCCAGCGGTCGGCCAGGGCCAGCGCCGTGCGGCAGCATCCCAGCGTATGCTGCCAGCGCTTTTCCGTCAGAT
This sequence comes from uncultured Clostridia bacterium, assembly GCA_945947915.1. GTDB lineage: Bacteria > Bacillota > Clostridia > Oscillospirales > Butyricicoccaceae > RGIG1902. The sequence continues at coordinate 9,138 of CAMEZQ010000048.1, read as the reverse complement.
AGGGGCGTACGGCGGCGCACAGGCTGTCGTAATCCCATGCTTCCGGCACGCCGCAAGGAGGTCCTATATCCATTTTATCCCTCCATGCCGTAGAGGCCGTGGCTGCGGATATACCGCAGGATCTCCGAAGGCACCAGCCGGCGGCTGCCGTCCCGGAACTGGGTGGAGCTGCCCTCCACCACGCGGTTGTCCACGATATCCACCCGGGCGCCCAGCGTCCGGCGCAGCATTTCGGCCTGGCGCTCGATCTTCTCCCGGTCCTCCCTGCCCCGCGCCACGGCTGCCAGGCGGCAGACCGAGAGGATCTGCTCGGGCCGGTACCAGTGATGGAAGGTCTCCAGCATATCGGTGCCCACCACCAGCCAAAGGGTGCTGTGGGGATAGAGCGCCTGCAGCTCGGTCACCGTGTCGGCCGTATAGCTGGGGCCCGACCGCCGCAGCTCCAGATCGCAGGCCTCGGCCATGGGCACCATGGAGGCGGCGATCCGCACCATCTCCAGCCGCTGCTTTGGGCTGGCCGAGCCTGCCGGCAGCGCCTTATGGGGCGGAATGTTGGTGGGGATCATCAGCAGGCGCTGCAGCCGCAGCGCTTCCACGCAGGCCCGCGCCGCCGCGACGTGCCCGATGTGCGGCGGATTGAAAGTGCCGCCGAAGATGCCGATGCGCGTGTTTTTCCCGTCCATGCCAACCTCTCCCGCCGGCTCAGGCTTTGGGCAGGACCAGCACGGGCTTTTCGGAATTGGGCCGGTAAATGACGAACTTGGTGCCGATGCACTGGACCGGCTCGGCGCCGGTGGCGGCACAGACGGCTTCGCTGGCCTCCCGGGCTGTCATCAGGGCCGTCTCCAGCACCTTGATCTTGATCAGCTCCCGGCTCTCCAGAACGTCGTTGAGCTGCGCGATGAGATTCTCGTTGATGCCGCCCTTGCCGATCTGGAAAATGGCGTCCAGTTCGTTGGCCTTGCTCCGCAGGAAGGCTCTCTGCTTACTTGTGATCATATTCTTTGATTCCTTTGTTCTCTGTATTTTTTATTCTCCGTTTGACGGTTTTTATACTTGTGCCTCCAGCCGGCCGCTGCGGCGCAGCGCCGCGCAGAAGGCCGTCATGGCCGCCGCCCGGTGCGAGATCTGATTTTTGCGCGCCTGGGGCATTTCGGCAAAGGTGCAGCCTTCGTCCGGAACGTAAAACACGGGGTCGTAGCCAAAGCCGCCCTCTCCCTGCATTTCCCGCAGCAGGACGCCCCGGCATTCGCCCCGCACGACGATCTCGCCGCCGTCGGGAAAGACGCAGGCCACCGCCGAAACGAACCGTGCCGCGCGGTTTTCCTGGTTTTCCATATTGTGCAGCAGGTATTCCACCCGGTCGAGATCGGTGCCCGGGCAGTACCGCGCCGAATAGACGCCGGGCGCGCCGCCCAGGGCGTCGACTTCCAGCCCGGAATCGTCGGCGATGCAGGGCTGTCCGCAGGCTTCCATGGCCGCCCGTGCCTTGATGCGGGCATTCTCCTCAAAGGTCGTGCCCGTTTCCGCCGGATCGGTATGGAATCCGGCCTCGGCCATGGAGATCACCGTGCACCCTTCGTTTGCCAGGATCTGCCGCATTTCCAAAAGCTTTTTCTGATTGTTGCTAGCCAGTACGAACTGCATAGGATCCCCCGCCTCTCAACCGATGATATTGCCGATGGCCTGCTTCTGCAGCGCGATCAGCTCCCGGATGCTGCCGTCGGCCAGCGTGTACATGGCGTCCAGCTCGGCCTTGGTAAAGGGGCGCTCCTCGCCGGTGCCCTGCAGCTCGATGATGCTGCCGCGGTCGTCCATGACGAAGTTGAAATCCACCTCGCCGCCGCTGTCCTCCACATAGCAGAGGTCGGTCATGGGCTGTCCGCCGACGATGCCCACCGAAACGGCCGCCACATGGGAGCGCAGCGGGATCTTCTTATAGATGCCGGCCTTCTGCAGCCGGTGCAGGGCCAGCGCCAGCGCGCAGAAGCCGCCGGTGATGGAGGCGCAGCGCGTGCCGCCGTCGGCCTGGATGACGTCGCAGTCGATGGTGATGGATCGCTCGCCCAGCTTATCCAGATCGGCCACCGAACGCAGGGCGCGGCCGATGAGGCGCTGGATCTCGGCGCTGCGGCCGGCCAGCTTGAGCTTTTGAATATCCCGGGGCGTACGGGTCTCAGTGGCCCGGGGCAGCATGGCGTATTCCGCCGTGATCCACCCCTTACCGGTATCCTTCAAAAAGGGCGGTACCCGCTCCTCCACCGTGGCGTTGCAGATGACCTTGGTATTGCCCCATTCGATCAGCACCGAGCCCTCGGGATACTTGATATAATCCGTCGTGATGCGCACCGGCCGCAGCTGATCGTTTTTTCTTCCGTCGTATCGCATAATTCTCCTCCTCCGCCGCTGTCGGCGGATCCTGTTGCTCGTTTATTCAAAAAATGCCCGGACGAATTCCTCCGGCTCGAATTCCAGCAGATCGTCGGCCGTTTCGCCCACGCCGATATACTTGACGGGCACGCCCAGCCGGCTGGAGATGTTGATGACGATGCCGCCCTTGGCTGTACCGTCCAGCTTGGTCAGAATGATGCCGCTGAGGGTGCAGGCCTCGTTAAAGCTGTCGGCCTGGGCGATACCGTTCTGACCGGTGGTAGCGTCGATGACCAGCAGCGTCTCTTTGGACGCGCCGGGCAGCTCCCGGTCGATGACGCGGTTCATCTTGGCCAGCTCGTTCATCAGATTCTTTTTGTTGTGCAGCCGGCCGGCCGTATCGCAGATGACCACGTCACAGCCTCTTGCCTTGGCCGCCGAAATGGCGTCAAAGATGACGGCCGACGGGTCGGCGCCTTCAGCGTGGCGCACCAGATCGGCGCCGCAGCGGTCAGCCCAGATGGCCAGCTGGTCAGCGGCGGCGGCGCGGAAGGTATCGGCGGCAGCGAACAGGACCTTTTTCCCCTCGCCGGTCAGCTTCTGCCCCAGCTTGCCGATACTGGTGGTCTTGCCCACGCCGTTGACGCCCACGACCAGAATGACCGAAGGTCTGGTCTCCAGCACCAGGCCGTTGTTGGGCTGCATCTTTTCACACAGAATATCACACAGTTCAGCCCGGATGGCGTCGGCATCCTGCAAATTTTTCAGCCGGGAGCGCTCCCGCAGCTCGTCGACGGTGGTCATGGCCAGCTCAGCGCCCAGGTCGGCCAGGATCAGACTGTCCTCCAGCTCGGAGAGCATCTCCTCGTCGACTTTGCGGAAGGTGGCCAGCACGGCGTTGACGTTGTTCTGCGCCGATTCTTTCGTTTTGCGCAGTCCCTCTTTGATCTTGTCAAAAAAGCCCATAAGCGATTTTCCTTTCCTTCAGTTCTTGCATGATCATTTGATAAATATTCGCGCAGCGCCAGGAGAAGCACCGCAAACCTCAACGGATCTGCATATGCAGGCGGTGCTCCGCCTCGCTCAGATCCAGCTTGAGCAGCTTGGTGACGCCGTGCTCCTGCATGGTGGCGCCGTAAAGAATATCGCTGCCCTCCATGGTCCCGCGGCGGTGGGTGATGACGATAAACTGGGTATGGGCGCACAAGCCACGCATATACCCGGCAAACCGCCGCACGTTGACGTCGTCCAGCGCCGCGTCGATCTCGTCCAGCACACAGAAGGGCGTGGGGCTGACCCGGATGATGGCAAAATAAAGGGCGATGGCCACAAAGGCCTTTTCACCGCCGGACAGCAACGAGATGGCCCGCAATCCCTTGCCCGGCAGCTCGACGCTGATCTCGATACCACATTCCAGCAGCCCCTTGCCTTCCTCCAGCCGGAGGTAGGCGCGGCCGCCGCCGAAGATCTCTTCAAAAGTCTTTTCAAAGGCCTGGCTGATCTGGCGGAATTTTTCCGAAAAGGCCTGCTCCATACCGCGTGTCAGACGGCCGATGACCTCCTGCAGGTCGTCCCGCGCTTTTTCCAAGTCCTCTTTCTGGCCGCACAGGAACTGATAGCGGCCGTTGACCTCCTCAAACTCGGCCACGGCATCCAGATTGACGCTGCCCAGCGCGCGGATAGCCGCCCGCAGCTCGGCGATGCGCTTTTCCGCCCGCTTGGGATCCACCGGCGTTTTATAGATCTCGTGTGCCGCAGCCGGCGTCAGTTCGTATTCCGCCCAAAGCCGGTCTATCACGCTCTTTTCTTCATTCTCCAGCTGTTCCCGCTGGTGATCCAGGCTCAGGCGCAGGCGCTCCTGGGCCAGAATCTCGTTGTTTTTGCTTTGGATCTCCTTTTCAATCCGACTCCTGCGTCCGTCCAGCCCCAGCCGGGCAGCGTTCAGTTTGCGGATCTCGGCCTCCATGCCGGTCTGTTTTTTGCCGGCGGCCGACTGGTCGGCCGTATGGCGGTCGATCCGCGCGCGATAGTTCTCAATGGCCTCAGCGGCGGCCTGTATCTCGGCATTTTTATCGGTGACTTCAGTCTGGGCCGCCTGCAGCAGCCCATCCAGCATCTCCATCGTCTGCCGGGTGCTGCCGGCCTCCGACTGCAGCGCGCCCAGCCGGACGCGCAGGGCGCTCATCCGGCTTTCCAGGCTGCTGCTGTGCCGGGCGTCTTCCGCCGCCGCGCGCAGCCAGCTGTCCAGCTCGTCGCTGACGACCTTCTGCGCCGACGCTTTTTCCGTCGTTTCCTGTTCCAGCTGCCGGATACGCGTTTCCCATTCGGTCTGCCGCCGTGCCTGCTCCTCCCTCTGGGATGCCAGACGGGTCAGCTCTTCCTCCGCCGCGCCGGCCCGGGCGCTCCGGGCGCTGTGCTCTGCCGCGGCGGCATGCAGCGCTTCTTCGGCGGCCTGTCGGGCCGCCCTGGCCGTATCGGCCTGATCCTCCGCCGCCTGCAGCTCCCGCTCGGCTGTTTTCCGGCGGTCCTGTGCCCCGGCCAGTTCTGCGCGCAGCCCGGACACCTCCTGTTTCAGGCGGTCGATCTCGTTGGCGCGGGAAAGCACGCCGGCGCTCTTTGCCAGGCTGCCGCCGGTCATGGCCCCGCCCGACTGGATCACCTGCCCGTCCTGGGTGACAATGCGGAAGGCGTATCTGTATTTTTTACCCATGCGGATGGCGTTGTCGATATGGTCGACCACCGCAGTTGTGCCCAGAAGGGCCGAAACGATGCCCCTGTAAAGTTCGTCACTTGACACCAGATCATCGGCATAACCCAGGAATCCCGGCTCGCCCTCCAGCGCCCGGCGGCTGGTCCAGCGCGGCTTGACCGACGTGATGGGCAGAAATGTGGCCCGGCCCAGCTTGTTGGCCTTCAGATAGCCGATGGCCGCCTTAGCCGACGCCTCGTCGTCGGTGACGACATTCTGCAGGGCGGCGCCCAGGGCCGTTTCGACGGCGGCCGTGTAGGCGTCGCCGGCACGGATCAGCGACGACAGAGGGCCGCGGATGCCCTGCAGCTGCCCACCAGCCTGCAGGATCTTTTTGACGGTGAAAGAGAATCCTTCGAGTTCCCGCTCCATATCCTGCAGCATCCGCAGGCGGTCTTCCCGGGCATGGCAGGTCCGTTCCAGCTCCCCCGCTTCTTCCCGTGCCCGTTTCTCCTTATCCCGGCGGACCTGCACCGTCAGTTCAAAGCCGCGCCGGGCATTTTCCGCAGCCTGCGCTTTCTGCGCCGCCGCCGACTCCGCGGCAGCCGACTGCTCCAGTTCGGCCCTCATGCGTTCCAGCCGGTCCCGGGTCTCCTTCTCCTGCCAGAACAGCCGCTCGCCCAGATTCCCATTCTCGACGGCCGACGCCCGCGCCGAAAGCAGTTCAGCCTGTTTTTCCCTGGTCGCTTCGGCGGCTTCGGCAAGGACGGCCCGCAGGCCGTCGATCTTCTGGCCGGTATCCCGACTCTGGCTCCCGGCCGCTTCGATCTCCTGCAGCAGTTCCTGCCGCTGCGCCTCCAGGGCATCCGTTTCTTTCTGTATGCGCTCCATCCCCTGCCGCTGGACTGTCAGGCGCTCTTTCAGCTCCTCCTGCCGTTCCAGACGGGCGCCAACCTCCCGGCGAGCATTTTCCAGGCGTTCCCGCGCATTCTCCAGATTGGTCCGGGCCACGGCGGCATCGGCTTCCGCTGCCGCTGCGTCCGACTGAAGTGCCGACAATCCGGCCCGCGCCTGCTCCAGTGCGTCATCCGTCTGCCGGATCTCCGCGGCGCACCGGTCGCTTCGCTCATAAGCCTGTTCCAGCTCGCTTCGCCGGGCTGCCAGCATGCGCTCGGCGTTCTCGCTGTCGACTCGGGCAGTTTTGATCAGTCCCTCCAGCCGGTCCAGCCGGTCAACGGCGGCGCCCACTTCGATCTGCCGCAGCTGATCGCGGTATTGCAGATACTGTCTGGCTTTGTCGGCCTGCAGACGCAGCGGCTCCACCCGGCCCTCCAACTCGGTGATGATATCCCGGATGCGGGTCAGATTCTCCTCGGCCTTCTCCAACCGGCGGCTGCTCTCCTCCCTGCGCAGGCGGACTTTGCTGATCCCGGCGGCTTCCTCAAAGATCTCCCGGCGCTCGACGCTGCGCACCGACAGGATCTCGTCGATGCGCCCCTGGCCGATGATGGAATACCCTCCCTCGCCCAGACCGGTATCCATGAAAAGCTCCCGCACGTCACGCAGGCGCGCAGCCTTGCGGTTGATGAAGTATTCACTTTCCCCCGATCGGTAATACCGGCGGGTGACCGTGACCTCGGCATATTCCAGCGGAATGGTGCCGTCGCTGTTGTCGACGGTCAGCTCCACCTGGCAGAACCCCATGGGACTGCGTTCGCGCGTACCGCCGAAAATGACGTCTTCCATGCGTCCGCCGCGCAGCGTACGCACCGACTGTTCGCCCAGCACCCAGCGGATGGCGTCGGCAATATTGGACTTTCCGCTGCCGTTCGGCCCGACCACGGCTGTAATGCCGTCGCTGAAAGTCATATGGGTCGGATCGGGAAAGGATTTGAATCCCTGGATCTCAATGGATTTTAAATACACCGGCGCACCTCTCTTTCTCTCCGCGGCACGATGCGCGCCATTACATAAAAATTCAGTTTATTATACCAAGTTTTATCTTTTTTTTCAAGTACGGTCCGCCGATATCGGCGATATTCCGCAAGAGAAAGGCGCTGTTTTTTCTCATACATTGTCCATAATGCGCCTTGCTCCAAGACGCAAAATATGTTATAATGATGTAGGTTTATTTTAATATTAAGGGGTATTCTTTTATGGAAAAAGGACAAGAAATGAAAAAAAGCGTCAGTGCTCTGCAGGGTCTGGCCCTGGTGGTGGGCATGATCATCGGTTCGGGCATCTTCCTCAAGCCCAGCATCGTGCTGCGCAACGCTGGCTCCCCCGCCATGGCGCTGGCCGCTTGGATCCTGGGCGGCGTCATCACTCTGGCTTCGGCCCTCTCCATCGCCGAGATCGCATCCCACATTCCCCGCGCCGGCGGGCTTTACACCTATCTGGAAGAGCTCTACGGCGAAAAGTGGGGCTTTCTGCTGGGCTGGGTCCAGTCGGTCATCTCCTATCCCGCCTCGGTAGCAGCCCAGGCCATCGCCTTCGCCACCTATGCAGCCTATTTCGTTCCCATGGGTGACTGGACCCAGCGCATTGTCGCTATCGCCGTGCTGTCCCTGCTGCTGGGCCTCAATATCCTGTCGACCCGCTGCGGCGGCGTCATTCAGGTCGCCGCCACCATCGGCAAGCTGGTGCCGGTCATCGCCATTCTGGGCATGGGGCTGCTGGGCGGCCGGATGCCCGGCGCTTCGGGCATGTCCACCGCACTGATCGGCGGTGCTTCGGCCTCCATCGGCGCCGCCGTACTGGGCACCCTGTGGGCTTATGACGGCTGGATCGGCGTCACCAATATGGCCGGTGAAATGAAGAATCCCAAAAAGAGCCTTCCCATGGTCATCTCGGTGGGCATCATTTTCGTCATCGCCGTCTACGCGCTTTTCAACATCGTTCTGTTCAACACCCTGCCCGCCGACCAGCTGGCCGCTTCGGGCACCCCCGGCTCCGACGCGGCCGTAGCCCTCTTCGGCCAGGGCGGCGCCACCTTCCTGACAGCCGGCATCATGGTCTCGGTCTTCGGCGCCCTCAACGGCTATCTGATGACAGCCGCCCGCGTGCCCCAGGCCATGGCCGAGCGCAGCCTGCTGCCCATGAGCCGCGTCCTGCGCAAGATCCATCCCCGCTTCGGCACCCCGGCCAACGCCCTGCTGCTGCAGGCAGCCCTGGCCGTCGTTTATATCCTGTCGGGTTCCTTCAACTTCCTCACCGACCTGCTGATCTTCGTGCTGTGGATCTTCTTCACCCTGGGCGTCATCGGTGTCTTTATCCTGCGCAAGCGCGGCATGTCCTCCAGGGAGGCCTACCGCGTTCCCCTCTATCCCATCACTCCCGTCGTCGGTATCGCCGGCAGCGCCTTTATCCTGGTCAGCACGGTCATTGATGCCCCGGCCCGTTCGCTGCTGGGTCTGGCCGTCACCCTGCTGGGCCTGCCCATCTACAGCTGGCTGCGCAAGAAGAACTGAAGTCAGCGAAAGAAAAACCTCTTTGATCAAAGGATTTTCATTCAATGCCGGGGCGATCCCCGGCACTATGCTCCGAACAAGAGACTGATCTCTTGCGCCGCTTTGCGACTATCTTCTTAATGAAAAAGGCGTGACCTCAAATTGGTCACACCTTTTTTCATATTTTACTGTTTTATCAACCATACCCCGATGTGCGGAGTTTTTTTTGAATTCGCTGGAAAAATTGACCGTCCCATTTCCTATCTTCTCAGGAAGTGTCAAGCTCGCTCATGACATAGCGGGGCTTATCCGCCCAGATGTACTTGCGGTTTTTCAGAAGGTTACTGAGCACGCTGATAGAATAGGGATTGCCCCGCTTGGAGCGAAGCCCCCGCTGTGCCATTTCCGCTTGTAGGGTTGTGAGCCGTTCTCCGTCTGCATACCGGGAAAACAGTTCCCGCACATACGGTGCTGTTTCTGGGTCAATTTCAAGCTTTCCCGTCGCCTTGTCCACATAGTACCCCAGAGGGGTATTTCCGCCGTTGTTCATACACTTGATAGCGTTGTCCTGCTGTCCCCGGCGAATTTTCTGGGAGAGTTCCGCCGAGTAATACTCCGCATAGCCTTCCA
>CAMEZQ010000047.1 GCA_945947915.1 uncultured Clostridia bacterium | reverse complement strand
AAAACCGAAACCTGATGAGCAGGAGATGTATCCGCAAGGAGAACATCTCCTGCTTTTTCATTATCAGCTGTTTTCATAGTATTCTCTTAACTCTGGTTGATTGCCTCCGCCAGAGTTTCAATGTCCAGATAGCTGTCATAATAATCCCTGTAGTCAAAGCGCTTCTGGTCAGGGGTATGCAGCAGGTATTCGCATTGGGAGCTTTCATACCATGCCTTGTAAAACGGAAGCACTTTGTCTGCAATTGGGACTTTCCGCAGGCCGTTCTCCGTCTTGCTGGCAATCACATCGAAGTATTGTTCTTCCAGATGGACATCTTCCTTACAGAACTGGAGCTTCAGCATCTGCAAGAGCAGCTTAAGCCTGTCTGCTTCTTTGCCGACAACAGTTCCGGTGAAGCATGGATCCTTCCCCGCTTTGGGGAGAAGGGGGGATTTCAGTTACCGGCCGTCGGGACCGGGATTTGCGTCGGGTCCCGCGGCCGGGCTGCGGCTGCCGCCGCGCCGCCCCAGATAGCGGAATACCCGATGCTGATACGCCAGATAATCCGCGCCGAAGACGGCGGTCAGATAGCGTTCCTCCTGCAGGATCTGCAGATGCAGTGTGAGGATGGCAAAGAAGGTGAAGGCCGCCGTCAGCAGATTGCAGAATGAAGGAGCAGAACTGCATCATGGGCGTGTAGTTGTTGAAGGAGAAGGACTGGATCCCCAGGGGGGAACACGAAATCCCCCGTGACCACAATGAGATCCGGACGGGTGCGGTCGATCAGATCGTACACCGTCTGCAGGGCGCGGATGTCCTTGCGGTAGGAGAGCAGGCTGCCGCCCAGATGGATATCGGTCAGCTGCAGGATGCGGAAGTCCCCTTCTTCGGGATTCTGCAGGGTATAAACGCCGGTCGTTTCATCGTATGTAATGGGGATCTGCCGGTGCTCGACGGCGGGGATGGTGGCGATGTAGGGCTGGATATACCAGGTCCCCCGGAACATCAGAAAGACGGCCGGCACCGTTGCCAGGCCGGCGATGCACGCGAATCTGCCCCAATACGGCTTCTTCGCGGGCAGGTCTTCCTCCGCGATGCCGTCCGAGGTGACGAAGCGGATGCGCCGGAGCAGAAGCAGCCGGAGTACTGCGCCGAAAACGATGCCGGCGGCGCTGCCGAAGAAAAGAAAGGCGCCTGCGTAGCAGACCATGACATAGGGGCTGCCGGCGCGGTGGAGATCGCTGCCGGTCATGAGGCAGAGCATCCACGGCAGGAGGAGAAACAGGCCGAGAATGACGGCGACGATGCAGCGCTTGGCGCATCGGGTCTTCCAGTCCAGCAGCCATTGACCGCCTTCCCGGGGGAGGGTCAGCGCCGATCGAGCCGCCTTGCGGAAGGTGCGCATGCCCAGAATGCCGAACACCAGATGCAGCACGGCCAGCAATGCGCAAAGTCCCATCCAGCCGATGCCGAGCAGAGGAATGATCGGCGTGGGATAGGGCCGGCAGGCCGTCATCGGCGCCGGTATCAGGATCAGAAGCAGCAGGCCGAGGGACAGGCGGCGGATCGCCGTATGAAAATCATGGATAAACGTCTTGATTTCTTTCTGATTCATAGTTCTGCGCTCCTCCGTGCAGAGCGGCGGCCGGATGGGCCGCACGCAGTTTGCCGCCGGAAGGGTCAGCTTTCCGGCGGCAGGGATTTTATTCGATTTCTGTGTGCATCAGAACGCTGGTTGCAAACCGCGCCTGCTGAAGAAATTCCGCTTTTTTATCCGGGGCGGCATCCAGGTATTGGGCATAGTAATCACAGACCGCCAGCTGATAATAATAGAGCTTCAACAGGTTGGCGCGGTCGTAATCGTTGAGTGGTGCAAGGGCGGAATATGCGGCAGTGTATGCCGCAAGCCGCGCCCGGTCGAAGCGGCCATCCCGGCAGGAGGGGTCGGCCATGAAACGATCAAATGGAGCTGCGCACCCAATGATCCAGGACTTTCATCTGCGCCTCCGTATGGAACCAGTGTTCTCCGTCCTCCATTACGGTGAGGTCCGCGCCAATTCGGCGCGCAAACGCGGACACGGTTTCTCGGCTCGTCAGGTGATCCTTTCCACCGTATAGAATGCGGGTGGGGATGTTCCATTCGATCGGGTGCTTCCGCACATAGCACAGATATTCCCAGGAGAGTGTTTCTCCGAATTCCGTAGGGATCGTTTCTTTGCTTTGCAGCTCCTGCTCCGTTACATTGGCCCACATCATCATATCTGTAATGAGCTGCTCCATATGGACGATGGGTGAAATGAACAGGGCCTGGGAGATCCTCTTTTCGCGCAGGGCATGCATGGAGAAAAAAGCGCCGATGCTGTTTGCGATCAAAACGACCGAGTCGTATCCTCTGCTGTACTGATCAAAAAGCCCGGGGAATTCAGTCTTTGCTTCCCAGGGCGTTTGAGCGTGATAGTCAAAGCCCACCACGTCACTGCCGGCAAAGAGCGGCCGGTAATGCCCGGCTTCCTCTGGGCTGCCCCCTTTGCCGTGTATATATAAGATCAAACGTTTCATGCAGTATCCTCCGATGCAGATTCTGATTTATCTTTTTCCTTTCGCTTTTCCATTCTTATAATGCCGTATTTGTTGACATCTGTGATCCCGTTTCTGAATGTATAGCCCATTTTTTGATAAAACGAAACGGTGGTCGGGGAAGCGCCGGCCTCGATGCGCCAGGCCCGGAGAAAGTATTCGTCGGCCTCCAGAGCTTCAACAATCTGCCTGCCCACGCCTTTGCCCTGATACTCCGGCAGCACAAAGATCGAGGTCAGATGGCTTTCCTCTGTGCTGCCCCAGAAGTCGGCGATGCCGCCGCAGCCGATCGGTATTTCGCCGTCGCAGGCGACATAAACATGCGCCTCTTCTGCGATGACCGCGATCTGTGCCGGAGAATAGCTCCGGATCAGTTTTTCAATAAAGGCAGCCGAATACGATTCGCGGTTGCCGGCGGCCAGCGTTGTGCAGATCACCTTGGAGACTGCCGGTTCGTCACCCTTTCGGAATCTGCGAATTATGATCCTGTTCATCATTATCCTCCTTACAGTCAATGCATTTGTCTTTTTTTCGCTGAAAGACAGACCGTCTGTCGGCGCAGTATCCCGTCCCGCAGAGATGGATCATAAGTTCCTCATGATGGCTTCCTCATTTCTGCGTGCGCCGGATATGGATCGTCCCGTTGGCGCGGCGGGCCTCGACGGTCACTGTATAGAGGCCGTTTTCCGGGACGTTCACCGTAAAATCGGTGGGTTCCTTTCCGTTGCCCTGATACAGCACGGTCCCGTCCGGTCCCCGGATCTCCATGGACAGGGCGCCCCCGGCCGTTTCAAACCGCACCTGAAGGACGTCGCCCTTCCGCAGCTCCAAAGTATGCTGATCGGTCCCGTTCATCTCTTCGATATCCAGAAGATAGGCGTCCGGGTTCTTGATCCGGCTGCCCGTGAACTCCGACTGCCCGCGGCACAGCAGCAGCACCACGGCGGCCGCCGCAAGGCACAGCAGAGAGATCCCGTCCGGAAGCGGCCTGTTATTTTTCTTCATCGTCCGCGCCGCGCTTTTCTTTCTCTATGCCGGTACCCACAGCCAGCCCCAGCAGCATGCCGAGGGAGATGCCGAGGACGACGTTGTCTAAAAAGGCGGCGCCGATGGCTGTGCCGATGCACATACCGATGCACATGCCCTCCGCCGCGTGATCGGCTGTCTGCGCTTTCCGCTGTTTCTTTTCGGCGTGCCTTGCAAAAAACACCGCGAGAAACAGGCCCATCGCCACCAACGGCAATGCCGCGCAAAGAAAATCAAATACTGCGTCCATCTTCTGTACACTCCTTTGGATGACGGAAATATAAGAAAGACTCCGCTCTACCGCCGCGTGCTTTTGGGGCATGCGGAACAGACCGGCACAGACCGGCACAGACGGCCGTCTGCCTTCGGGCTGTCTGCTGCTTTTATTTTACATAAAAACTGCGGCGGCCGATAGACGTATTTTTCAGCTGTATGTGTCTGTTTTGCAGGCGCTTTCCAATTTGGCCTTACATGATCCGGTATCCGGAATTGGCCAGCCCGGATATGAAGTCCCAGAACAGGGATTCTGCCTTGCGGATCATAGTGCCGTTGTCGATCGCATGAAAGGAAACGATCTTGTTTTCCTCATCGATCCATGCCGTTTTCTCTTCGGTGTTCATATACTCGATTCCTTTCGGCACCGGCACGGGAACGGCCGGGCTCTATTGTTCTGCTTCTCCGATCGTACACAGCCTGCCTCTGAGGACATATCCGATCTTTTCGTAGCAGGCGTTCGACGCGGCGTAGTCCGCGTCTGTATAAAGCATGGGTATATATCCCGCGCCGCGCGCCAGCTTTGTCACCTGATAGACCAGATTCTGGGCGTAATGCTTCCGGCGGAATTCCGGCCGTGTAAATACAAGATTGATGGCCGCCATATTTCCGTTGGGGGAAAACTTGCAGCTTGCCGTGTGTCTGCCCTGGGCATTTTCCCAAAAGAACGTATTTCCCGCGCGGATAAAGGCCTCGGCATCCTTGCGATAGCCGGCACGGTCGTTTTGGTCGATGCCCGTTTCCTTCTGGAACAGCTCGATAAAATCCACCAGCTCATCCAGGTCTGCGGGGCCGCACCGGTGGATGGCGCCGTCGGCCGCCAGCTCCGGCTCGACAGGCGCCGGGCAGTCGTACGCCAGCATATTCATGGAAACGGAGAGCTTTTTCCCCTCGGCGGCGGCCCGTTTTATAAAAAACGCCGCCAGGCCGTTTTTGAGGTTGAAACGGCAGGCGCCGTCCAGCAGGGCGTGCCCGGAGGCCAGCCGATAGGCCTTTTCCATTTCGGCTTCTGTCGCGTCGTCCGGCGTCCAGATCCATACGGGATGCACGTCGTCCGACAGGCAAAGGATCAGCCGCGCATGGTCGGTCAAAAGCAGTTTGCAGTTTCCGCCCAGAATGCGGCGAAGCACGAAAAACGTGTATCTGTCCTGTTCCAGTTGTTTCTGATCTCTTTCATCGGCGAAGTTGTCCATGAACATCGGTGCCTCCATTCGTTCTGATCGTGGGTACGAGCCGCCGGCCGCCCCGGCTCCCGCCGGATGGAGGTCCTGTATTTATATTATAACTACCTATCGTTCGGTAGTCAATGGGAGAATGACAAATTGATCAGATTGATCAGAATGCGGCCATCCCGGAAAAGAGATGGCCGCATCCGGCGGACCCTGGCGCGTCACAGGGACTTCCGCAGATATTCCGCCGTGATCGTCTGGCCGTGCGCCGCCATTTCCGCGGCAGTGCCGGTGAAGACGATCTCACCGCCGGCCGTGCCGCCGTCCGGACCCACGTCGATCAGATAGTCCGCCTGCTTCATCACATCCAGATTGTGCTCGATGACGATGACGGTGTTGCCGCGCTCCACCAGACGGTCCAGCAGATCCATGACCTGCTTTATGTCCGAGGGATGGAGGCCGGTGGTGGGCTCGTCCAGCACATAGATACTGCCTTTTTTGTCCAGATACTTGGCCAGCTTGACCCGCTGGCGCTCGCCGCCCGACAGAGTGGAGAGGGGCTGGCCCAGGGACAGATAGGGCAGGCCCACCTCCAGCATGGCGCCCAGGGCCTTGCGGAGCTTCCTGTTTTCTCCGAAAAATTCATAGGCTTCCCCGGCGGACATGTTCAGAATGTCCACGATATTTTTGCCATGATACCGGTAGGACAGGGCTTCCGCGCTGTACCGTTTGCCCTCGCAGGCCTCGCAGACGGTGGTGACCGGGTCCATGAACACCAGCTCCGTGACGATCTGGCCCCGGCCGCCGCAGACAGGGCATGCTCCCTTGCTGTTGAAGGAAAACAGAGCGGCGTCCACGCCGTTCTCCGCCGCCATGACCTTGCGGATCTCATCAAAGAAGCCCAGAAAAGTGGCGGGGGTGGAACGGCCGGTGGCCGTCACCGGAGACTGGTCCACCAGCACCACACGGTCGGCATACTGCCTGGCGAACACGTCCCGGATGAGGGAGCTTTTGCCGGAGCCGGCCACGCCGGTGACTACGGTCAGCAGGTGCAGCGGGATATCCACCGATACGTTTTTCAGGTTATGGACGCAGGCATTTCGCACTGGGAGAAACGCTTTCGGTGTCCGCGGAGCGGCTTTCAGCGGTGTGATCTGCCGGAGCGCGTTCCCCGTGCGGGTGCCGGAGCGCAGCAGGGCTTCATAGCTGCCCTGAAACAGGATCTCGCCGCCGTTCTTTCCCGCCAGCGGGCCGACATCGATGACCTCGTCGGCAATGGAGATCACGTCTTTGTCGTGCTCCACCACCAGCACCGTGTTGCCCTTGTCCCGCAGGCTCTGCAAAAGCCGGGTCATGCGGTGGACGTCGCGGGGGTGCATGCCGGTGCTGGGCTCGTCGAAGATATAGGTCATGCCGGTGAGGGCGCTTCCCATATACCGCACCAGCTTGAGCCGCTGGGCCTCGCCGCCGGAGAGGGTGCTGGATTCTCTGTCCATGGACAGATAGGGCAGGCCGATGTCGATCATGCGGGTCAGAGAGGCCGTCAGCGCTTCCACGATGGTGGATGCCCGGGGGTCGTCGATGGTGCGCAGCACCTGTACCAGCTGCGTGAATTCCATGGCGCACATCTCGTCAATGCTGTATCTCGCCACCTTGCAGGACAGGCTTTTGGCGTTGAGCCGCCGGCCGCGACAAACCGGGCAGGGCTTTTCCTCCATCAGATCCATCAGCCGCTTGACGGAGGCTTCCTTTAACTGCGAAGTATCCCGGTGAATGAGCATCCGGTGGAGATAGTGGGAAACACCGTCCACCTTTTTGTGGAGCCGGGGCCCGCCGGGGGTGTCCGCGCCGTAGAGCAGGCGGCTGCGCTCCTGCGGGGTAAAATCCTTCCACTTTTTGTCCAGCGGGAAGATGCCGGCCTCGGCATACTGCTTCCAGTACCAGTTGCCCACATGGAAGGCCGGCAGGTCGGCCATGCCCTCGTTCCACGTCTTTTCCGGGTCGATGCGGCTCTCGACGTCCACCGTCATCACCTTGCCGATGCCGGAGCATTCCGGGCACATGCCGTTGGGGTCGTTGAAGGAAAAATAGGACGCCGTGCCCACATAGGGCGTTCCGATGCGGGCATAGAGCAGACGCAGGGCGGCGTACATATCGCTGATGGTGCCCACGGTGGAACGGGCATTGCCGCCCAGCCGGGACTGATCTACGATGACCGAAGCCGAGAGATTGTCGATGCGTTCCACCCGGGGCTTTTCGTATTTGGGCAGACGGCCCCGTATGAAGGCAGTGTAGGTCTCGTTCATCTGCCGCTGGCTCTCGGCGGCGATGGTGTCAAAGACGATGCTGGATTTGCCGGAACCGGAAACGCCGGTAAAGACTATGATTTTGCCTTTTGGGATCTCCAGAGAGATGTTTTTCAGGTTGTTCTGCCGAAGTCCCTGTATGATTATTCTATCTTGGTTCATCACGAAACCGCCTCACTTTCTTTTTTTGCGCACATATCATCATACATCCCGGAAGAATGCCCTGCTTGATACGGCTTGCCAAAGACAGGGCGGACACGCCGCGGGAAACGCGGCGTGTCCGGTCGGATCACTTTCTTCTTACGGGGTAGCAGACCTCGGTCACAAACTCGTTGGGATCGGAGGTCTCGTGGGGGCTGACATGATAGATATTGAATGCGGGACCGTCAAATTCATAGCCGTTATCCGTGACCCAGCCGGCCACGGCCGCCATGACGCCGCGCATCTGGTCGTAGGAGCCTCGGCAGATGGCCGAGGCGACTGTGACCTCCGGCAGCATTTTGAAGCGGACGTGTTCGGTGTCGGGATACCGTCCTTTTACGGTCTTCTGGGCCTCCGCGTCCACGTCGGACTCCTTGAACTCCGGGTCGTGGAAGACGACGCTGCAGTAGCAGGGATCGTCGGGGATCAGGTGCAGAGGCGCCGTTTCGCTGACCAGCAGGCTCCAGAGCATGCCCTCCATTTCATAGACGGGGATGTGCATGCGGACCGTGGCGGCATAGCGTTCCGGGAAGGTTTTGAGCGTTACATCGTATTGCATGGCTTCGTCATCCTTTCTCAGCCGTTCCAGGGCTGTGTCCAGAAGCCGCAGCCGGTATGCCGTCTGCCTGGCCTGCGCCTGCAGTTCCGCCCGCTGCACAAGCAGGCGGCGTTCCAGCGCCTGCTTTTCGTCATAGCAGCCGAGTATTTCACCGATGGCGGCCAGGCCGAAGCCCATATCTTTCAAAGCGGCGATCCGGCCGGCGGCGGGAAGCTGGTTTTCGCTGTAGTAGCGATAACCGGATTCCGGGTCGATCCGGACCGGACGAAGCAGGCCGATCTCATCGTAGTGGCGCAGCATACGGATGCTGATCCTGGACAGTTTTGAAAAATCTCCGATTTTTAACATGGGATCCCTCCAGATCTGTCGGGTTTTGAGCTCGTGTGTATTGTAGTGCCTGCCACAATGGGAGAGTCAAGGGGAAATCGGCGCCGCGCCGCCGGTTTTTTTCAAAGATTTTCAAAGCCTGTGGATCCCGGAGCAAATGCGGCCAGTCTGCGTAAGCATGTTCCAGGAAAGCAGAAGGGATCCGGCCACGGACGCTATACCTGCCCGTTCACGATCCCGGCGTAGACCTCCTCGGGGATCATGGGGGAGCCGATCTGGGCCAGCAGCCCGGCCTCGATCGTGCCGGTGCGGCCGTACTGCCGCCCGGCTTCCCGCACCAGCGCCAGCCGCGGCACGGTGACGGAGGCCGCCTCCGGTGCGTTGAACATGGGGCTTTCCGGTACGGTGATGATGGTGTGGCCGCTGGGGAACATCAGCCGGAACTGTTCGGCCGCGGGCTCAAAATTATGCCTGCTGTTGGGAAAGCCGTAGCCGCAGATCATCAGATATCGCAGATGGGAGTAATCCGCCTGACCCACGTGCGCGTAGCGGCCGCCCACCTGCTGCATGGCCATGCTGGACAGGGGCAGCGTGCGGTCGATGAGATTTTTCAGCATGGCAGGCATCCCGTAGCAGTAGAGCGGGAAGCTGAACAGCAGAAGGTCGCTGGCAAGGATCTGTTCCAGAATGGCGCGCATATCGTCGTCGTGGCGGCATATGCCGCCGTTGCGCATGCAGGCCAGGCAGCCGGAACAGAATTCGATGTGCTGATCGATCACATCGATCGTCTGGATTTCGTGACGGTCTTCCGCCGTCATGCCTTCCAGAAAGGCGCGGGTGATGTGCAGCGTGTCACTGCGCTCCTTTTTCGGACTTCCGTTCAATACAAGGATCTTCATATTGCAGCGTGTCTCCTTCCGTGATTTTCCGTTTTTCGTCTGCAGGATCGATTTGACGCCGGCCGGCAGGAGTCCTGCCGCTTCCGGCACTTTACCCGATCAGCATAGACAAGATCTCCGGCTCTGACAATCCACGCTCGGCAGAGTGCGCCGCGCTCTGCGGGTACGGCAACAGTATACAGGATCCGAGCCGGGGGGAGATAGGCTGCTTTTTAGGGAATTTGTGTCGTTTTTTCAGGCCATGCAGAAGCGGAGCGCCGGAGATGCATAAGGGCTGGATCATAAAAAAGAGGACGCCGGGGCGTCCTCTTTTTGTTCCGTTTTTCATCCTGCGGCAAAAACGGGGGTATGGGCTATTTTTGCAGGATCCCCATCAGCACTTCGTCGGCCTCAATGGCCTGCAGCGCCTCCGCAGCGTTTTCCAGCGGCTTCAGTGCTTCCCAGAGCTGCCGCAGCATCTTTTCGTCGGCTTTCTGCGAGAATGCCGTCATAAAGGCGGCTGCGCCGTTGCAGATTTTGGCGGAAGGCTTCCCGGCCAGCTTAGAGAGGATGACCACACCCAGGGCGTCAGGGTTCTGGACGTATTGCCGATAGGCCGGCAGGAGCGTTTTTTCCTGGCGGGCCAGAAAAAGCTCGGTCTGCTGTTCGCGCGGCAGCACAGCCCAGACGTCCCTGCTCAGCACATATTTTTTGAATATACTTTCGGTAAATAAAGGGGCAAGATCCGCAAGATGGGAACGAAGCCCGACAGGCAGCTTGCTGCCGAAAACATCTTTATTGATCTTGCGGCGCGGATCCATGCGGAGTTCCTTCAGGTTTGCGCATCCGGAAAAGGCACTGTTTCCAATAGCGGTCACACTGTCGGGAATGGTGATACTGGTCAGGCTGCTGCATTTATAAAAGGCACGTGCTCCAATGGCGGTCACGCCGTCCGGCACCATAACATCCCCACCGGGGCCGATGTAATCGAACAAGATCCCACGGACAATGACCATTCCTGTTTTGTCGGCCAGTTTTTTGCACTTGGAAAAGGCAAATGGATCAATTGCAGTTACACTGTCGGGGACGGTGATACTGGTCAGGCTGATGCATTCGGAAAAGGCATCCTTTCCAATGGCGGTCACACCCTCGAAAATGACCACACTGGTCAGGCTGCAGCACTCGGAAAAGGCACGCTCTCCAATGGTGGTCACGCTGCCGGGGATGGTGATACTCTTCAGGCTGCTGCACTTGTAAAAGGCACGTTCTCCAATGGTGGTCACACCCTCAGAAATGACTGCACTGGTCAGGCTGCAGCACTCGGAAAAGGCACCGTTTCCAATGGCGGTCACGCTGCTGGGGATGGTGATACTGGTCAGACTGATGCAGTTGTAAAAGGCACGTTCTCCAATGGCGGTCACGCCCTCGGAAATGACTGCATTGGTCAGGATGAGGCACTCGGAAAAGGCATCGGCTCCAATAGCGGTCACGCTGCCGGGGATGGTGATACTCTCCAGGCTGCTACACCTTTCAAAGGTATGCGCGCCAATGGCGGTCACGCCCTCAGAAATGACTGCACTGATCAAGCTGCTGCATCCTAAAAAGGCCTCCTCTCCAATAGTTGTCACACTGCCGGGGATGGTGATACTTTCCAGGCTGCCGCACCCTTCAAAGGCACGATCTCCAATGGAGGTCGCACCCTCAGAAATGACTGCACTGGTCAGACTGTAGCACTCGGAAAAGGCACGCTTTCCAATGGCGGTCATGCTGCCGGGGATGGTGATACTTTCCAGGCTGCCGCACCCTTCAAAGGCACGATCTCCAATGGAGGTCGCACCCTCAGAAATGACTGCACTGGTCAGACTGTAGCACTCGGAAAAGGCCTCCTCTCCAATGGAGGTCACACTGCCGGGAATGGTGATACTGGTCAGGCTGCGACAATCGGAAAAGGCACGCTTTCCAATGGCGGTCACGCTGTCGGGAATGGCGACGCTTTCCAGGCTGCCGCACCAGGAAAAGGCCCCCTCTTCAATCGCGGTCACGCCCTCAGGGATGGTGATGCTCTCCAGGCTACCGCATCCTTCAAAGGCACGCTCTCCAATGAAGGTCACGCTGTCGGGGATGGTGATGCTTTCCAGATTGATGCAATCTAAAAAGGCCCCCTCTCCAATGTAGGTCACGTTGCCGGGAATGGTGATGCTTGTCAAGCTGCCGCACCTTTCAAAGGCATGATCTCCAATGGCGGTCACGCTTCCGGGGATGGTCACATCCCCGCCAGGGCCGGTGTACCCGGTCAAAACGCCCTTTTTGCCATTTTCAATGATGAAATCTTTCAGATAGCGCATAGTTTATCCTCCAAAAAGGTTGATTTATATGGATCTGTCCATCGGTGGACAGCGGGGGACAAATTCAGATATCACGGATGTTCGGCTGCCCGGAACAGTCATGCCGGTCAAGGCGATTGCAGCCGCGAAAGGCATATATTCTATTTTAAATTATAACAAAGAACGGTCACAGAGTAAATATAAGGGCCAAAGAGCCCTTTTTCCTGCGGCGTGTTGATTCTGCGATAAAAAAGCCTGCCGCAGAAAAAGCGGCAGGCAGAACCGGCAGGAGAGATTTGGCAAACGCCCTTACGGATGCGGAAATCTTTCGGATCGTATGTTCAAAACCCGGCCGCTCCGGCGCCGCGGAGACTGCCCCGGGCGGTTTTCTATACGGATAACCGGCTGCTGTAGGATTGTCAAACATATTGGACAGAGAACTCGGAGGGAGATAACCAGCCGA
>CAMEZQ010000046.1 GCA_945947915.1 uncultured Clostridia bacterium | reverse complement strand
CCTCCATGACCGGCATGCCGGCCTCGGGGCCGATGTCGCCCAGACCCAGCACGGCCGTGCCGTCGGTGATGACGGCCACCGTGTTGCCGCGGCCGGTATAGATATACTGCAGATCCTTGTTTTCCTTGATCTTCAGGCAGGGTTCGGCGACGCCGGGCGTATAGGCGATGGTCAGATCTTCCGCCGACTCGATGGGGCACTTGTTCTTGACCTCCAGCTTGCCATGCCACTCGGCATGGGCCTGCAGGGCTCTTTCTTTCAGATCCATGTTGAATCCCTCCGTGTTGATGAAGTTTTATGTGCAAAATGATCTTTTTCAGTTGCTGCGCGCCGATTCATTCGGCCAAAATCTATGGAATAAAAGGGACCCCACGGCCCCCACGGGGCCGCGCCGCTTTTTGCGGCGTCGATTTTGCGCCGATTCATTCGGCCAAAATCTATCCAAATAAAAGGGGACCCCACGAAATCGCAGATTTCGTGGGGAGAGTCCGCCTGTAAGCCGGGTTCTGTCTATGCAGCCATCTATCTGGGATGTGCGTCGCCGCACACCTCAAGCCACCTTTCCGGAGATTGGCCGAGCAAGCCGTAGCCCCCGCGTCGGTGTTGCTTCGGATAGAGTTTACAGGGAAGCCATGTTGCCATGGCCACCGGTGAGCTCTTACCTCGCCTTTCCACCCTTACCCCGCAGAGCGGGGCGGTATATCTCTGTTGCACTTGTCCTGGGATCGCTCCCGGCTGACGTTATCAGTTATCCTGCTCTGTGAAGCCCGGACTTTCCTCACGCCCGAAGGCGCGCGGCTGCTTGGCAAACTCTCAAATTATTATATCTTTTTCCCAGGATATTGTCAATCCAAACCCATACTTTTTGCCGGCAAAAGCGGCCCCCACACTTTAATTATGGAAATATCCGGCCGCTTTTATTGACCTGCGGCCCTATATCGGTTAAACTATAATTGATGGGCACCCGCCCGGTCTGCGGCGGGGATTCTGCCCACCCGGAGGTATCCCATGCTCAAGGAATATATCGAAAGCATCAAAGACAAAAAGGTGTCGGTCATCGGCATCGGCGTCTCCAACACGCCCCTCATCCGTCTGCTGGCCCGCGCCGGCGTGCGCGTGACGGCCCACGACAAGAAGCTGCCCGAGCAGATGCCCGAGCTGGCGCGCGAGCTGGAGGATCTGGGCGTCCGGCTGGTGCTGGGTCCCGATTATCTCAGCGGCGTCGACGGCGACATCGTCTTCCGCACGCCCGGCCTGCGTCCCGACGTGCCGGCCCTGCAGGCGGCGGCTGCCCGCGGCGCCCAGGTGACCAGCGAGATGGAGGTCTTTCTCTCCCTCTGCCCGGCCACCGTCATCGCCGTCACCGGCTCCGACGGCAAGACAACCACCACCACGGTCATCTCCGAGCTGCTCAAGGCCCAGGGCTATCGGGTCTTCGTGGGCGGCAACATCGGCACGCCGCTGCTCGACCGCACCGACGAGATGACAAAGGAGGACTTCTGCGTGCTGGAGCTCTCCTCCTTCCAGCTGCTGACCATGCGGCAGAGCCCCCATGTGGCCGTCATCACCAACCTGGCCCCCAACCATCTGGACGTCCACAAGGATATGGACGAATATATCGCCGCCAAGGAAAACATCTTCCTGCACCAGGGCAAAAACGACATTCTGGTCACTAATCTCGACAACGACCTGACCGTAGCCAGCGCCCGCCGCGCGCCGGGACAGGTGCGCTGGTTCTCCCGCCGCGACGTGGCCTATGCCAGCTGCACGCTGGGCGCCGCCATCCAGGTCTGCGGCATGGAGGTCATGGACGCGTCGGAGATCCGTCTGCCCGGCGTACATAACATCGAAAACTACCTGGCCGCCTTCGCCGCCACGGCCGACTATGTCGACCCCGAGGTCATGCGCCGGGTGGCCATGGAATTCGGCGGCGTCGAACACCGGCTGGAGCTGGTGCGCGAGCTGGACGGCGTGCGGTATTACAACGACTCCATCGCCTCCAGCCCCTCCCGCACCATCGCCGGCCTGCGGTCTTTTGACCAAAAGGTCATTCTGATTGCCGGCGGCTACGACAAGCATATTCCCTACGATGTGCTGGGCCCCGAGGCCGTGGCCCACGTCAAATCCCTGCACCTGTGCGGCGCCACCGAGGAAAAGATCTATCAGGCGGTGGTCAACGCGCCCGGATACAGCTCGGAGGAAATGCCCATCGCCTTCCACAAGGATTACGAAGAGATGCTGCACGCCATCCGGCAGGAAGCGAAGGCCGGCGACGTCGTGCTGTTCTCTCCGGCTTCGGCCTCCTTCGACCGCTTCCCCAATTTTATGAAGCGCGGCGAATACTTCAAAGACCTGGTGCGCGCGCTGCAGTGACGCGCACATAACGCGACCCCATCAAATCAGGAGGTGTATCTTTTGACACTCAAGGAAAAGATCAAGACCCTCGGCAACGCCTACGGCGTGTCGGGGGATGAGTTTGCCGTCGCCAGGCTGGCGGCCGGCATGCTCGAGCCCTATGTCGACCGCGTGGAGATCGACAAGTTCGGCAACGTGGCCGGGTATAAGTCCTGCGGCAAGCCGGGCGCCAAGACCCTGATGCTGGACGCCCACATCGACGAGATCGGCTTTCTGGTCACCGGCATCACCAAGGAGGGCTTTCTGCGCTTCGTCGGCATGGGCGTCGACCAGCGCATGCTGCCCGGCAGCACCCTCAACGTCATGACCCACACCCGGGGCAATATCCTGGGCGTTGTCGGCGCCGTGCCGCCCCATCTGCAGGCGCCGGGCGACAACACCCGCGCCCTGCCCATCGAAAAGCTCTATGTGGACATCGGCATGTCTTACGAAGAAGCCTGCCAGACGGTGCGCATCGGCGACTATATGACCTTCACCAGCCAGGCCTTCGACCTGCTGGGCGACCAGGTCTGCGGCAAATCCCTCGATGACCGCGCCTGCTTCTGCTGCCTGCTGCACGCGCTGGAGCTGCTGCAGGGCAAGACGCTGGATGTCGACCTGGTCATCCTGGGCACCACCAAGGAGGAGATCGGCGGCCACGGCGCTTCCTACCGCACCTACGTCGATCATCCTGACCTGGCCATCGCCATCGACGTCTGCCACGCCCGCACCGACGACAACCTGCCCGGCGACCGGGTGCAGGAGCTGGGCGGCGGCCCGGTCATCGCCGTGGGCACCAACAGCGTGCCCCGCTTCGCCCGCAAGGTCATGGAGCTGGCCCGGGCCAAGCAGATCCCCTTCCAGCTGTCGGCGGCGCCGGCAGCCACCGGCACCAACGCCTGGAGCATGCAGATCGTCGGCGAGGGCTGCGCCACGCTGGTCATCTCCCTGCCCCTGAAATATATGCACTCCCCCGTGGAGGTGCTCAAGATGAGCGATGTGGAAAACGTCGGCCGGCTCCTTGCCGAGCTGGCCATGGATATCGATGGGAGGTGGCATCTCTAATGTGCGACGCCAACAGAGTGACTGAAATTTTAAAGATCCTTTGCGCCTGCGACGGCGTGGCCGGCTATGAAGACGAAGTGCGCCAGGCCATTGAAAATCTGGCCGCGCCCCATGCCGACCAGATGATGACCGACGCCCTGGGCAACCTGCTGGTCTTCAAAAAAGGCCGCCAGCACCGGGAAAAGCCCCTGGCTGTCTGCGCCCACATGGACGAAGTGGGCTTTATGGTGCGTGAGATCACCGAAAAGGGCATGCTCAAGTTCCTGACCGTCGGCTCCATCGACCCCCGGGTCATGATCGGCCGCAAGCTCCGGGTCGGCCCCAAAAAGCTGCCCGGCGTCATCTCCCTCAAGGCCATCCATCTGACCACCCCCAAGGAGCGCGCCGTCGCCCCCTCGGCCGGCTCCTTGTACATCGACATCGGCGCCCGCAGCCGTGCCGAGGCCGAGCAGTATGTCCAGATCGGCGACCCCTGCTATTTCGATTCCCCCTTTGAGGAATTCGGCAATGGCCGCATCAAGTCCAAGGCCATCGACGACCGCATCGGCTGCGCCGTCATGGTGGCCCTGCTGGAGGAAGAGCTGCCTTACGACACCTGGTTCGTCTTTGCCACCAACGAGGAGATCGGCGGCAACCGCGGCGCCCTGGTGGCCGCCAATCGCCTGCAGCCCGGCCACTTTCTGGTCATCGAAGGCACCACGGCCTGCGACGTGCCCGACGTGCCGGCCCACGGCCACTCCTGCACCCAGGAAAAGGGCTGCGTCGTTTCCATTCTCGATAAAGGCTCGGTCTATTCCCGTCCCCTCATCAACCAGATCACGGCCAAGGCCGACGCTGAGGGCATCCGGTGGCAGTACCGCCGCTCGGCCAACGGCTTCACCGACGCCCGCGCCCTGCATATCGCCGCCGCCGGCGCCCGCGGCATGGGCATCGCCACCCCCACCCGGTACATCCATTGTGCCGTCAATGTCGTCTGCAAGTGCGATATCGAAAGCGTCCTGCAGATGGCCAGACTCTTTGTAAAGGAGTGCCATGACAATGCTTAACCCCTTTGAACTCCAGTGCCGGCTGACGGCAGCCGCCATGCCCTCGGGCTATGAGTCGCCCTGCGGCGAAGTCATCGCCGAGATCGCCCGGCCCTTCTGCGACGAACAGTGGTACACCCCCACCGGCAGCCTGGTCTGCCGCAAAAAGGGCAGCGGCAAAAAGCTGATGTTCGCCGCCCATATGGACGTCATCGGCCTGATGGTCACCTATATCAGCGACGACGGCTACCTCTCCTTCACCAACGTCGGCGGCCACCAGCCGGCCGCCCTTATCCATACCACCGTCCGCTTCCAGGACGGCACCCGGGGCATCATCCGTCTGCGTGACCAGAACGACTGGGCCGAAAAGCCGGTGAGCTCCGTCACCCTGCGCGACCTGTATATCGACATCGCCGCCTGCAGCCGGGAAGAGGCCGAAAACATGGTGCGGGTGGGCGACCTGGCCCTCTTTGACACCAAGCCCCGCCAGACCGGCGACGGCTGCATCCTCACCCCCTACGCCGACGACCTGACGGCCTGCTGCGTGCTGCTGATGGCCATGGAACAGCTGGGCGAAAGCCAGAATGACCTCTATTTCGTCTTCACCGTGCAGGAGGAGGTCGGCCTCAAAGGGGCCATGACGGCCACCGCCTGCATCGAGCCGGATATGGGCATCGCCGTCGACGGCTGCTACAGCGGCGACGACCTGGCCGCCGACATGGAGATGCCGGTGCGTCTGGGCTGCGGCCCCACCATCAAGATCAAAGACCAGAGCGTTATCTGCAGCCCCTTTGTCCGGGCCTTCATGCGGACCGCCGCCCGGGAAGCCGGCATCGCCTGGCAGGATGAGATCCTCACGGCCGGCGGTACCGATACGGCCGCCATCATGCACACGAGCAAGGGCGCGCCGGCCGGCTGCATGTCGCTGCCCATGCGCAACATCCACTCGCCCTGCGAGCTGGTGTCGATCCACGATATGGAGCAGGGCGCCCGTCTGATCGCCGCCTGCGCCATGCAGACGTTTTAAAAGGAGGGACAAGATCATGTTGGATATCAGAACGCTGCACGAGCAGCTTATCGAAAAGGCCCTCCCTTCCGGCTTTGAGCAGGAAGTCGGCGACTATCTGGGCCAGCTTGCCGCCCCTTATGTGGACGAGGTGACCCGCGACGCGCTGGGCAACGTCCTCTGCCATAAGAAAGGCAGCGGCCCCCGCATCATGCTGGCTGCCCATATGGACCTCATCGGCTTTATGATCACTTTTATCGACGAGAAGGGCTTCCTGCGCTTCGAGCCCATCGGCGGCCACAAGCCCGCCTTTCTCCACCGTACCCCTGTCCGCCTGCGCGGCCGTGATGGCAGCATCGTAAGCGGCGTCATCCTGTGTGAAAAGTGGGCCGAAGCCGGCCGCAAAAACACCGGCGACATCCGCCCCAGCGACCTTTATATCGACATCGGCGCCGGCAGCTATGAGAAAGCCAGCGCCCTGGTCTCCATCGGCGACGTGGCCGTCTTTGACGGCGAGACCGTCCAGCAGGGCGACAAGGTGCTGACTCCCTATGCCGACGACCTCATCGCCTGCGTCGTTCTGCTGCGCACCATGGAGCTGCTGCAGGAGAGCCCCTATGATGTGTGGTTCGTCTTTACCGTGCAGGAGGAGGTCGGCTGCCGCGGCGCCGCCACGGCAGCCTTCGCCATCCATCCCGACATGGGCATCGCCGTCGACGTCTGCGGTACCGGCGACACCCCCTCGGCCCCCATTTACAGCGCCGTCCGCCTGGGCGCCGGCCCCACCGTCAAGATCAAAGACGGCTCGGCCGTGTGCAATCCCCAGGTGGTGCAGTTCCTGCGCGACGCCGCACAGCGGGAGGGGCTGGCCTATCAGGACGAGATCCTGCTGTCGGGCGGCACCGATGCCGCCTCCATCCAGCGCAGCCACGGCGGTATTCTGGCCGGCGGCGTATCCATCCCCACCCGCAACGTCCATTCTCCCCGCGAGATCTACAGCCTGCGGGACGTGGAGGGCGCTGCCAGCCTGCTGGCCGCGGCCCTGCGGCAGCGGACCTTTTAATCTGATCCACAGGAGCATTTCGTTCACATGAGTTTTGATTTTTCTCCCCGGCTCTGGGAGCTTGCCCGGGAAGCGGAGGCGCGCGCCGCCCTCCGCTTCTCGGCCATTGATGAAGTTTCCTTTGCCAACACCCAAAAAGTGATGACGGCTTTTGCCGACCACCGGGTCTCCGACACCTATTTCAACGGCACCACCGGCTACGGCTACGACGACCAGGGCCGCGACCGTCTGGAAGAGATCTACGCCGAGGTCTTTGGCTGCGAGGCGGCACTGGTCCGCACCGGCTTTGTCAACGGCTCCCATGCCATCGCCTGCGGGATGTTCGCCTGCGTTTCCACCGGCGAGACCATGCTGTCGGTCACCGGCAACGTCTACGACACCCTGCAGACGGTCACCGGCCAGCGGGGCGCGCTGGGCGGCACCTTTGCCGACTATCACATCGGCTTTGAGACGGTCGATATGAAGGACGGCCTGCCCGACTGGGACGAGATCGAGCGCCGGGCCGCCGCTCCCCACATCCGCGCCGTTTATATCCAGCGCTCCCGCGGCTACGCCATCCGCCACACCCTGTCCATCGATGAGATCGAGCGCATCTGCCAGATCGTCCGGCGGGTCAATCCCGGCGCCGTCATTCTGGTGGACAACTGCTACGGCGAGTTCTGCGACACCCGCGAGCCGACCCAGGTGGGGGCCGACCTCATCTGCGGCTCCCTCATCAAGAATCCCGGCGGCGGTCTGGCCCCCATGGGCGGCTATATCGCCGGCCGCCGCGACCTGGTCGAGCGTGCCGCCTTCCGTCTGACCCTGCCCGGCATCGGCGCCGAGTGCGGCGCGACGCTGGGGGTCAACCGCAGCCTGTACCAGGGCTTCTTCATGGCCCCCCACACCACGGCCCAGGCTCTCAAAACGGCTGCCTTCTGCACCGAGCTTCTGTCCCTGCTGGGCTATGATGTCACCCCCCGGGGCGAGCGTGCCGGACTGGACATCATCCATACCGTCAACTTCGGCGCCCCCGAAAAGCTGCTGGCCTTCTGCCGCGGCATTCAGGCCGGCTCCCCGGTGGACGCCTTTGTCACCCCCGAGGCATGGGATATGCCGGGCTACGACGATCAGGTGGTCATGGCGGCCGGCGCCTTTGTGCAGGGCGCTTCCATCGAGCTTTCCTGCGACGGGCCCATGCGTCCTCCCTATACCGCCTTTATTCAGGGCGGTCTGACCTATGAAAGCGGCAAGCTGGGCATTCTGACGGCTGTTCAGTCGCTGCTGGATGACCAATAAAATCAGAGGAAGTACGATCTATGGAAGCACTTTTGGAAGAGATCCTCGACCTCTGCGGCCCCTATAAGGCGCAGGGCAAGCCGGCCAGCTATATTCCCGAGCTGGCCAAGGGCGACACCAATGACCTGGGCATCTGCGTCATCTCCAGCGACGGCCAGATCTTCAAGGCCGGCGATTACAAAAAGCCCTTTACCATCCAGAGCATCGTCAAGCCCATTCTGTTGCTGCTGGCGCTGATGGACAACGGCATGGAGGACGTGCGGGCCAAGGTGGGCGTGGAGGCCACCGGCAAACCCTTTGACGCCATCAATGTGGCCGAAGGCGCCCTTTCCAGCCAGCATCTGAACCCCATGGTCAACATGGGCGCCATCCTGATGTGTACCCTCATCAAGGGCAGGGATTATACCGAACGCTTTGACCGCCTGCTGGGACTGACCCGCCATCTGGCCGGCAACCCCGACATCAAGGTGGATGAAAAGGTCTATCTTTCGGAAAAGCGTACCGGCAGCAAAAACCGCGCGCTGGCCTTTCTGCTCAAAACCTACGGCATGATCGACGGTGATGTGGAGGAAGTGCTGGACTGCTATTTCAAGGCCTGCTCCATTCAGGTCAACTGCCGCGATCTGGCCAACATCGCCTATATCTTTGCCAACCGGGGCCGCCTGCCCTATACCGACGAGCGGGTCTTTCTGGCCGAATACGCCCATTTCGTCAACGCCGTCCTGGTCACCTGCGGGATGTACGACGGCTCGGGCGACTTTGCCGTCCGGGTGGGCGTGCCGGCCAAAAGCGGCGTCGGCGGCGGCATCATGGCCGTTGTGCCCACCCGCATGGGCATCGGCATCTTCTCTCCGGGCCTCGACCAGAAGGGCAACAGTCTGGCCGGCATCAAGGCGCTGGAAGCGCTGTCCCGCCGCATGTATCTGAGCATTTTTTAACGGCAATCGCAAAAAAAGAGAGAGCCGGTCACATTCCGAGTGACCGGCTCTTTTTCTGCCTTTGCACCCTGCACAGGAAAAAGCCGTTTCCGCTGCAAATGGGCTGAAACCCGCAATAAAAAACTCCGCGGATGACTCCGCGGAGTTTTTTTGTATTGAAATATAACGATGCGTATAAAACGCAGTGCTTATCTCAGCTCGTGGATAAAGATGCCCGACAGCAGCTTGGGCTCGAACCATGTGCTCTTGGGGGGCATGATCTTGCCGGCGTCGGCGATGTTCATCAGATCCTCGATGGAGGTGGGGAACATGGCGAAGGCAACGGCCATCTCGCCGCTGTTGACGCGCTTCTCCAGCTCGCCCAGGCCGCGGATGCCGCCGACGAAGTCGATGCGCTTGTCGGTGCGGGGATCGCCGATGTTGAGGATGGGGGTCAGCAGGTTGTGCTGCAGGATGGAGACATCCAGCTGGGCGACGACGTCGGAAGCGTCATAGGTGCCTTCCTTGGCCGCCAGCTTGTACCACTTGCCGTCCAGATACATGCCGAAGGTGTGCTTCTCTTCGGGATGATAGGTGGCTTCGCCCTTTTCCTCGACGGTGAACTTCTCTTCGATCTTCTGGATAAAGGCAGCCTTGTCGTTGCCGTTGAGGTCGGCGACAACGCGGTTGTAGTCCATGATCTCCAGCTGATCGTCGGGGAACAGGACGCACAGGAAGTAGTTGAACTCTTCCTCACCGGTGTAGTCGGGGAACTGGCAGCGGCGCTTGCGGGCGACGCGGACAGCCGAGGCGCAGCGGTGGTGACCGTCGGCGATGTAGAGGGCCGGGGTCTTGGCAAAAGCCTCTTCGATCACGCCCTTGCAGTGGGGGCAGGTGATGACCCAGACGGTCTGCTGGACGTTGTCACCGACGAAGTCGTAGACAGGCTCGTGCTTCTCCATGGTGTCCTTGACCACCTCGTTGATGGCGTCGTTGGACTTGTAGGTCAGGAAGATGGGGCCGGTGTTGGCATTGCAGATGTCCACGTGGTTGCATCTGTCGTCTTCCTTCTTGGCCAGGGTCAGCTCGTGCTTCTTGACGATGTCGTTCATGTAATCGTCGACGCTGGCGCAGCCGACGATACCGATCTGGGCGCGGCCGTTCATGACCTGCTTATAGATATAGTAGCAGGGCTTCTCGTCCTGGATGTAGGTGCCGTCGACCTTCATCTGATGGAGCTGCTTGGAAGCGGCCTCATAGACGTCCTGGGCATAGGGATCGTGGCCCTCGTCAAAGGACATCTCGGCACGGTCGATGCGCATGAAGGAATAGGGGTTGCCCTTAACATAGTCGATCGCTTCCTTGGTGTCCATGACGTCATAAGGCAGCGCAGCGACCTTGTCCACCAGCTCGGGTGTGGGGCGCACGGCTCTGAAGGGTTTTACAACAGCCATTGGTGCGTTCTCCTTTTACATAAAATTCAAGCTTGTTTTGAAAAGAAGCCCTAGGGGACTTTTTCGTCCCCCGGGCGCTCATAGGGATTCGGGCACCGGCCCGTATACGCGCCGGGCCGGCGTCCGGATTGGCTTACAGGGGCAGGATGTCCTTGATGATGTCGACGATCTCCATGCCGATGCGGCCCTGGGCTTCCTTGGTGGAGCCGCCGATATGGGGGGTCAGAGAGATCTTGTCGTGATGCATGACGCGCTCGTTGGCCAGGGGCTCCTTGGCGAAAACGTCCAGTGCGGCGCCGGCCAGCTTGCCGGAATCCAGCGCGTCGCACAGAGCTTCTTCATCGACCAGACCGCCGCGGGCGATGTTGATCAGATAAGCGCCGTCCTTCATCATGGCGATCTGCTCAGCGCCGACAACGGGCTTGCCGTCGGCAGCGGCAGGGATATGCAGGGAGACGAAGTCGGCCTTCTTCAGGACGTCTTCCATCTTCTCGCAATACTCATAGCTCAGGCCTTCGATCTTGCCGATGATATCGGTGTAGACGATCTTCATGCCCAGGGCCGAAGCCTTGGCGGCCAGCGAACGGGAGATGCGGCCCATGCCGATCAGACCCAGGGTCTTGCCGGCCAGCTCAACGCCCTCGTAATTCTTCTTGTTCCATTCGCCCTTGCGCATGGTGACGTTGGCAGCGCCGATGAAGCGGGCCAGAGTCAGCATATGGCCCAGGGTCAGCTCGGCAACCGAGTCGGAGGAAGCCTTGGGTGTGTTGCGGACCTTGATGCCCTTCTCTTCGGCATACTTGACGTCGATGTTGTCGACGCCGACACCGCCGCGGATGACCAGCTTGAGCTTGCCGTTGTTGGCGACGACCTCGTCGATGTGGTTGGCGCGGACCTTTGTCTTGGAGCGGACGACGACGGCGTCGACATCGCACAGAGCCTTGCCCAGCTCGTCGGGCTCGTAGAACTGCTTGACGACCTCGTAGCCCAGCTTGGTCAGCTCTTCCATGGCGGCCTTGTCCATGCCGTCGGTAACAAGAATTTTCATGTTAAACAATCTCCTTCTGAAATAATAACGCTTCTCCGGAACCAGGTGAAGCGGGAATGCCCGCGCGGGCTGCGCGCCCGCGTGGGGCATCCCATGATTTTAAACTGTGCAGAAAACTTGGGTTGACTCGGGTTGACACAGCGCGCCGCCTTTTGCCCCGAATGACCGGGGTCCCCGCAGAATCAAAGCCCTTACGGGGCCGGGAAAGCGTTGCGCTTTTACGGGTGAAACCTTATTTTGTGTGCTCAGCCTCGAACTTCTTCAGGAACTCGACCAGCGCTTCAACGCCTTCCTTGGGCATGGCGTTGTAGATGGAGGCGCGCAGGCCGCCCACCGACTTGTGGCCCTTCAGGTTGTCAAAGCCGGCTTCCTTGGATTCCTTGACGAACTCGGCATCCAGATCCTTGTCGCCGGTGGTGAAGGGAACGTTCATCAGAGAACGGTCCTCAACGGCAACGGGGGCGTCGAACATCTTGGAGGTTTCCAGATAATCGTACAGGACCTTAGCCTTTTCGATGTTCAGCTTGTTCATGGCTTCCAGGCCGCCGATCTCGTCCTTCAGATACTTGAAGACCTTGCCGCAGCAGTAGATGGCCCAGCAGTTGGGGGTGTTGTACATGGAGCCGTTGTCGGCGTGGGTCTTGTAGCTCATGTAGACGGGCATCTTGGGGTCGATGTCCTCACGGATCAGATCCTCGCGGATGATGACCACCACCATGCCGGCGGGGCCCACGTTCTTCTGCACGCCGGCGTAGATCATGCCGTAGTCGGACACGTTGCAGGGCTTGCTCAGGAACATGGAGGACTGGTCGGACACCAGCACATGGCCCTTGGTGTTGGGCAGCTTGTTCCAGGTCACGCCGTGGATGGTCTCGTTCTCGCAGATGTAGACATAGTCGGTGTCCTCGGGGATGTCGAGGTCGGAGCAGTCGGGAACGTAGGTGTAGTTCTTATCCTTGGAGGAAGCGGCAACGATGACTTCGCCGACCTTCTTGGCCTCGGCGATGGCCTTCTTGGACCAGGCGCCGGTCTCGATGTAGACGGCCTTGCCGTTCT
>CAMEZQ010000045.1 GCA_945947915.1 uncultured Clostridia bacterium | reverse complement strand
CAAGTGGTGCATCTTCCCCATGTACGATTTCGCCCATCCCATCCAGGACGCGCTGGAGGGCATCACCCACTCCCTCTGCTCGCTGGAGTATGAGGACCACCGTCCGCTCTACAACTGGGTCATCGAGCACGTTTCGGTGCCTTCCAAGCCCCGGCAGATCGAGTTCTCCCGCCTCAACATCAACTACACCGTCATGAGCAAGCGCAAGCTGCGCCGGCTGGTGGAGGAAGGCCGCGTCTCCGGCTGGGACGATCCCCGCATGCCCACCCTGTGCGGCCTGCGCCGCCGGGGCTATACGCCGGCTTCCATCCGCAATTTCTGCGAGGGCACCGGCGTTTCCAAGGTGTCGGGCACCATTGAATACGCCTTCCTGGAATCCTGCATCCGCGATGACCTCAATAAGAACGCTGACCGCGTCATGGCCGTCCTTGACCCCGTCAAGCTGGTGCTGGACAATTACGACCCGGCGCTGACCGAGACCTTCCAGGTGGAAAACAATCCCGAAAAGCCGGAAAACGGCACCCGCGGCGTTTCCTTCTCCCGGGAGCTGTGGATCGAACGGGACGACTTTATGGAGGTGCCGGTGCCCAAGTACAACCGCCTCTATGTGGGCGGCGAGGTCCGGCTCAAGGGCGCCTACATCATCAAATGCACAGGCTGTGAAAAAGACGAAAACGGCCGCGTCACCGTCATCCACGCCGACTGCGACATGGCCTCCCGGGGCGGCAACGCCGCCGACGGCCGCAAGATCAAGGGCACCATCCACTGGGTCGACAGCCGCACCGCCGTCGACGCCGAGGTGCGCATCTATGAGAACCTGTTCACCGATCCCGCGCCCGACGCCGCCGACAAGGATTTCCTGGATTATCTCAATCCCAATTCCCTCAGGGTGTTGACCGGCTGCAAGCTGGAGCAGAGTCTGGCCGAAGCCAAGGCGCAGGACCGCTTCCAGTTCATGCGTCTGGGCTATTTCTGCGCTGACAGCCGCGATTCCGCGCCCGATCATCTGGTCTTCAACCGCACGGTCACCCTCAAGGACAGCTGGGCGAAGAAGGCGAAATAAATGGCTTTTTATCTCGACAACGCCGCCACTACGGCCGTGCTGCCCCAGGCGGCCCAGGCCGCGCTGGCGGCCATGACGGAAAACTATGGCAATCCCTCCTCTCTCCACGCCGGCGGCCGGCAGGCCCGGGCGCTGCTGGAGGAGGCGCGGACCCAGGTGGCCCGTGCGCTGGCCTGTCCGTCTCAGTGCGTCTTTTTCACCTCGGGCGGCACCGAGAGCATCAATACGGCCATTGGCGGCGCGGCTTTCAAAAACAAGCACCGGGGCCGGCATATCGTTTCGACGGCCATCGAGCACGACGCCGTCCTCAACAAGCTTACAGACCTCAAAAACCAGGGCTTTGAGGTGACGCTGGTGCCCCCCGAGCGGGATGGCTCGGTGTCGCTGGATCGCCTCACCGCCGCCATGCGGCCCGATACCGTTCTGGTCACCATGCAGGGGGTCAACAACGAGACCGGCGCTATCCTGCCTTTTGCCGAGGCGGCGGCCGCCTATAAGCAGATCAATCCTGAGGGCCTCTTTCATCTGGATGGCGTACAGACCTTTCTCAAGCAGCCCATGCTGCTGAAAAACATCGATCTGGCGTCGGTATCGGCCCATAAGATCGGCGGTATGAAGGGATGCGGCGCCCTGTATGTTCATCCTGGCCTGCATCTGCGTCCGCTGGTCTTCGGCGGCAACCAGGAAAACGGGATGCGGTCGGGCACCGAGGGCGTGCCCCAGATCGCCGCTTTCGCTGCGGCCTGCGCCGTCCGAAGCGCCGGCATGGCCCAGGCATCTGCCCATATGGCCAGTCTCAAGGCACGGCTCATCGAGGGCGCCCGGGCGCTGGGGGCCGTCATCAACACGCCCGCGCAGTCGGCCGACCACATCGTCAATCTGTCCATGTGCCGCGGCCGCAGCGAGGTCTATATCCGCATTTTAAGCGACCGGGGCTTTTACGTCAGCGGCGGCTCGGCCTGCGCCAGAGGCAAGCGCTCTCATGTGCTGGAGGCCATGCGCCTGGACGGCCGCAACATCGACGCCGCCCTGCGGGTCAGCTTCTGTCCCGAAACGCCGGCCGAGGCTGTCGACAGCTTCTGCGAAGCCCTGCGGGACGCCGCGCGGATGTTTTAAAAATTGCTGCCCCGGATCCGCTGTACTGGGATTCGGGGCAGATTCCGATCCGCCCTGCGGGGCGGTTTTCGCCGTTTTTCTGCGGAAAAACCGGCGGGTTATGGCGTTTTTCCCCGGCACATGTCCGTGGAAAAACGATCTTTAGAAAAAGTCCGGCGCAGCCGGACTTTCGGGGCAAGCTTGTCCTATGGAATAGAATGTTTTTCAAGGAGAAAGATAAATGCAGGAAGTATTGCTGCTCAAGTGCGGCGAGCTGGTCCTCAAGGGCCTCAACCGCCGCCGCTTTGAAGATAAACTGCTCCGCATTGTCCGCGACCGCATGGCCCGCATCGGCGCGTTCGATGTCTGGTATATGCAGTCCACCCTTTATGTGGAGCCGCTGGAGGAGGGGGCCGATATGGACGCCGCCATGGATGCCGCCGTCAGGATCTTCGGCATCAACTCGGTCTCCCGGGCCGTCTGCTGTCCCAAGGACATGGAGGCCATCAAGTCTACGGCCGAGGCCTACCTGGGCTGGCGGCTGGAACAGGCCCGCACCTTCAAGGTCGACGCCAAGCGTGCCGACAAGAAGTTCCCCCTGGGCTCGCCCGAGATCGGCCGGGAGGTGGGCGGTTATCTGGCCGAGCTGCATCCCGGCCTCAAGGCACAGATGCACGAGCCGGAAGTGACCGTCACTGTGGAGATCCGCGACAAGGGCGCTTATATCTCCTGCGAGCGCGTCCGGGGCGCCGGCGGCATGCCGGTGGGCTCCAACGGCCGGGCCATGCTGCTTTTGTCGGGCGGCATCGATTCGCCTGTGGCCGGCCACATGATGGCCAAGCGCGGGCTGGAGCTGGGCGCTGTCCACTTTTACAGCTATCCCTACACCTCCCAGGAGGCGCTGGACAAGGTGCTGCACCTGGCGGAGATCCTCACCGACTACTGCGGCAAGATCACCGTTTCCACCGTGCCCTTTACCGAGATCCAGCTGGCCATCCGCGACAACTGCATGGAGGATTATTTCACCATCCTCATGCGCCGCTTTATGATGCGCATCGCCCAGCGGGTGGCCGAAAAGCAGAACTGCGGCGCGCTTGTCACCGGCGAGAGCCTGGGGCAGGTGGCCAGCCAGACCATGGAGGCCATGACCTGTACCGAGGCCGTCTGCACCATGCCGGTCTTCCGTCCGGCCATCGGTCTGGACAAGGAAGAGATCATTGACCGCGCCCGGGCCATCGGCACCTTCGAGACCTCCAGCCTGCCCTTTGAGGACTGCTGCACGGTCTTTACTCCCCGCCATCCCCAGACCAAGCCCAAGCTGGACAAGGTCGAGGCGCAGGAGCGCCGTCTGGATGTGGAGGGGCTCATCGAACGGGCGCTGGCCGGCGTTCACCGCACCACGCTGGGATAAAAGCCTTCCCGGCAACGCGGCCGTTTGATCGGTGGTTTTTCAGATCTTTCAGAAAGGAAGTCAATAATTTATGCGCTGTGAATTGATCGCGGTCGGCACCGAGCTGCTGCTGGGCGAGATCGCCAATACCGACGCCCAGGTCATCTCCCGCGGGCTGGCCGAGCTGGGCATCAACGTCTATCACCATACCGTCGTGGGCGACAATCCCGCCCGGCTGACCCAGGTGCTGGAAACGGCCAAGAGCCGCTCCGACATCATCATCACCACAGGCGGACTGGGCCCCACGGCCGACGATCTGACCAAGGAGACCATTGCCGCCTGCTTTGGCAAAAAGCTATATATGGACCCTGAGCAGCAGCAGCGCCTGCACGCGCGCATGAGCAGCAATATGACCCCTAACAACGAAAAACAGGCCATGCTGCCCGAGGGCTGCGAGGTGCTGGTCAACGACTGGGGCACGGCGCCCGGCTGCGCCTTTTACGCCGACGGCTGCCATGTGCTCATGCTGCCCGGCCCGCCTTCCGAGTGTACGCCCATGTTCCAGTACCGCGCCCGGCCCTATCTGGAGCGTATGTGCTGTGACGGCCAGGTCATCCGCTCCCGCTTTCTCAAGATCTTCGGCATGGGCGAGAGCGCGGTGGAGGACCAGCTGGCCTATCTGATGAACAGCCTGCAGAATCCCACGGCGGCCCCCTACGCCAAGGAGGGCGAGTGTGAGGTGCGCGTGACGGCCCGGGCCGAGAGCGAGCAGGCGGCCTACGCCATGATCGACCCGGTGGTCGGGGAGATCCGGCAGGTGCTGGGCGACGTGGTCTACGGCGTCGATGTGACGTCGCTGGAGGAGGTCGTCGTCCGCGGCCTCATCGAGCGCGGCCTGACACTGGCCACGGCCGAGTCGTGCACAGGCGGCCTGCTGGGCAAGCGGCTGACCGATATTTCCGGCAGCTCGGCCTGCTATCTGGGCGGCGTGGTATCCTATGCCAACGAGGTCAAGGCAGGGGTGCTGGGCGTGCGCGGGGAGACCTTGCAGGCCCACGGCGCCGTCAGCCCGGAAACAGCCATCGAGATGGCCCGGGGCGTCCGTCGGATCACGGGCGCCGACATCGGCATTTCCACCACCGGCGTGGCCGGCCCCGGCGGCGGCAGTCCCGAAAAGCCGGTGGGCACCGTCTATATCGGCCTGTGCGCGCCCGGCATCGAAACGGTGATCAAGCCGGAATTCCGCAAAACGGCCAACCGCAGCCGCATCCGCAATTCCACGGCCAGCAGCGCCTTTGACCTGATCCGGCGGCAGATCCTCCGGGCGCAGGATTGAGGCCTGCCCGGAACAGACGGAAAACAGACACGCAGTTTTACAGAAAAGGGATAAAAATATGGCACATTTTGAAAAAAAGATCGACGGAGAGGTCGTTTTTCAGGGAAATATCATCCAGGTCCGCCACGACAGGGTGGAGCTGGAAAATGGCCGCATCTCCAGCCGCGAGGTCGTCGTCCATCCGGGCGCCGTCGTCATGCTGGCCGTGCAGGACGGCTTTGCCTATCTGGTGCGGCAGTACCGCTACTGCGTCGGCCGGGAGCTTCTGGAAGTACCGGCCGGCAAGCTGGAAGTGGGCGAGGATCACCGGGAAGCCGCCCTCCGGGAACTGAAGGAGGAGACCGGCGCTGTCGGCGGCCGGGTGGAATACCTGGGAGAGATCTTCTCCACGCCGGGCCTGTATACGGAAGTCTTTCACATGTATTTTGCCACCGACCTGCAGTTCGGTGCGCAGAGCCCCGATGAAGACGAGTTTCTTTCGGTCGAGCGCCTGTCGCTGGAGGAATACGGAAGAATGATCGAAAAGGGCGAGATCCACGACGCTAAGACCATCTGCATCTACGCCATGGCCAAGGCGCGCGGCCTGATCTGACGGGGCGTTTCCCCATATAGCATCCATATAAAGGAGGCTCGCTATGAGCACGATCCTGATCGTTGAAGATGAAAAGAGCATCGTCGATCTGATCTCTTTTAATCTGAAGCGCGAAGGCTACGACATCCTTGCCGCCTACGACGGCGGCAAGGGGCTGGAGCTGGCCCTTTCGGGCCGGGCCGATCTGGTGCTGCTGGACGTCATGCTGCCCGTGATGGACGGCTTTGAAGTCCTGCGCCGCATCCGGCAGAGCTCGTCGGTGCCGGTCATCATGGTGACGGCGCGGGAGGAAGAGCAGGATAAGATCCTGGGCCTGGAAACGGGCGCCGACGATTATATCACCAAGCCTTTTTCCATCAAGGAAATGGCGGCGCGCATCAAGGCCAATATCCGCCGCACGGCCGGCACGCAGAAGCCCCAGGGGGGCGATACATACGGCCCCTTCCGTCTGGATAAGGGGCTGCAGAGCATTACCAAAAACGGCCGCGCCCTGGAACTGACCCAACGGGAATACGATATCCTCTGCTATTTTCTGGAGCGGCCCGCCCAGGTCGTTTCCCGTGAGGAACTGATGGAAAAGGTCTGGGGCTATGATTACTACGGCGACCTGCGGGCCGTCGACGTGGCCATGCGCCGCCTGCGCGAGAAGCTGGAGGATGATCCGGCCGAACCCAGATATCTGATGACCAAGCGCGGCGCCGGGTACTATCTGCAGGTGTAAGGCGCCGGCGTTCCCGGCGCCTTCGCCATATCCGCGCCGGAAAGCACGGGCGTGAAAAAGAGAGAAATGCCAACAGAAGGAGGGAGGCCGTTTGTTCCGAAGCCTGCATATGAAGCTGGTGCTGATCATGGTGCTCATCATGATCTCGGTCATGGCTGTCGTCGGCACCTTTCTGATCAATTCGGTCACGACCTATAATATCGACAATTTCCTGTCGCAGATGTCCATGGTCTTTACGCCGGAGTTTATCGCCAAGCTGGAGGACATCGAAGCGTCGTCCGAGGCGCCGGCCGCCGATATGAGCGCGCTGATGGCGGCCTATTCCGGCGCGCTGGGCATCGATGAATCCCGCAGCTTCTATATCCTGCGGGCATCGGACGGCAGCTATGCCGAGGGCTCGGACGACAGCCTGAGCCAGACCATGCCCCTGACCCCCAATATCCTGCGGGCCATGCAGGGCGAGGTCGGCGAGGAGATCCAGCGGCTGAGCGATTATTTCGACGTGGCCGTGCCCATCCACGTGGAGGACGGCGGCGGGTATATCGTCGGCGTCATGGACAACAAGCAGGAGCTGCGCGACCTCAACTGGAACCTGTTCACCATTCTCATGCGGGCCATGCTCTTCGGCATTCTGGTGGCCGTCCTGCTCAGCTTTTTCCTGGCCAAGACCATCACCACGCCCATCGAGCGCCTGACCGATCAGGCCACCCGCATCGCTGAGGGTGACTTTTCTGAACCGGCCGAGGTCTATGCCCGGGATGAGATCGGCATTCTGACCCAGACCTTCAACGAGATGGCCGGCATCCTGCAGGACAACCTCAACACCATCGAGGACGAGCGCAGCAAGCTCAATACGCTGTTCACCCATATGGCCGACGGCGTCGTGGCCTTCGACAAGGCCGGGCGCATCATGCACGTCAATCCCGAGGCCAAAAAGATGCTGGGCGTGCGCTTTGACGAAAACACGACCTACGGCGATGTTTTCCCCAATCTGGTCGTGCGGGAAAGCGACATGGCCGAGGACGGCAAATACATCGAGGTCGATTATCTCACCAATAAGCGCACCCTCAAGATCTTTTTCGCGCCGCTGCGGGGCACGGGCAGCGTCAGCGGCGGCATCATGGCCGTCATTCACGATGTCACCCAGCAGAAGCGGCTGGAGGACGCCCGCAAGGAGTTCGTGGCCAATGTTTCCCACGAGCTGCGCACGCCGCTGACCAACATCACCGGCTATACCGAAACGCTGCTGGACGCCGGCGACGAGATCGACGGCGAGACCCGCAGCCGGTTCCTGCATGTCATCTACAGCGAGGCCGACCGCATGACCCGCCTGGTCAAGGACCTGCTGACCCTGAGCCGGCTGGACTATGAGCGCATGGAGGGGGCTGAAACGGCCGTCGACCTGCGGGAGATCGCCGGCAGTGTGGCGGCCTCCATGGACATCGAGGCCAGGCGGCAGGGCGTCACGCTGACCTGCGTCCTGCCGGAGGATCTGCCGCAGGTGACCGGCGAGCGCGACCGGCTGCAGCAGGTCGTGATGAATATCGTTTCCAACGCCGTCAAGTATAACCAGCGGGGCGGCCGGGTGGATATCCGGGGCGGCGCGGATGACGGCCGGGTCTTTCTCACGGTGGCCGACACCGGCCTGGGCATTCCCGAAGAGGACCTGCCCCGCATCTTCGAGCGCTTTTACCGGGTGGACAAGGCCCGGTCCCGGGAAAAGGGCGGCACCGGACTGGGGCTGGCCATCGCAAAGGAGATCGTCGAGTTCCACGGCGGCACCATCGGCGTAGAGAGCCGGGAGGGCAAGGGCACCACGGTGACGATCTGGCTGCCCGTGCGGCAGGGGGAAGAGCGCCATGGGTGAGAAGCTCAAGAATCTGCTGCTCGTCTTTCTGGGCCTTCTGATGGCCGTGCTCTTCGTCGTCAACCTCACGCTGGGGCTGGAAGGCGAGGGCCTTTCGGCGCTGCGCAGGAATTTCGCGCTGGGGCAGGAACATGCGGCGGCCGATACCGGCGACGATTCCCAGGCGGCGATCCTGCCTGCCAAGGTGGCCGTCCGGGGGCCGTCGGGCCTCTATCTGGCGGCCGGCGAGGGCGCCAGCGAGCTGCTGGGCGCCGTCAGTCCCATTCTTTCGGAGGCGCTGGGCTCGGTGGAGGAGATCCACGCCGTTTCGGAGCAGGAATTTCTCGATGCCCTGAGCGGCTGGGGCGTCAGCGTCGGCTTTACCTTCGACGTGCCCTTTTCCATGCTGCAGCATCTGTGGACCGGCGAGACCGGGTTTTCCGCCGAGCAGGCCGTGACGACGCTGGCCGTCGTTTCCATGGAGGAGCAGGCGGCGCTGGTCTTTCGGGACGGCGGCAGCGGCCGCTGCTATCTGGCGCAGACGGCGGCCAGCTACGAACGCCTCTACGACCAGTGTGCCGCTGCGCCGGCTGCCAACGCCTTTTACGCCTTTGAAAAAGACGGCTATCAGATGCTGGCCCCCTGCGAAGCCGTGTGGAGCGAACCGGTCTATTACCCCGTCTATCAGGCGGTATCGCCCGATTTTTCTGCGGAAGGCGTGGTGTCCGAAGGGCTTCTGTCGGCCTTTGACATCAATCCCTTCCTGGCCGAGGTCTATAAGGAAAGCAACGGAGATATCATTTATATCGAGGGTTATGTGGCCCTGCGGTTCGGCAAGGACGGGCTTCTGCATTATTCGGCTTCGGGCGGCGGCGGCATCGACCTGCGGCTGGCGGAGGGCCTTTCCGAGAGGGAGCTGCGGGACGCGGCGGCCAGACAGACCCACGCGCTGCTGGAGCGGGTGGCCGCGGCGGCGGGCTGCACCGGCGATTTTTCGGTTTCGGGCGTCGAGAGCCGGGGCAGCGGCCGGTATGTCATCGCCTTTGAGCAGATGCTGGGCGGCGGCTTCGTCACCGACCCCGACGGCGATTCGGCCGTCGTCACGGTGGAGCAGGGGCGCGTGACGGCCATTCGTCTGCGTCTGCGCAGCTGCACGGCGGCCGGCCAGACCATGATCCTGCCCACGGCGCTTGCCATTTCCCTCCTGGAGGGAACGGAGAATCACCTGTATGTACGCTATACGGAGCAGAACGGCACGCTGACGCCCGGCCTGTACAGCATGCGGGGAGGTATGTCGGATGGAATGGAGTAAAGCCAAAACCCTGCTGATCCTGCTGATGCTGGCGGTCAACCTGTATCTGGGCATCAATATCTATACCCAGCTGCGCGCCCGCACCGTGGAGGAGGCCGGCATGGCCCGGGACGCCTGCGCGCTGCTGCAGGCGCGCGGCCTTGAACTGGACGCCGACGCCATACTGGACCTGCCGGCCGATCTGCGCGCCTATACATTTGCCCGCAGCATGCCGGCGGAACAGAAGGCCGCCGGGGAGCTGCTGGGCGACTGCGCGCAGACCCAGATGGGCGGCGGTATTTACGTCTATGCCGGCGCGGCGGGCAGCGTTGTTTTTCGCAGCGGCGGCTATGTGGAGCTGCAGTGGACCGACGGCACGGCGGGAGATCCGGGCCTGCTTCTGGCGCCGCGGGAAAAGGACAGCCGGCTGGAGATGGCCTGCCTGGACGGCGTTTACACGCTGCGGATGGACGGTCTGCCCGTGGTGGGTGCCGCCGTCAGCCGCAGCCACGACGATACATGGACCGGGACGTGGGTCTTTTCCTCCGAACCGGCGGCCGGCAGCGAGGCGCTGCCGCGTGCCCGGCTGATTTTGGCGGCCGGTGACCTGCTGCAGGAGAACGGGAAGCTGCGGCTGGAAAGCGTCGAATGCGTATATGTGCTGACGGCGCTGCAGAACGGCGACGTGCGCCTGACGCCGGCCTGGCAGATCGGCAGCGGCGGGGAGAGCTGGCTGCTCAGTGCGCTGACCGGGCAGCTTGTCACGCCGGCGTAGCCCGAAAATGGAGTTTCCGTGATCTGTGTATGGATCGCATAAAACTTTCTTTAAATTTCTGTGAATCTGTGCTATGATAAAACTGTATTCAAAACAGCGTTCAAAACAGCTGCGCGATGCCGTTTCCGCACCGGACCCGGCAGGGCGGCTGCGCGGGCGATAAGATCAACAATAAACGATAAGATTATATATTGCGTATAAAGACAGCATGCCCACAGCCTTTCACAGAAAGGCAGAAAAAAAGAATGGCGGGATCTTTCATGTGTAGAAAAATTGCGATTCAGGGGGGCAAACCCCTTTTTGGAGAAATTCATATCAGCGGCGCGAAAAACGCGGCAGTGGCCATCATTCCGGCCACGATACTGGCCAACGGCGTCTGCCGTCTGGAAAACATTCCCGATATCGTCGACGTTATGGTCCAGCTGGATATCGTCAAGGGCCTGGGCGCCGGCGTCCGGTTCATCAACCCCACTACGGTGGAGATCGACACGCGGCACCTGTCGATGGACGATCCTCCCTTTGACCTGATGCGCCGCCTGCGCGCCTCCTATTATCTCATCGGCGCCCTGCTGGGCCGCTACCACAAGGCCGAGGTCGCCATGCCCGGCGGATGTAATTTTGGCGGCGTGCGGCCCATCGACCTGCACATCAAGGGCTTTGAGGCGCTGGGGGCCGCGACCTCCATCCGGGAGGGCGGCTTCGTCTGCGTCGAGGCGCCGGAGGGCCTCAGCGGCCGCAGCATTTTCCTCGACGTCGTTTCGGTGGGCGCCACCATGAATATCATGCTGGCCGCCGTGCTGGCCGAGGGGCAGACCGTTATTGAAAACGCGGCAAAGGAGCCCCATATCGTCGATCTGGCCAATTTCCTCAACGCCATGGGCGCCCAGGTCATGGGCGCCGGCACCGACGTCATCAAGATCCACGGCGTCACCTCGCTGCACGGCTGCAGCTATTCCATCATTCCCGACCAGATCGAGGCCGGGACCTATATGGCCGCCGTCACGGCCACGGGCGGCAGCCTGACGCTGCGCAACATCATTCCCCGGCATCTGGAATGCATCAGCGCCAAGCTGGTGGAGATGGGCGCCGAGGTGGAATATACCGACGACACCGTGCGGGTCAGCCGCAGCGGCCCCCTGCAGAAGACCAATATCAAGACCCTGCCCTATCCGGGCTTCCCCACCGATATGCAGCCCCAGCTGGCCGTGCCCCTCTGCCTGGCCGAGGGGGCTTCGGTCATCACTGAGGGTGTGTGGGACAGCCGCTA
The DNA here is from genome assembly GCA_945947915.1 of uncultured Clostridia bacterium. Classification (GTDB taxonomy): domain Bacteria; phylum Bacillota; class Clostridia; order Oscillospirales; family Butyricicoccaceae; genus RGIG1902. The sequence goes on along the minus strand of CAMEZQ010000045.1, from coordinate 1,487 downwards.
CCGCTATGTCGACGAGCTGCGCAAGATGGGCGCCGACATTCATGTCGACGGCAAAGTGGCCGTTGTCAACGGCGTCGGCCGGCTGACCGGCGCGCCCGTGACGGCCTACGACCTGCGGGCCGGCGCCGCCATGATCATTGCCGGCCTGGTGGCTTCGGGCGAGACCACCATCGACGAGATCCGCCACATCGAGCGCGGCTACGACAATATCGTCGGCAAGCTTCAGAGCGTCGGCGCCGCCATCGACTATATCGAGTGCGACCCCGGCACCCAGGAAACAAGGAATATCGGCTGATGGCCCTGTTTTGTTCCTTTACCAGCGGTTCCAAAGGCAACAGCGGCATCTATATCCAGGGCGGGAAGCGGATCCTGATCGACGCGGGCACCAATGCCAAGTACATCTGTGCCTGTCTGGCGGAGCTTGGCCTGCGTCCTGCCGACCTGACCCATATCGTCATCACCCACGCCCACAACGACCACGTTTCGGCCCTGCCCGTTTTGCTCAAGCGCACCGACGCCCGGCTGGTCTGCACCGGGACCACCTGGGATCTGCTGCCGGCCAGAAAGGGCGACCCCATTTTGTTCGAGGCCGGCGACAGCCTGGTGCTGGATGACCTGCCGGTGCAGACGGCGCCCACGCCCCACGATTGCCTGGGCAGCTGCTGCTATGCCTTCGGCAGCGGGGAGGAGAGCCTGGCCTACTGCACCGATCTGGGCACGGTGACGGCCGATATTTTTGAGTTGATGCGCCGCTGCCGCAATCTGTTTATCGAATCCAACCACGATGTGGACATGCTCCGCACCGGCCCCTATCCCTACCCCCTCAAGCAGCGGGTGCTTTCCGACCGCGGGCATCTTTCCAACGAGACCTGCGCCGGCATCGTATCCCGGCTGGCTCTGGGCGGCGTTCGCCGGGTCATTCTGGGGCATCTCAGTGAAGTCAACAATCAGCCGGCTCTGGCGCTGGGGCAGAGCCGGAAGGCGCTGCAGGCGCTGGGCGCTGACGGCGACGTGCTGCTGGGCGCGGCCGCCGCGCGGCAGATGCAGCCGCCTGTGGTGCTGTGACCAGACGGGAGGGATCGCTATGCTGACCATCCGCATCATTGCTGTCGGCAAGCTCAAGGAGAAATTTTATCTGGAAGCCTGCCGGGAATATCTGAAACGCCTGCGGCCTATGGCCAACGTGGAGCTTGTGGAGCTGCCGGAGGAATCGGGCCGCCCTGACGGGCTGGAACGGGAAGCGGCGCGTATTCTGGAGGCGCTGCCCCGCCAGTGCTTCGTCTGTGCCATGTGCATCGAAGGCAAGATGATGGACAGCGTCGCCTTTGCCCAAAAGCTGGCCGATGTGCAGAGCCGGGGATTTTCCTCGGTGGCCATTCTCATCGGCTCATCCAACGGTCTGGCCCCCGCCGTCAAGCAGCGGGCCGACCTGCGGCTGTCCATGTCGCCCATGACCTTTCCCCACCATCTGGCCCGGGTCATGGTGC
>CAMEZQ010000044.1 GCA_945947915.1 uncultured Clostridia bacterium | reverse complement strand
GTCGGCGAGTTGAATTTCCGCCGTTTCAAGCTGGAAATGAGCTGCACGGGCGGCGAGGTGGCAGTCAAAACAGAAGGAGAGATTAAGTATGGCAAGATTTACACTGCCCAGAGATCTGTATCACGGCAAGGGCGCTCTGGAAGCTCTGAAGAACCTGGAAGGCAAGCGGGCCATGATCTGCATCGGCGGCGGCTCGATGAAGCGCAACGGCTTTCTTGACAAGGCGGTCGCTTATCTGAAGGAAGCGGGCATGGAGGTCGAGATTTTTGACGGCATCGAGGCCGACCCCTCGGTCACAACCGTCATGCGCGGCGCCGAAGCCATGACCAGATTCCAGCCCGACTGGATCGTCGCTATGGGCGGCGGCTCGCCCATCGACGCGGCCAAGGCTATGTGGATCAAGTATGAATATCCTGAATGCACCTTTGAAGATATGTGCAAGGTCTTTGGTCTGCCCAAGCTGCGCACCAAGGCCCATTTCTGCGCCGTTTCCTCCACCTCCGGCACTGCCACTGAGGTGACAGCTTTCTCTATCATCACCGATTACGAAAAGGGTGTCAAGTACCCCATCGCCGATTTTGAGATCACCCCCGATGTGGCCATCGTCGATCCCGAACTGGCCGAGACCATGCCGGCCAAGCTGGTGGCTCACACGGGTATGGACGCCATGACCCACGCTGTCGAAGCCTATGTTTCCACCGCCCACTGCGATTACACCGATCCGCTGGCGCTCCACGCCATCGGCATGATCTGCAGGAATCTGGTAGCGTCCTACAATGGCGATATGGCCGCCCGCGACGCCATGCACAATGCCCAGTGCCTGGCCGGTATGGCCTTCACCAACGCACTTCTGGGCATTGTGCACTCCATGGCTCACAAAACCGGTGCGGCTTTTGCCCACGGCACACAGGGTCACATCATCCACGGTGCGGCCAATGCCATGTATCTGCCCAAGGTCATCCGCTTCAACGCCAAGGATCCTGCCGCACGCCGCAGATATGCCGAGATCGCCGACTTTGTCCATCTGGGCGGTACCACCGAGGAGGAAAAGGTCGACCTGCTCATCGAGATGCTGCGCCGTATGAACGATGATCTGAACATCCCTCACTGCATCCGCAATTACGGCGAAGGCGGCGTGGTCTGCGTCGACGGCGAGGGTGTCGTTTCGGAGGCCGATTTCCTGGCCAAGGTGCCGGAGATCGCAGTGCTGGCCATCGGCGATGCCTGCACCGGCAGCAATCCCCGCATCCCCACACCTGAGGAGATGGAAAAGCTGCTCAAGTGCTGCTATTACGATACCGAAGTCGATTTCTGATCAAAAACAGTTTCCGTTATCGCAGCAGATCCCATATCGTGCATTCTGGAGCCGCCGGTCGAAGCCGGCGGCTCTGTTTTTTATCCAAAGCAGGAAAAGAAAGGCTGTTGAAAGGCGGCTTTGTTTGTGCTATGGTTAAAAGCGATAAAGGGAGGGCGATCCAATGCACGAAGAAGAATACAGCCGGCTGCCCGGCGCGCTGCTGCCATGGTACGCCGCCAACCGGCGCGACCTGCCCTGGCGCAGAGAACCGGAGCCCTATCGCGTCTGGATCTCAGAGATCATGCTGCAGCAGACGCGGGTCGAAGCCGTTTTGGGATATTACGCCCGTTTTCTGGCGGCGCTGCCCACGGTGAAGGACCTTGCGGAAGCCGACGAGCAGCAGCTTTATAAGCTCTGGGAGGGATTGGGCTATTATTCCCGGGTGCGCAACCTTAAGAAAGCGGCCATCCAGATCATGGAGCGCCACGGCGGCGTTTTTCCGGATACCTACGAAGAGATCCGGGCGTTGGCCGGTATCGGGCCCTATACGGCGGGCGCCATCGCATCCATCTGTTTCGGACTGCCGCGGGCTGCCGTCGACGGCAACGTGCTGCGCATCGCCGCCCGCATCACCGGCGACGACGCGCCCATCGATCTGCAAAAGACCAGGGAGGGCATCGCCGCCGGTCTGGAGGCCGTTTATCCGGCGGGCGCCTGCGGAGATTTTACCCAGGCGCTGATGGAGCTGGGGGCCACCGTGTGCCTGCCCAGGAATCCCCGCTGCGCGGCCTGCCCTGCCGCCGGGTTCTGCCGGGCCAAAGCAGCCGGTACGCAGGCCGGCCTGCCGGTGCGTCTGCCCAAAAAGGCCAGGCGGGAAGAGACATGGACAGTCTTTATGCTGGTTTGTGATGACCGGATCGCTCTGTGCCGTCGGCCGTCGGAGGGACTGCTTGCCGGCATGTGGCAGCTGCCCAACGTGCCCGGCGTATTGGAGCCGGAGGCAGCCATGGAGGCTGCGCGGCAGATGGGCGTGGGCCCCGACCGGCCGGAGTGGGTGGTCAAACGGCCCCACATCTTTACCCATGTCCGTTGGGAAATGACCTGCTACCGGATCCGGTGCACGGTATGCGCCGATGGGTTTACCTGGGTCACACCGGCGGAAATGCAGGCAGACTACGGCCTGCCCACGGCCTTCCGGCAGTTTTTTGAGGAATAAATAAGCGAGTGTCCGGATTATCGTACAGTTGACATGCTATACTATACCTGAACCTAAGAAAGGCAGGGCATGCAGCATGATGGATTACAGGATCGTCAACGTACGCGGACATATTGAAGTCTTTGACAGCTGGGGTCAGTTCGTGCTCAGCGCGGACAACGAAAGTGAAGCTCTCTGCGAGCTGGATTCCATGCTGGAAGAGTAAAATCTTTTTTGAAAATACGCATATTTCCGATCCTCCGCCCGTATGCTTTGTATGGGAGGAGGATTTTTTATGACGGCAATTACGAAAGAAAAGATATATAACGGCATCGTCATCTTCTGCACGGCAGTCTGCATCCTGCTGATCGGCCGGGTGGCGGCGGACGAGCTGACCGGCGGACGGGAAAAAGATGTGCCGCGCCATGTGCCCCCGGCAGTGCGGGAAGGCGGCGGAGCGCCGGCGGAGACCGAAGAGCCGGACGCCGGCTGGATACGTATCGATACGCAGACCCTGGAACAGGAGCTGGGCAAATATCTGGAGGAGCTCCCGCTGCAGGCGCTGGAGATCTCCGTCGCCGCCGATGGGGCGCTGGGGCTGTCCGCAGAACTGTCAAGAGACGCGCTGCAGGATTATTGTGAACGGAATGATATGCAGCTTCCCGGAGGCGGCCTGGTGCAGATGTTGGCGCCCGAGACCATTGAACTGGAGCTGGAGCTGCTCTGCAGCCGGGACGATGAAAGCGGCATGATCACGGTGGTGCCCCGGCATATTTGTCTGGCCGGTGTGGACGTGGACGTTTCCGAGCTGCCTTCGGGGTTTTTCTCCGGGATCAATACGGCGCTCAACCGGATGCTGCTGGCTTCGGCGGGAGCCTTTTCGGGTGTCTCTTTTGCTGATGGGCAGATCCTCCTGGCGCCGTGAGGCGCTGAACCAAAGGGTCTCTTCTGACGAAGAGGCTCTTTTCTTTGTGTTTTTTTGCATTTCATAGGAAGTATATACGAAAGCGATTTGCAAAATTTGTGAAACTCATCCAAAAATGGCAGGCGCAAAAACCATTCTATTTTCAAATATGACAAACTGTGCTAAAATATCTAACATTGAAGATCCGAAAATGATGTGAGGAGAGGTAGAATGGAGAGTTTGTTGGAGATCGCCCGGACAAAAGAGGGCGATTATTATTTCAGAATCGTGGGCGCGGACGGTCAGATCCTTGCGCGGAGCGAGGAATTTGAGACCCTGGCCGTCTGCAAAAGCTTTGTCGGCGCCGTCCGGGAATCCATCCGCGCGCCCATCTTTGAGGCTGACGGAGAGGGTGTCTGGACGGGACACGCGGTTTATGAAGTCTTTGTGCAGGAGGAAAAATATACATTTTTGTTAAAGGGAGATTACGGTCAGGTGCTCATCCGGGGCAGCCGCTTTGACACCATGCGGGCCTGCCGTGCCGCCATCAGCGCCATGCTGAAGACCGATTTCGACAGCGAGACCGAGTACGAGGTCTGCTGACCGGACAGGGGAGGCGCTTTTGCCGGCCCCATGATCAAAATGAAATGGGCAGGCGGCAGCCCGAAAGCCGCAGGAGAGAGAAGATGGAGCAAACGCAAATCAAACGGAACCCGACCCCCAAGCTATGGTCTTTTATTTTTGTCCGGGTCGGCATCGTCACCGCGCTGGTCGGCATATGTACCCAGATGTTCATGTCGGCCTTTCCGCAGTATCTGAACCAAATGGGCTTTACGCCCACGCAGATGGGTCTGGTGGCCTCGGGCTATACCGTCTGTGCCATGTGTATGCGTATTTTTGCCGGCAATCTCATCGATCAAAAGGGCCGCCGTGTCATGTGCCTGCTGGGCCTTGCCCTGTTTGTGCTGCCTGTTTTGGGCTTTATGGGCACGACGGCCGTGGTGGTCATCGTGGGTCTGCGTTTTATTCAGGGCTTTGGTTCGTCGCTGAGCAGCCTTTCGGTGGGCACTATGGCGCCCGATGTGCTGCCGCGGGAGCGTATGGCCGAGGGCATCGCCTATTTCGGCCTCTTTAACTCGCTGGCTACGGCCATCGGGCCTGCGGTGGGCATTACGCTGATCACCAGCGGGAAGACCGACCGTTTCTTTCTGGTGGCGCTGGCTATGGAGATCGCCGCGACGGCGGTGACCCTGACCATCAATTATGAGAAAAAGGGCCTGCGTACCGGCGGCAAGGACAGCGCGCCCGTACAGCTGTCCCCCGAGGAGCTGGAAGCCGACCGCAGGGCCGAGGAAGAGGCCAGAGCCGACGCCCAAAAGTGCTTCATCTGGAAGTTCTTTGATAGAAAGGCGCTGCCTGCGGCCATTATTTCCATCCTGGTCACCATGTCGACGACCACCATCACCAATTTCATCACGCCCTATGGTGTGGAGCTGGGTCTTTCCATGATCAGCAGCTTTTATACCATTCAGGCCGGCTCCATGATCGTCGCCCGACTGACCTCCGGCAAGCTGCAGGCCAAAATCGGCCGCTTCCGGACGCTGCTGCTGGGCTTGATCTTTGATATTATCGCCATGTTCCTGCTGGCTTCCATGACGAACAACGCCATGATGATCGCGGCTGCTGTCATCCGCGGCCTGGGCGGCGGCCTCTATTTCCCGCTGCTCAATGTGCTGGCCGTCGAAAAGGCCTCCCGCAGCGGACGCGGCAAGGCGACATCCACCTATTACGCCGCCTATGATGTGGGCGCCGGCATCGGCGCGCCGCTGTGGGGTCTGGTTGCCGACCATCTGGGCGGCTACCGCACCGTCTACGCCGGCGCCGGCTTATTCTATGTCTTCAGCATCGCGGCCACCTGGCTGCTGCTGGGCCGCAAAAAGGAAGAGAAAAGATAAGCGCGGCATAAAAAGAAAAGGAAAAAGGTGAAAGGCATTGTCCAGTAAAAAATCGGCACAGGCATCCGCAACAGAGCAAAAACCCCGTTTGTGGACCTTTATTTTCATTCGGGTCGGCATCGTTACGGCATTGACCGGCGTCTGCCGTCAGATGTATATGTCGGCTTTCCCGCAGTATCTCGAGATGCAGGGCTTTACGGCGACCCAGATGGGCCTGGTCGCCTCGGGCTATACGGTCGTCGCCATGATCACCCGTATACTCTCCGGCAATCTGGTCGATCAGAAGGGGCGGCGCACCATGCTGCTGCTGGGTCTGATCCTTTTCGGCCTGCCGATCCTGGGATTCATGGGGACGACGTCCATGGCCATGATCGTCATCTTCCGTATGTCCCAGGGCGTCGGATCCTCCCTCAGCTCCATCTCCACCGGCACCATGGCGCCCGATGTGCTGCATCCCGCGCGCATGAAGGAAGGCATCGGATATTACGGCCTGTTCAACAACCTGGCAACGGCCGTCGGCCCGGCCATGGGCATCGGATTTCTGCTTGCGGGCAAATCCAATACATACTTTCTGTTCAGCCTGTCCATGATCCTGCTGGCGCTGCCCTTTGCCTGGAGCCTGAACTATGAAAAGAATCAGAAGCCGGAGCCGAAGAAGGAGAAAGCGGCGCCGGCGCCCGATACGCGCGGCATGAGCCTGTGGCAGAAGATCGGCGCCGTGCTGATCTATAAAGAAGCCCTGCCGGCGGCGGCCATCTTTGCGCTGGTCAGCTTTTCCACCACTTCGGTCTCCAACTTTGTGTCGCCTTACGCCGTATCCATGGGGATCACCACCGTGGGAAGCTTTTTCACGGTGCAGGCCGTCTTTATGATCCTGGCCCGCATGTCCTCGGGGAAGATCGCCAACCGGCTGGGCAATTTCCGCACGCTGCAGCTGGGCATTGGCATCGATATGCTGGCCTTTGTCATGCTGGCTTTTATGAAAAACGACGCCATGCTCTTCCTGGCGGCCGCGCTGCGCGGCCTGGGTGGCGGCATCAATATGCCCATCCTCAACGTGCTGGCCGTGCAGAAAGCACCCCAGGATTGCCGCGGCAAGGCCACATCCACCTATTATGCTGCCTTTGACGTCGGTTCGGGCATCGGCGCCGCCGTGTGGGGCGTTGTGGCCGATTTCTTCGGCAAGAGCAGCATGACCCAGGGCTACCGTGCCGTTTACGGCGGCGCGGCTTTGTTCTATCTGGTCACGCTGGCTGCCGCTTACGTCCTGATCGGCCGGCGGGAAAAAGAAGAAAACCAGTAAGTCAGCTTCAAGAAAGGGGAGACTTATGAAAACCACTTATACATACGACCATTTTTATCTCTACGGAGAGATCGAGGAGATCCTGCGCGGCTACGCGGAAAAATTTCCCCATCTGACCCGCCTGGAGTCGCTGGGCAAAACGGCTGCCGGCAGGGATATCTGGGCCATTTCCGTCACCGATACGCGCACGGGAGATTTTGCCGACAAGCCGGCCTATTGCGTCGACGCCAATATCCACGCCGGCGAGGTGACCGGCTCCATGTGCGCCATGTATCTGCTGGACGTGCTGTACAGCGGCAGCGGCGAGGATCCGGCCATCGACAAGCTGCTGGAAACATACACCTTTTATGTTATTCCGCGCATTACGCCCGACGGCTCGGAGGTCTATCTGACGACGCCGGCCACCCTGCGGTCCATCGATAAGATGTATCCCTTTGAAGATCTGATGCCCGGCGTGCAGCCCTGTGATCTGGACGGCGACGGCGTCATCCGCCGCATGCGTGTCCAGTCGCCCTATGGCGTATGGAAGCAGTCGCCCGACGATCCCCGACTGCTGGTCAAGCGTGGCCCCGATGATACCGAAGGGGTGTTCTACAACGTTTTCAGCGAGGGCATGATCGAGGATTACGAAGCGGGATGGGTCACCCAGGCTCCCAATAAATGGGGCAACGACTTTAACCGCAATTTCCCCTTTGCCTGGGAGCCGGAAGTGCGGCAGACCGGCGCCGGCACCTATCCGCTCATTCACACGGAGACCAAGGTGATGGCCGATTTTATCGCCGCCCACCGCAATATCTGCTGTATTCTGAATATGCACACCATGGGCGGCGTTTATCTCTACCCGCCCGGATATAAGTCGGGCAAGGAGGCCTTCAAGGAGGATATGGCGCTCTATAAGGCGCTGGGCCGTATGGGCACCGAAGAAAGCGGTTATCCCGCCGCCAACGTCCGCGACGAATATGTGGAGCAGGGCGCCGGCCCCATCCGCGGTCTCTTTGACGATTTCAACCACTTTGCCATGGGTCTTGTCAATTTTACCATTGAATGCTGGGATCTTTATCCCCGGGCTGGATTCCCCCATAAATATCCGCTGCAGCCCAAGACCGATGCCGAGCAGTATGAGATCATGAAGGCCGTTTACGCCTGGGCCGACGCCAATCTGGGGCCCGAGGCCATCAAGCCCTGGACGCCCTTTGAACATCCGCAGCTGGGCCCGGTGGAGATCGGCGGCTATGATTATAAGACCCTGGTGCAGAACTGCCCGCCGGCCTTCCTGCAGCAGGAGGTGGAAAAGCACGGCCGCTTTATGCTGCGCGAAGCCAAGGCCATGCCCCGGCTGGAGATCCGCGACGTGCAGGTGACGCCGGTCGGCGACGCCTATAAGCTCGAGGCCCGCGTGTGCAATCCGTCGTTCCTGCCCACCTACGTCACCAAGGAAGCCCTGAATCTGCGCATCGTCGGCCCCCTGCAGGCCGAATTGGAAGGGGAGGGCCTGGAGCTGCTGGAAGGCAAGCCGACGGTCGACCTGGGGCAGCTGGAGGGCTACAGCGGCATCCGCGCCGCTTCGGCCATGGGCGGCCAGACCAGCATCATGGGCGCCCCCTGCGAAAAGAAGGTCAGCTGGATCGTCCGCGCACCGGCCGGCACAAAGATCCGGGTGTGCTTCCGTCATCCCCGGGCCGGCAGAGCGTCGGCAGAGGTCGTTCTCTGAGCCGGGAGCCGGTATTCTTTCTTATCAGCAACCGCGACAGCGCGTCCGTCGGGCGCGCTGTTTTTTTCATGTAAAAAGTATTGACCACCAAAGTGGTGCATATTGCTTTTTGCGCGGAATTGGGGTAATATAAAGGCGAACGACTCGAATGTAAGAGGGAGGCCGGCAATTTATGCTGGATTTCAAAAAACTGGAATTTTCCGACCAGGAAAAGATGACGCCTTATCTGACTGCCGACGGCGCCATCATGAGCGACCGCACCTTTGCTTCGCTTTATATCTGGCGGGAACAATATGACGTGCAGATTTGTTTCAAAGACGAGTTTCTCTATTTTCTTTCCAAGAATCATGAAGACCTGCGGACCTATTATATGCCGCTTTCGGTAGGGCAGGGCGACCTTGCCCGTGCCATGGCCGAGATCGAGGCCGACAGCGCGGCTGCCGGCATGCCCTATCAGGTCGTGCTGGTGACGCCGGAAGGCAAAGATGCGCTGGAAGCGCTTTGCCCGGGCAAATATGATTTTCTCGAGGACCGCGACAATTACGATTATATTTATCGTGCGGAGGATCTGCGCACACTGAAAGGGAAAAAATTCCACGCCAAGCGCAATTATATCAACCGCTTCTGTACGATGTACAACGGCCGCTGGCGCTATGTGCCCATCGATCCGGCCGCGCACCGCGATATGCTTCACGCCTATACCATCCAATGGGGCGCGGCGCGCCAGGGGGACGGCAACCAGGATGATTATGAGAGCGAGCTGCGGGCCATTGACGCCGCGCTGGAGAATTACGACGCGCTGCACATGCGCGGCGGCATTCTGCTGGTGGATGAAAAGATCGCCGCCTATACGCTGGCAGCGGTGGACATGCCGGGCGTGATCGACGTATTGTTTGAAAAGGCGGATACCGATATTGAAGGGGCCTATCCCATGATCAACAATCAGTTTGCCATCCATGCCTTTGACGATATCGAGCTGGTCAACCGGGAGGAGGACCTGGGCATTCCCGGACTGCGCACGGCCAAGCTGTCGTATAATCCCATCCGGCTGACGGAAAAATACATCCTGCAGCCCCGGAGGTGACCCATGAAAGACCTGCCGATCCGGTTTGCTTCACCGGCCGATAAAGCCGACGTGATGGCACTGTATGACCTCTGTTTTCCCGGTGAACACGAATATTGTGCCGCCTACCACGACCGGTTCTGGAAGCCCGAGCGCTGCCTCATCGTCCGGGACGGGGAGACCCTCTGCGCCATGGTCAATCTGATGGATGCTGCCATGACACAGGACGGGGCGCGTCTGGAGGCCACCTATATTTTCGCGGCGGCCACCCGACCGGAATACCGCGGACGCGGTCTGATGAGCCGCATGCTCGGTCGTTCTTTCGAGCTGGGACGCGCATGGGGGAAGGATCTTTCCATCCTCTTGACCGAGAACGATTCTCTGTTTGCTTATTATGCCCGCATGGGGTATGTGCCGGCCTTTGCGGTCTCGGAGGTGCGATCGGAAGAAACGCCGCCTTTCAGCATGTGTAAAGTTCGTATGCTTTACAACAAAGACGCGGGGCAAATGGCGGATTTATACCGTGCGCACGCGGCCGGACGTATGGCTGTCGCCCGCGAAATGGCCCGTTTTCTGGAAATCCTGGAGGAATACGACGGGCGCGCCTTTGGTCTTTTCGATCCCGCCGGGCAGCAGCTGCTGGGGTATTGTCTGATGGATGAAGCCTGCGTGCATGCCTGTGAGGTCATGGGGCTGGGCGGCGGATATCTGCTCTATGTCTGTTCCATGCGGCCGGAGGAGGCTGTGGGACGCACGCTGCCCCGGGGACAGGATGATATTCCTGTGGGCTGTGCCCTGGCCCTTTCCGAAGCCGGACGGCAGGCTCTGGAAAACGCCAAGCTGCCGCCCTATCTCAATATCCTGTTCAACTGAGCCTGCGGGCAAAGAAAAACGCCATCGGCCTGACATAAGCCGATGGCGTTTATATTTGCAGAGAATCAGATCAGCGAAGGACCAGGCGGTTTTTCAGCAGGCGCTGGAAGACCAGCGCGCAGGCGCCTTTGGCCAGGTCGACGGGGATAAAAGGCCAGACGCAAAGGGCCAGGGAGGTCGCCAGATCCCGTCCGGTGAGGAACATGAACCAGCCGGTGCCCAATGCGTAGCACAGGAGAAGGCCGGCGGCCATGCACAGGGCCGCCACCGGCAGCCGCTGGCTGCGCGCACCCAGCGAAGTGAAAAAGGCGATGAAGAAATATCCGAGGATATAGCCGCCGGTGGGGCCGAATACGGCAGCGGGGCCGCCGGCAAAGCCGCTGCAGACCGGCAGGCCCAGAAGGGCAAGTCCCACATAGGCAAGTACAGACAGCAGGCTGTAATAACCGGGCAGGATCAGCGCGGTGAGGAAAACGCAGAAGACGCCCAGGGTGATGGAAACCGGGCCGATGGGGATGCTGAAGGGAGCCAGAACGCACATGACGGCGGTGAGAACAGCCGCCATGGCCAATTTATTGATGCTGCGATCCATGATATGTATCTCCTGTCTGATGATTTTGATCTGCGCGGCCTCAGAGCCGCACACTGACTTCGCCGCTGGACAAAAGCTCGGGCTGGCCGTCCCGCAGAATACAGAGGCGGCAGCAATCGTCAATGCCGGTCACCTGGGCGGGATACTGCCGGTCGCCCCGGTGAACGGTGACCGTTTTCCCGGTCAGAATGCTGCGGCCGCGGTAGGAATCGAGAAACTGCCGGGCGGGAAAGGCCTTGTAATAGGCGTAAAAATGATCGAGGATGGCGGCCAGCAGGCGGCTGCGCATACCGGGGCGGTATTCGCCGGCCTGACAGACGCTGCCGGCAATGGCGGTCAGTTCGGCGGGGAAGTCCCCTTCGGGGGGCGCGACGTTGACACCGATGCCCAGGACGGCGTAAGCCAGGCTGCCGCTCTCCATATCGATGGAGGCTTCGGTCAGGATGCCGCAGACCTTTTTTCCGTCGATAAAGATGTCGTTGACCCATTTGATGCCGGCCTGCTTGCCGCAGACCTCCTCGATGGCTTCGGCGGCGGCGGCTGCGGCCGCCGTGGTGATGTACAGGGCGTCTTCCACCGGCATCCGGGGGCGCAGAATGACGCTGAAATAAATGCCGGTGTTCTGAGGAGAGTAAAAGCTGCGGCCCAGCCGCCCTTTGCCGCTGTGCTGCCGCTCGGCGGCAATGACGGTAAACTCACCGGCGCCGGACTCGGCTGCCCGCTTGGCGTCGTCGTTGGTGCTGCCGGTCTCGGGCAGGACGCGCACGTCAAAGACCGGATGGCGCAGCGCCTGCAGAATGGCCGGCGCCGACAGACGGTCGGAATCGGGAGAAAGGCAATAGCCCCGCCCGCCCTGGGCACAGATGGCGTGCCCCTCTTCACGCAAAGCGCCGATGGCTTTCCAGACGGCGGTGCGGCTGATGGAGAGACGCGACGCCAGATCCTCGCCGGAGAGGAAGCTGCCGCGGTTTTGTTCAAGCAGGTCCAGGACCTGCTGCTTGGTTGTCATGGATACACCTTCTTTCGCCCTAAAAAATAGCACAAAAGGACCGCCCTGTCAACCGAAAAAATTTTCAGGTTGACAGGGCGGCGCGCAAGTGGGATCACGGCCGGTCAGATGGTCAGAACGCCGTTTTCGTCTTCGATCAGCAGGTAAATATTCTCTTCCTGGCCGGTCTGGGCGTTGATATATACGAGAATGTGGCTGCCCGAGGGATCGCGGCAGACATATTCCCGGCAGAGGACTTCGTTTTCGCCCGAGGTGGGGATCAAGGCCAGATTCTGCGATTCGACGGTCAGCCGCGGGCTGAGGATCTGCAGGCCCTCTTCTTCGGAAACGGCGGGACGGGGCAGCGTGCGGTCGGTGTGGCTCATCAGATAGCCGCGGGCCTCCATGCCCAATACCGAACCGTCGTCCAGCGCCACAGTCACTTTGATCAGGTCGCCGTAGACGGTGATGCCGTTTTCTGTATAGGCGAAATTGATGGTCATGGTGCCGTCATACAGGGTATAATAGCTCTCTTTCATGTTTGTAAAGCCCTTTTTGGCGAGAAAATCCCGGGCGCAGGCGACCGCCTGATCGTTGTCCAGCAGCGCTGTTCCGGCGCTTCGGGGATCGCGATAGGAGAAAATGATGCCGCCTTGTTTGGAAACTTCCATAGTGACGCCGCTGCCGGAAACCAGACAGTAGGCCGGGATCTTTCCGCCTTCTTCATAAAGCAGCGACAGATCCATGACCGGGATGCCAGCAAAGGAAGCGGCGTTTTTCATGGCCTGCTCCAGAGTGACCTCCGGCAGGCCATGAAGCAGTTTGGGCGACTGATAGGCCAGATGCTCGGAAAAGGGACCGTCGTAGATCAGGGTGGCGTATTCGGGGAATTCCTGCTCAACGTCGCTGAGGCCATCGGACAGGGCGACGCCGCTGTCGTAATCGGGACCCTCGGTGATGCTGCCGTAGGAGAGCTGGCGCGCGTTGAGCTGGCCTTTGATAGAACTGATTTCACGGGTGATGTTTTCCGAAGCATCGTACAGGCTGTCGACGGCCGCCAGATGGTCGTCGCTGACGCCGTCTCCGCCGGCCGCCGAAAAGAGCAGGTAATAGGCGAAATCACCGGTCTGCGCCACAAATTTCTGGGTGCTGTCCAATGCGCCCGGTTCCAGCGCAAGGGTCGACATGGCGTTTTTGGCTGTTTCAGCACTCTGCCACAGATTGGCCGCGATGGTCTGGAAGCTGCGCGGTGTCGAGGCGTAGCGCAGCTTGGCCAGGGCGCTGTCCATCTGGGAGAGCTCCGAGACCAGATCCGACATGGCCCGCTGACTGGCATAGTCGATATATTGTCCGTAGCTTTCTGCTTTTTGGGCATAATAGAATGTTGAACCCATGAAGAGAAGGGTCAATACCGCCAGAAAAAGCGTGCTTTTCTTGAAATAACGATCCATTTGGGGTAACCTCCCTGTAATACTTATCGATAGTCTTGGTCAAAAGGGCCGGGTTATGCACGATGTGCGGCGGCTTTTGGAAGAATGTAGGATTACAATAGATGTTGGACAGTTGAATAAAAAAAGATGAAGGATAAG
>CAMEZQ010000043.1 GCA_945947915.1 uncultured Clostridia bacterium | reverse complement strand
GCCGAAGGTGGCGGCGGCCTCCCGGGCCAGACCGATGACGCTCAGGCAGTCGGGGCGGTTGGGCGTGATCTCGAACTCCACCACATGGTCGTCCAGGCCGATGACCGGCTTGATGTCGTCGCCAGGTCGGATGCCTTCTTCGTGCAGGATGAAGATACCGTCGGGGATGCAGTGGGGGAATTCCTTCTGCTCGGCGTGCAGATCCTCCAGGGTGCAGACCGAGCCAGTCTTGGTGTTATAGGCCACCAGGTCGCCTTCGTGCAGGTTCTGGCAGGGGGTGACCGGCGTGTGCCCGGTCTTGCCGTCGCAGAGCGTCACCTTCCACAGGTTGACGCCGGCGTTTTCCAGCCCTTCGACCCGGGCCGCGATGACCGGACCGTAGATCTTGTGGCCCGGCTGAATGTCCGCGGGGATGGAGGGCTTTTCGGGATCGATGGCTTTATAGTCGCCCAGCACGGCGGCCGGGGTGATGACGGCGTAGGGGAAGTCGCGTTCGTCCAGACCCAGCTCGGAAAGGCCGCAAAGCATGCCGTTGGACTTGACGCCGCGCAGCTTGCCCTTTTCGATCCTGACGCCGCCGGGCAGGGTGGATTTGTGCAGGGCCACGGGGACATAGTCGCCCACATGGACGTTCCACGCGCCGGTGACGATCTGCACCGGCTCTTCCTTGCCGGCATCGATCTGGCAGATCCACATATGGTCGGAATCGGGATGGCGTTCCAGAGAGAGCACACGGCCGACCACGACGTTGCTGATCTCGGCGCCCAGGTCGGCGGTGCCTTCCACCTTGGAGCCGGAGATGGTCATGGCTTCAGCGAATTCTTTATCGTTGGCAGTTACATGGACGAACTCGTCCAGCCATTTTCTGCTGAGATTCATATCAATAATGCTCCTTTCTTAGAACTGCTCGAGGAAACGGATGTCGTTCTCGAAGATGAGGCGCAGGTCGGCGATCTTGAAGCGGCGCATGGCCATGCGCTCCAGGCCGATGCCGAAGGCCCAGCCGGAATAGACGTTGGTGTCGATGCCGGCCATTTCCAGCACGCGGGGGTGGATCATGCCGGCGCCCAGCAGTTCGATCCAGCCTTCGCCCTTGCAGGTGGGGCAGCCGACGCCGCCGCACTTGTGGCACTGAACGTCCATCTCGCAGGAGGGCTCGGTGAAGGGGAAGTGATGGGGACGGAAGCGGGTCTTGGTGCCCTTGCCGTAGAGCTTTTCAACGACGGTGTTGAGGGTGCCCTTCAGATCGGCCATGGTGATGCCCTTGTCGATGACCATGCCCTCTACCTGATGGAACATGGGGGAATGAGTGGCGTCGACTTCGTCCTTGCGGTAGACACGGCCGGGGGCGATGATGCGGATGGGCAGTTCCATGGAGTCCATGGCGCGGACCTGCATGGGCGAGGTCTGGGAGCGCAGCATGACGCGGCTGTCTTCATCAAAATAGAAGGTATCCGACCAGTCGCGGGAGGGATGGCCCTCTTCAGCGTTCAGACGGTCGAAATTCAGCTCGGCCAGCTCGACTTCGGGGCCGTCCAGGACGGTGAAGCCCATGCCGATGAAGATCTCCTTCAGTTCATCCAGTGCGACGTACATGGGGTGCTTATGGCCGACGGGCACCGGCTTGCCGGGGATGGTGACGTCCAGGGTCTCTTCCCGGAGCTGCTGGGCCAGGGCGGCCGCATGCAGCCGTTCCGCGGCCGATTCGACGGCGGCCTCCAGCTGGGCCCGGACTTCGTTGGCCAGCTGGC
This sequence comes from uncultured Clostridia bacterium, assembly GCA_945947915.1. Taxonomy (GTDB): domain Bacteria; phylum Bacillota; class Clostridia; order Oscillospirales; family Butyricicoccaceae; genus RGIG1902. The sequence goes on along the minus strand of CAMEZQ010000043.1, from coordinate 12,345 downwards.
CCATAGCCGGACGCTCGGCGGCGTCCAGCTTGCCCATCATTTTGAGGACGGCGGTCAGCTCGCCCTTTTTGCCCAGGTATTTGACACGGGCATTTTCAAGCTCATCCTTGCGGGCGGCCGAAGAGATCTCTTCCAGGCCCTGCCGGAGGATAAGTTCAAGCTGTTCTTTCATTAGACTTGCTCCTTCGTGCTGTATTTTTCTTTCGCAAAATAAAAAAGCTTCCGTCCACAAGGGACGAAAGCATACTTCCGCGGTACCACCCAAATTCCCGCCATGCGGGCGCTTTTGTCCCGTAACGGGGGACCGCCGCCGCTGCCTACTTGTCCGGCGCAGGCGCCGAAAGGTTCCGCATCGGTGCTCCGAAGGGAATTTCACAAAGCTCCGGACACAGGCTCGCACCATACGCCTGCTCTCTGCACTCCCGAGATCTGCTACTCGCTTCATCGCCGCATTTTTCGATTTTAGGCTATACATTATTTTATAACACAAGCAGGGCGGCATTTCAATCTTTTTTGCAGAAAATCTTTGCCTTGGATCTGCAGGCGGCAGGTATGTTGCATATTTTTTGAAAATCGGGTATGCTGATGCTGTGAGAAGCGATGGAACCGGCGGACCGCTGCCGGAGAAAGAGAGGGGACAGACATGGAACTGCTGCACGGTATCGATCTGGAACGGATCTCGCGTTTTGAAAGGCTGGCCGGCAAGCCGTGCTTTCTGCGCGGGGTCTACACGCCGGAAGAACAGGCGCGGATCCGGGAAAGCGCCTGCCCGGCACGGAAGGCCGCCGGGCTGTTCAGCGCCAAGGAGGCGGTGTCCAAGGCCTTCGGACGGGGCCTTTACGGGATGCTGCCCCGGGAGATCGAGATCCTCCACGACAGCCATGGCCGGCCGCTGGTGCGGCTGCATGGGCAGGCCGCCGCGGCCTATGGGGCCTACACACTGAGCCTGTCCCTTTCCTATAAAGACGATCACGTTGTTTCCTCCTGTATTGCTTATCTGGCATGATCCGGCGGCGCGGGGCATATAAATGATCCATACGGACCAGGTGATCCGTATGGAGGAGATGATGAAAATGCCCAGAAAGATCTGCCTGTTTCTCCTGCTGCTTTGCTGCTTGACCGGCTGCAGAGGGGAGGAGATCGACACCGACGCGCTTTCAGAATACTACGCCGGGCTGGAATGTCTGACGGTGGAAGCCGCCATCACGGCCAACAGCGGCGTGCAGGTCACCTATGAGATCCTGTTCACCCGAACGGATGAGGGCGACCGGGTGGAGATCCTGGCGCCCGAGAGTCTGGCCGGCATCCGGGCCCGGATCCTGCCGGACAAGGCCGAGATCGAATACGACGGCATGGCCGTGGAGACCCTGCTGCCCGGCATCAGCGGCTATGTACCGGCCGATGCCGTTACAGGCGCGGTGGCCGATCTGGCCGGCGGCGTGCCGGAAAGCTTCGGCTATGACCAGCTGGACGGTGCCAGGACGCTCCTGCTGACCTATGTGGAGGACGTGGGGGATGTGACGGCCCGCAAGATGCTCTGGCTCGACCCCGGCAGCTACGGTTTGCTGCGGGGAGAATTTTATCTCGGCGAGCAGATGATCATGGAGCTGCGCGTGAAATCTTTTCTGGCCTGATTGCGGGCACGGCAGCTCCTGTGGTATAATTATTTTCGTAAAGGCATGATGGCGTCGGCGCACCGCCGGGTCGGGCGCCGCATATACTGGATTGAGACAGGCCGCATGGATTTTGCCTGTTGTTTTTCAGTCGCATGATTAAAAATCCGACAGCCGTGGAAAAATAATATTGCGGACTTGTCCGACTATTTTCCTGCGGAGCGTGATCGTTTTGGAGCATAGCCGAAATATCGTCAGACGCGGCGAGATCTATTACGCCGATCTGAGCCCCGTTGTGGGCAGTGAACAGGGCGGCATGCGCCCGGTACTGATCGTGCAGAATGACGTGGGCAACCGATACAGCCCCACCGTTATTGCTGCCGCCATCACATCTCAGCAAAACAAAGCCAAGCTGCCGACCCATATCGAGATCTCGGCCAAGTCGGTGGGGCTGACCAAGAATTCCGTCGTTTTGCTGGAACAGATCCGAACGCTGGACAAACGGCGTTTGAAAGAGAGAATGGGCGCGCTGGACACCCAGATGATGCGCCAGGTCGACGACGCCATCGCCGTCAGTTTCGGCCTGCACACGGGTCCCGGCGCCGCCGTGGAGGGATAGGATTTGAAAAACGGGAAGCGGAACACGACGATCCTGGCCGTATTGATCCTGGGGCTGACTGTCACCGGGATTGCCGCCGCGGCCGCGGGCTACGGAACCGAAGACGATCCGCTGGTCACCGCAAGCTACATAAACGATGTAGTGCGTCCGGAGATCAGCCGGGAGATCGAAGACGCGGCCGCGGCGCGCCGCACCGAGCTGCTTCGGGCCGTCGATGAAAAGATCGCGGCGGCCGGGGGCCTGCAGAGCGATGCGCTGGTCGATGCCGTGGCCGCCCGGGCCGCCGATATGGTGGATGCGGGCGCGGCCAAATGGCAGGTGGTCCGGGTGCCGGCAGGCAAAACGCTGACCGGCCAGGTGGGCTGCCAGATGCTTCTGCGTCTGGGCAGTGCTTCCTGCGTGTCCTCCGGCGCCACCGGTCTGATCGATCTGAGCGGCGGCACCGTGCTGGGCAGCGGCGGTGCGCTCCAGGCCAATCATCTCTATATGGTCACCATCGACGGGCGCGGTTTCCGTGCCGGCGCCGATGCGACCGTATTGATCTGCGGCAGCTACACCATCGCGTGAGCCGCGCCGAAACAGCATCTGCAAAGCCCTGTCTGCGTACGCAGGCAGGGCTTTTTGCATATTCCGGCCGCCTTGCGCATAGATAAATATAAAGTGCCGGGGAAGACCGGACGGGACGCGGAAGGGGGCGCAGGCATGACCGATTGTCCGTTGTATCTGAATGAAAAAGAGATCGGCCGTCTGCGATGGCAGGCAGAGGGCGGCACCGTGCGGTTCTGGGCCAGCTGTCCTTTTGAGGCCGACCATATCTACCGCGTTACATTGGAGGGTGCCGGGACGGTCTATCTGGGCGTGATGATGCCCGAGGGCGGGCGCTTCGTCCTGCAGAAAAAGCTGCCGGCGTATAAATGCCGGCAGCTGCTGGAGAGGCAGGGCGAGGCATATGCCACGGTCGACCGCCGCCGCCCGGGGGAGGAAAAGCCTTTGGAAGCGCCGCCCCCGCCTGCTGCCCCTCCGCCCGAACCCGAACCCGAGCCGGAGCTGCCGCCCACGCCGCCGCTGCCTTTCCATTTTTCACGGTTTCAGCGGATGGAGGGGCGGACGGCCGGCTCGTTTGTGGAAAAGATCTTCCAGGGCTGCGGCGGTCTGAAGGCCGCCTGTCAGGACGCCGTTTACTATGCCGCCCCCGTGGAGATCGGCGGAGAGCTGGGGCCTTCGGCCTTTTTCTGCCTGCTGGACTTCGTGCAGTGGGAGGAAAAGACCTACTGTGTCCTGCGGGTGGACAAAAACGGCCGGCCGGGCTGGGCCGGGGAGCTTTGAAAGCGTCCTGTAAACAGACTTTTTTCTGACCCTGCCGGTGCTATACTCGGCATCGGGAGGTGGGCTATGCGGATCGTTTACGTCGACGTTCTGTTTCTGGTCAATTTTGTGATGGATCATGTGCTGCTGGCATTGACGGCCGAGCTGCGGGGCAGCGGAGCCGCCGGGCGGCGTATGGCGCTGGGGGCAGCCGCGGGCGCCTTTTTGGCCGTCTTTCTGTTTTTCGCGCCGGAGGGGATCCTGGGCTGGCTGCTGCGGCCGGTCTGCTGCGGGCTCATGGTGCGCACGGCCTTCGGCAGGCAGGCCCGGCGGCGCTTTTTGGGGGACTGCGCCATGGTGTATGCCCTGTCGATGCTCCTTTCCGGCGGCGTTCTGCGGCTGGGGCAGATGCTGCCCGGAGCCGGCAGCGCGGTCAGCAATACGGTGGTCTATCTCGATGTTTCCGTCGGTGTGCTGGCGCTGGGCACCCTGTTGGGATACGGGCTGATCACCTGGGCCTGCCGTCCGGGCAGCTTCCGCGCGGCCGTGCCGCACCGAAAGATCTGGTGCCGCGCAGGCGGCAGAGAAGCCGTATTTCAAGCCTTTACTGATACGGGCAATCTGCTGCGCGACCCGGTGAGCGGCAAAAAAGTCATTCTTTTGTCGGCCTCTCTGGCGGGTGAGCTGCTGGGGACAGAGGCCGCCCGCGCGCTGGCCGGGCTGAGCGGAAACGCCGTGGACGAGGTCTTTGCGGCATTGGCCGGCCTGGGCCTGCCGGTGGGGCTGCTGCCCTGCACGGCGTCGCTGGGCCGGGGACTGCTCATCACCCTGCGGCCGGAGGCACTGACGGTCGACGGGCAGCCTGCCGGCGAATACATACTGGGCATCAGCTGCGACGAAGTGGCGCCGGCCTGCGGCTGCCGGGCGCTGATCGGCGTCTGATCAGCGGGATCATCACGGGACGGAGCAAATCAAAAAGGAGGAAATCATGGCGAGGATGGATTGGCTGAAAAACATGCTGCGCCGGCTTGCGGGCCGGCTGCGGCCCCGGTGTGAGGTGCGGTATATCGGCGGCTCGGAAAGCCTGCCGCCGCCGCTGACGGCTGAGCAGGAGGCGTATTACATCGAACGCTACACCGGCAGCGAGCCGGAGATCCGGCAGGTGCTCATCGAGCATAACCTGCGGCTGGTGGTCTACATCGCCCGGAAGTTTGAAAACACCGGGATCGGCATCGAGGATCTGATCTCCATCGGCACCATCGGCCTGATCAAGGCCATCAATACCTTCCGCGCCGATAAAAAGACCAAGCTGGCCACCTACGCGTCCCGCTGCATCGAAAACGAGATCCTGATGTATCTGCGCAAAAGCAGCAACCAGCGCACCGAGGTATCCATCGACGAGCCGCTCAACACCGACTGGGACGGCAACGAGCTTCTGCTCTCTGACGTACTGGGCACGGAACCCGACCACGTCATGCGCATCGTCGAGGAGGACGTCGACCGCAAGCTGCTGCTGGAGGCGGTGAGCCAGCTGGCGCCGCGGGAACAGCAGATCATCTCCATGCGCTTCGGTCTGGGACGGCCCGAGGAGATGACCCAGAAAGAGGTGGCTGATGTGCTGGGCATCTCCCAGTCGTATATCTCCCGGCTGGAAAAACGCATCATCGGCCGCCTGCGGCGGGATATGCTGCGGCGCATGTGATTAAAAGTCTTTCCTTTGGGCCATACTTGGAACAGAGACCCAGAGGAAAGGAATGATTTTTTGCAGCTCAAAGTCGAGATCTGCGGCGTCAATACGGCCGAACTGACTGTGCTGAAAAACGAGCAGATCATGGCGCTTTTGGAAAAAAGCCAGAAGGGGGACAAGGCGGCGCGGGATCAGCTGATCTCCGGCAATCTGCGCCTGGTGCTGTCGGTGGTGCAGAGGTTTTCCGGACGCGGCGAGCCCATGGACGATCTCTTCCAGGTGGGGTGCATCGGGCTGATCAAATCCATCGACCACTTCGATCTGACCCAGGGCGTGCGCTTCAGTACCTATGCCGTGCCCATGATCATCGGCGAGATCCGCCGGTATCTGCGGGACAACAGCGCCATCCGCGTCAGCCGGTCCATGCGCGACAACGCCTACCGGGCGCTGACCGTCAAGGAACGGCTGACCAATCAGAATCAGCGGGAGCCGACGGTGGAGGAGATCGCCAAAGAGATGGGCGTCAAAAAAGAGGAGGTCGTTTTTGCCCTCGACGCCATTGCCGATCCCATTTCTCTTTACGAGCCGGTGTTCCAGGATGGCAGCGAGACCATCTGCGTGATGGACCAGGTGCGGGACAACCGCAATACCGACGACAGCTGGCTCGACCGCATTCTGATGAAGCAGGCCGTCGAGGAGCTGAGCGACCGGGAGAAAAAGATCCTGGCCCTGCGCTTTTACGACGGCAAGACCCAGATGGATGTGGCCCGGGAGATCGGCATCTCCCAGGCCCAGGTCTCCCGGCTGGAAAAAGGCGTTTTGAACAAGATCAAGAAGAACCTGTAAAAAACAGAGCCGACAGATATTTTGCGCGTCCCGTCCGGGGGCGCTTTCTTTTTGCCCGGAGGGCGGGGCGGCGGATTGGTCTTTTATTCTTTTTTCGCCTGTGTTATAATATATTTCAATCAGGCTCCTATGCCTGGCATCAATGCAAAGGAGATCGGTTTTGAAAGAATTCTTTGAAAAAAGCGGCGTTTTCTATCGGGAAAACGAGCCGCTTTCCAAACATACATCCTTCCGCATCGGCGGCCCCGCGCGGTGGTATGCCGAGCCGGACAGCGCCGGGCAGCTGGCGGCCCTTCTGGCGGCTTTGCGGGAAAAAGGCGTGCGCCATACGGTCATGGGCAACGGCTCCAACCTGCTGGCGTCCGACGCCGGCTTCGGCGGCGTAGTCATCGCCATCGGCAGCCGGATGTCCGGCATTTCCGTGGAGGGCTGCCGCATCCGGGCCGAGGCCGGCGCGCTGTTGTCCAGGGTGGCCCATACGGCTATGGAACACGGCCTGACGGGGCTGGAGTTTGCCCACGGCATCCCGGGCAGCCTGGGCGGCGGCGTCTTTATGAACGCCGGCGCCTACGGCGGTGAATTGAAAGATGTGGTGCGGCAGGTGGAATATCTCGACGAAGAGCTGCGCCCGTGTACGCTGCGGGGAGAGGACGCCGGGTTCGTCTACCGCAGCAGCCTGTTCAAGGCCCGCCGCGGCACCATCATTCTGGCGGCCGAACTGGCGCTGCAGCAGGGCGACCGGGAAACTATCGCGCAGACCATGCGGGAGCTGGCCGGCCGGCGGCGGGAGAAACAGCCCCTGGAATATCCCAGCGCCGGCAGCACCTTCAAGCGCCCGGAGGGCGATTACGCCGCCCGGCTGATCGAGGTCTGCGGCCTCAAGGGGCTGCGGGTGGGCGGCGCCGAGGTGTCGCAGAAGCACGCGGGGTTCGTCATCAACCGGGGCGGCGCCACCTGCGCCGACGTGCTGGCCCTCTGCCGGCAGATCGAGGAGACCGTGTGGCAGCGCTGCGGCGTGCGCCTGGAACGGGAGGTCGAGCTGCTGGGCGGCGGGGCTGCGGAAGACGGCGCCGGGACCCTCTGACGGCCGGCGCCGCGGGCAGACAGGATATAGAATCAGTGAGGATAGGATAAAGATGGATTGTTTGATCATTTCGGGAATGAGCGGCGCGGGCAAGAGCCTGACCGTCGACGTGCTGGAGGATATCGGCTATTACTGTGTGGACAACATGCCCATCCGGCTGATCCCGGGCTTTGTCGAGCTGTTTATGGACAGCCCGGCCAAATACAAGCGGGTGGCCATGGTGGTCGACGTGCGCAGCGAGAGCGATTTCAACCGGCTGTTTCCCATTCTGGACAACCTGCGCCTGATCGGCGTCCGCTGCGGCGTGCTCTTTCTCGACTGCAGCGATGAAAAGCTGGTCAACCGGTATAAAGAAACCCGCCGCCGGCATCCGCTGGACACCTACGGCAAGGGCATCGTGGAAGCCATCCGGGAGGAACGGGGCATTCTGGAGGTGGTCAAGGAGCGGGCCGATTACCTCATCGACACCACGGGGCTGTCGTCGGCCGGCCTGCGCGCCCATCTGACCAATCTCTTCTGCGAAGACGGCGGCAAAAAAGTCATGGTCATCAGCATCAACACCTTTGGCTTCAAGCACGGCATTCCCCACGAGTCCGACATGGTCTTTGACGTGCGCTTTCTGAAAAATCCCTATTATGTACCCGAGCTGCGCAATAAAGACGGACGCGACAAGGAGGTCAGCGATTACGTCTTCCAGACGCCGGCGGCGAAAATTTTCTCGGAAAAGCTGAATGATATGCTGGAATTCCTCATACCTTTATATATCCGGGAGGGCAGGACCTCTCTGGTCGTTTCGGTGGGCTGCACCGGCGGACATCACCGCTCGGTGGCCATTGGCGAAAAGCTCTGCAGCGACCTGCTGGCCAAGGGGCACAATGTCATCATCCGGCACCGGGATCTGGATAAGAACTGACGGTTTCTTTTGTTTGTGCGTGATTTAGGGATGGAATATGGAACTGTATAACGATATCGAGTTCTCAAAAGAAGAAGCCATGCATGCGGCGCGGGCAGCCGGCCGCAAGGTGGTGGCCATCGGCGGCGGCACAGGCCTGTCGACGCTTCTTTTGGGACTGAAGGAATATACCGACAATATCACGGCGGTCGTCACGGTCACCGATGACGGCGGCGGCAGCGGCATGATCCGGCAGGAATTCGGCGTGCTGCCGCCCGGCGACATCCGCAACTGCCTGCTGGCGCTGGCCAATACCAGCTCGATGATGCGGGAGGTGCTCAACTACCGTTTTACCGAGGGCAGCTTCAAGGGGCAGAATTTCGGCAATCTTTTTTTGCTCACGCTCAATCAGATCTGCGGCTCCTTTGACCGTGCCGTGGCCAGCATGAACGAGATCCTGGCCGTCACGGGGCGCGTGCTGCCGGTGACCAACACCAACGTCAATCTGCAGGCCCGTTTTGAGGACGGCAGCATCGTCGTGGGAGAAACGGCCATCACCTCCAAGAAAAAAGATACCCATCTGAGCATTGCGCAGATCGAGATCATTCCCAGGGCGGCCGTGGCGCTGGACAGCGTCATCGAGGCCATTCAGGAGGCCGATCTCATCGTGCTGGGCCCCGGCAGCCTGTATACCAGCGTCATTCCCAATCTGCTGGTGGGCAACGTGGCCAACGCCGTCAAGCATTCGCCGGCCTTTAAGGTCTATGTGCAGAACATCATGACCCAGGACGGCGAAACGGAGAATTTTACGGCGTCGGAGCATATCCGGGAGATCAACCGCTACGGCCGCGGCCATCTGGTCGATGTCTGCCTGTATAACACCGCCGGCGTCGGGCGCAATCTGCTCAGTGTTTACGAGCGGGAAAACAGCTGCCCCGTGGAGATCGACAAGGCGCAGATCGAAAGCATGGGCGTGCGCCTGTTCGGCGCCGAGGTCCTGGCCCGCGACAGTATGCTCATCCGGCACGACCCGCTGCGCCTGGCCTTCAATATCATGCTGATGGCCGATATTATGGTGCCGCGCAAGGGTATCCTGCGGCGCTACGATCAGATGCTGCTGGGACGGGAGTAGGATATGTCGTTTACCGAAGAGATCAAAACCGAGCTGTGCCGCGGGCAGGTGCCGGACTGCTGTGCCAGTGCCGAATGCCTGGGCATGCTGCTCTACTGCAATAAATTCGCCCCCGACCGGATCCGGCTGGTGGCCGCCATGCCCGAGGTGCGCAAACGGGCGCGGATGCTGTTCCGGAGGCTGTTCGGCGCCGAGCTGCTGGAGGAAGACGAGCGGGAAGAGGCGCTGATACTGGACGATCCCGAAAGCATCCGTGCCGTTTTCGACTGGTATGGGTTCCAGTATAAAAGCGCGGCGCTCTCCCTCAACCGCGCGGTGGTGGAGGAGGACTGCTGCAAGGCGGCCTTTCTGCGGGGCTGTTTTCTGATGGGCGGCTATGTGACGGCCGGCCGGGGCGGCTATCATCTGGAGCTGGTCACCCCCCATTACAACGTTTCCAGGCAGGTCTGCACGCTGCTTTACGAGATGGATATGGAGCCGGGGGAGGTGACCCGGCGCAGCAATTATGTGCTGTATTATAAAAACAGCGAGCGCATCGAGACCTTTCTGTCGGCCATCGGGGCCACCGGCGCCGCCATGGATCTGATGCTGACCAAAGTGGAAAAGGCGCTGGTCAACAAGATCAACCGCAAGGTCAACTGCGAAACGGCCAATTTTGACAAGACCATTGACGCCGCCAACCGGCAGCTGGACGCCATACGCGACCTGGAAGCCGCCGGGGCCATGGAGGGGCTGTCGGCCGACCTGCGGCAGACGGCGCGGCTGCGCAAGGAGAACCCCATGGCTTCGCTCAGCGAGCTGGCCGCCAAATTCGACCCGCCCATTTCCAAGCCCGGGGTCAGCAGCCGACTGAAAAAACTGGTCAGGCTTTCGGAAGAACTGAAAACGCGTTGAAAAGGAGCTGAAAGCATGCCTGATTTTGTCCATTTGCACGTACATACCGAATACAGCCTGCTGGACGGCGCCTGCCGCATCGAGCGCCTGGTCCGCCGGGCCGCCGAACTGGGGCAAAAAGCCGTGGCCATCACCGACCACGGCGTGATGTACGGCGTGATGGATTTCTATAAAGCCGCCAAAAAAGCCGGGATCAAGCCGATCATCGGCTGCGAGGTCTATGTGGCGCCGGGCAGCCGCTTCGATGCCGGCTATCCCGGCTACCGCAGCGAGGCTTACCATCTGGTGCTGCTGTGCCGCAACGAGACCGGCTATAAAAACCTCATGTATCTGGACTCTTTCGCCTTCACCGAGGGGTTTTACAAGCATCCCCGGGTCGATTGGGAGCTGCTGCAGGGCCACAGCGAGGGCCTGATCTGCCTTTCGGCCTGCCTGGCCGGAGAGGTCCAGCGGCTGCTGGCGGCCGGAAATTACGAAGAAGCCAAGGCCTGCGCGCTGCGCTATCAGGCGCTGTTCGGCGCAGGCAATTATTATCTGGAGCTGCAGGATCACGGTCTGGAGGAACAGAAGGAGATCAACCGGCAGCTGGTGCGCCTTTCGGCCGAGACCGGCATCCCGCTGGTGGCCACCAACGACGCCCATTATATCGCCCGGGAGGACGCCGAGATGCACGACGTGCTGCTCTGCGTACAGACCGGGAAAAAGCTGGACGACGAAGACCGCATGCGGTTTGAGGGCAGCGAATTCTACATCAAAAGCGGCGAGGAGATGGCCGCCCTCTTTCCGTATGCGCCCGACGCCCTGGCCAATACGGTGCGCATTGCCGACGCCTGTGACCTGGAATTCCAATTCGGAGAGCATCATCTGCCCCGTTTCCCGCTGGAGCCGGGCCAGACGGCCGAGGGCGTTTTTCGGGAAAAGTGTCTGGCCGGCTACGCCGTGCGGTATCCCGACGATCCGCCGGGCTATGCCGACCGTCTGGAATTTGAAATGAACATGATCCGGCAGATGGGCTTTGTCGATTATTTCCTCATCGTCGGTGATTTTATCGGATATGCCAAGAGCCAGGGCATCCCCGTCGGTCCCGGGCGCGGTTCGGCCGCCGGCAGCATGGTGGCCTACTGCCTCTCCATCACCGACGTCGACCCCATGAAATATTCCCTCTATTTCGAGCGTTTCCTCAATCCAGAGCGTGTCACCATGCCGGATATCGACATCGATTTCTGCTATATGCGCCGGCAGGAGGTCATTGATTACGTCGTTGAGAAATACGGCAAGGACTGCGTGGCCCAGATCATCACCTTCGGCACCATGGCGGCGCGGGCCGCCGTGCGCGATGTGGGCCGTGTGTTCGGAATGACCTATGCCGAGGTGGATTTTATTGCGAAAATGATCCCCCAGGAGCTGAAAATGACGCTGGACAAGGCGCTGGAGGATTCAAAGGAGCTGCGGCAGTATTACGAGGACGACCCGAAGGTCAAACGCCTGATCGATACGGCGCGGGCGCTGGAAGGCATGCCGCGCAACGCCTCGACCCACGCCGCCGGCGTCATCATTGCGGCGGCGCCCGTTTACGAATATGTCCCCCTGGCCAAAAACGATATGGGCGTCGTGACCCAGTACACCATGACGACGCTGGAAGAGCTCGGCCTGCTCAAGATGGATTTCCTCGGTCTGCGGAACCTGACCATTCTGGACGACGCCGTGCGGATGGTCGAGCGCGGCGGGGAGAAGGTCGATCTGCAGCATATCAGCTATGAGGACCCGGATGTTTTCGATATGATCGCCCGGGGCGATACCATCGGCGTTTTCCAGCTGGAAAGCTCGGGCATGACGAACCTGGCCGTCAGCATGAAGGCCAGGTCCATCGATGACATCACGGCCCTCATCGCCCTTTTCCGGCCGGGGCCCATGGCCTCCATCCCCATGTTCCTCCACCGCCGCAGCCATCCCGAGACCATCACCTACAAGCATCCGCTGCTCAAGGACATTCTTTCGGTCACCTACGGCTGCATCGTCTATCAGGAGCAGGTCATGGAGATCTTCCGCGTGCTGGCCGGCTATTCGCTGGGACGCGCCGACGTTGTCCGCCGGGCCATGGCCAAAAAGAAGATGGAGGTCCTGCTCAGCGAGCGGGAGGCTTTCGTACACGGCGATCCCGCGGACGGCGTGGCCGGGTGTGTGGCCAACGGCGTCCCCGAAAACGTGGCCAACGAGATCTTTGACGAAATGACCGATTTTGCCAACTACGCTTTCAACAAAGCCCACGCGCT
>CAMEZQ010000042.1 GCA_945947915.1 uncultured Clostridia bacterium | reverse complement strand
GCCTTATCCTTCATCCTTTTTTATTCAACTGTCCAACATCTATTGTAATCCTACAGCCGGGCGCGCCGCCGGCGGCTTCTTTTCTTGACAGGCCGATGCGAAAATAATACAATGGTATTTGTGGAAATAGACTTGATCTTCGATCCGAAAGGTATGAAAAACGTATGAAAGAACAGGAAAAGACACGGGCGGCCAACACCCGGCGGCTGGCTTCGCCCTGGTGCTTTTACATTGCCGGCGGCGTGTTTCTGCTGTGGGCGCTGGTGCTGCCCCTTTATAAGATGACCCATTATCTGCTGGCCGCCCTTGCGGCGGCGGCCGCTTACGCCGTCTCCGCCCGCCTGCTGCCCGGGCAGGTGGTGGAGGTGCCCCAGAAGCTGCCCGAGACCGGCGACGCGCTGGCCGACAGCACGGTGGCCGAGGGCCGCGCCTATCTGGACCGGCTGGACGCTGTGGCCGGGCGCATCGCGTCGGCGCCCGTCAGGGCCAGCCTGCGGTCCATCGACGAAACGGTGGAAAAGATCCTGGCCGCCATCGCCGACGATCCCGCCAAGGCTTCCATGGCCCGCCGTCTGATGAGCTATTACCTGCCCACCCTCATCAAGCTGACGGAATATTACGAAAAGCTGGAGGACCAGGGCGGCGCCGGCGAAAACGTCACGGGCGCCATGGCGCGCATCGGCGGCAATCTGAGCCAGCTGGATCTGGCCCTGAAGAAGCAGCTGGATCTGATGTATGAGCGCGACGCGCTGGACATCACCACCGACGTCACCGTCATGGAAAACATGCTGGCCCGGGAGGGACTGACCGGCGGCATGCTGGAAAAGAACGCCGCGGCGCCGCAGGACGACGGCGGCACGGGCATCACGCTGCATTTGTACGATGAAGAAGAGACTGGCGGCAGCCAGGTACAACAAACGGGAGGAAACCGATAATGGATGAAAAGAACACGATGGAAATGCCGACCCTGACCCTCGAGCCCTTTGCCGATCAGCCCCAGGCCGCGGCCGCCCAGGCGGCGCCGGTCAACGAAAAGAAGGCCGAGCCGGTGGATATGGAGAGCACGCTGTCGGAGGCCGAGAAAAAGATGGTAGCCGATTTTTCCGAAAAGATCGACATCACCAATTCCAACATGGTGCTGCAGTACGGCGCCGACGCCCAGAAAAAGCTGGCCGGCTTTTCCGAAAGCGCCCTGAACAATGTCCGCACCAAGGACCTGGGCGAGGTGGGCGACATGATCACCGACCTCATCGGCGAACTCAAGGGCTTTAATGCCGAGGAGGAGGAAAAGGGCATCTTCGGCTTTTTCAAAAAGCAGACCAACAAGCTGGAGGTCCTCAAGACAAAATACGACAAGGCCGAGGTCAACGTGGAGAAGATCGCCCACATGCTGGAGGACCATCAGATCCAGCTTTTTAAAGACATCGCCCTGCTGGACCAGATGTATGAGAAAAACCTGGTCAATTTCAAAGAGCTGACCATGTATATCCTGGCCGGCAAGCAGAAGCTCAGCAAGGTGCGGGAGACCGACCTGGCCGAGCTGGTCAGAAAGGCCGAGGCCACCGGCAAAGCCGAGGACGCCCAGGCGGCCAACGATCTGGCCGCTTTGTGCGACCGCTTTGAAAAGAAGCTCCACGACCTGGAGCTGACCCGCATGGTGTCGGTGCAGATGGGCCCCCAGATCCGTCTGGTGCAGAACAACGACACGCTGATGGCCGAAAAGATCCAGACCACCCTGACCAGCACGCTGCCCCTGTGGAAGAGCCAGATGGTGCTGGCCCTGGGGCTGGAGCATTCCAACCAGGCCATGAAGGCCCAGCGGGAGGTCACCGACATGACCAACGAGCTGCTGCGCAAAAACGCCGAGACCCTCAAGATGGGCACCATCAACGTGGCCCGGGAGAGCGAGCGCGGCATCGTCGATATCGAAACGCTGCAGCAGACCAACAACACCCTCATCGAAACGCTGGACGAGGTCATCCAGATCCAGAACGAGGGCCGGCAGAAGCGCCGGGAGGCCGAGGCCCAGCTGGGCCGCATCGAGGGCGAGCTCAAGCAGAAGCTGCTTGAGATCAACCGGGGCTGATGCGTATGACCAGACTGCAGGACAGGCGGACGGCGGCCGCCGTGATGGCGCTGATGATCGTGCTGGGCGTTCTGCTGGGCGCCTGGCGCTCGGGCAGCCGCCTGTATGCCCGGGTGGAGGATCTGTTTTACAACGGAGAAAAGGGCAACGGCGTCGGCATGGCCTCCGATCTTTCCCAGCGGGTCGACGCTGCCGTCAATATGATCCTGGTGGCCAAGCGCAGCATCGACCCCGCCGACAGCGCCGTGACCGGGCTGGAAGAAGCCGTCACGGCCGTCAACGCCGCCTCCGGTCTGCAGGAGAAATACCAGGCTGACCGGGCCATGGCGTCGGCCATGACGGCGCTCTACGAACGGCTGGGCGAGGCCGCCCTGTCGGATAAAGACGCCGGCTACCGCGCTTCCCTTTACGCCGATTTCACCTCGGCGGCCATGACCATGTCTCACGATCCCTATAATGCACAGGCTGTGGAATACAACCGGGAGATCACGTCTTTCCCCGGACGGCTGTTCTTTGCCCTGTTCGGCTATGAAGAAGCCCCGATTTTCCGGTGATCCTGACCGGTGAACTGTGAAAGGAGACCCCATTGAAGCAAAAAATCACACGGGCGGCACCTGCCGGAAAAAGATGGGCCTGTGCCCTGCTCTGCCTGGCGCTCTGCCTGCTCTTCCCTGCCGGCGCGCTGGCCCTGGAGGAGAGCGCCCGGTTTTACGCCAACGACGCGGCCGGTGTGCTGAGCGACGATACGGAGATCTACATCTGCGATGAAAACTACCGGCTGTACGACCAGTGCAGCGGCGCCGAGGTGGTCGTTGTGGCCGTCGATTTCTTCGACGGCAAAAACGCCGAGGAATACGCCTACGAGCTGTTCAACGACTGGGCTCTGGGCGACGCCGGAGAGGACAACGGCGTTCTGATCCTGCTCTCGCCCGGCGAGGAGAAATACTGGATCATGGCCGGCGACGGCCTGACGGGGCAGCTTTCCCCCGGTACGCTGGAGAGCATCTGCGCCCAGTATATGGAATCTGATTTTGACGGCGGCGACTACGACGAGGCGGCCCTCAATACCTTCAAGGCCGTCGTCGCGGCCGTGGATGAAAAATACGGCGTTTCGGAAAGCGATATCCGCGCCTATTACAGCGGCAGCACAGCCGATACCTACACGCCCCAGCCCGGGAAGAGCTCCGGCGGCAGCGGCATCTTTGCCCTGGTGAGCCTTTTGATCGTGCTGGTCATCATCATCGCCATCTTCACCGCCTTCCGGTCGATCGGGCGCCGGCGGGTCTACGGCGCGCCGGTCATACGGCCGCGCCGCACCTTCTGGGGCTTT
Organism: uncultured Clostridia bacterium; assembly: GCA_945947915.1. GTDB lineage: Bacteria > Bacillota > Clostridia > Oscillospirales > Butyricicoccaceae > RGIG1902. The sequence goes on along the minus strand of CAMEZQ010000042.1, from coordinate 10,998 downwards.
GGGCCCACCGTGCGGCCCCGGCGGCCCATGCCGCCCCCTCCCCCGCCCCGGACGTCTGCGCAGCCCCGCACACCCACACAGCCCCGCACCGGCGGCCTTTTCGGCGGCTCCTCTGCCGGACGCCGCGGCACGGGCGGCGGTTCTTCCCGCGGCGGCGGCTTTGGCGGGTCCATCGGACGCTCCTCGGGCAGCTCCTTCGGCGGCCGGTCTTCGGGCGGCTCCTTTGGCGGCCGGTCTTCCGGCGGCCGTATGGGCGGCGGAGGCGGTTCCCGCGGCGGCGGCGCCGGCCGGCGGTAATATGAGATCAAAGAAAGCCCACGGCGGATACTCCGCCGTGGGCTTTTTGATGTAATGAAGAATGAATAGTGAATATGAATAATTGAATAATGAATAATTATGGCGTCCTGCGGGACGGAATTGATAAAGGCAGGCTCCGGCGCGGTGCCGAGCATATGGCGCGCTTGCCAAAGCGCACAAGTGACCTTGAGCAGGAAAAACACAATCCCTCCGGGGTCTTCGACCCCACCTCCCTTTGCACAAGGGAGGCATGGGCGCGGCGCAGCACTCAAATTCGTGCGCTTCAGCGAAGTTCCCGGCCCGATGATGATGCAGCCAGGCAAAAAAACAGGCCCTTCATAACTTCCGGGCATGGTCAGACTTCGTGCGTATCGTATTTCCGGGGATGGAGGGGAAAAAGGTCACACCCTCGCCTGGGGGTTCGGGGGGCGGCTTAAAGCGCCCCCGATGCCCTTTGGTTACTTTCGGGCAGTCGAAAGTAACAGCAAAACGCGCATTTGCCAAAGCGTACAAGTGGCATTGAAAAGGAAAAATCAAGAAAAGTACAATCCCTCCGGGGTCTTCGACCCCACCTCCCTTTGCACAAGGGAGGCATTGGCGCGGTGCCCTTTGGTTACTTTCGGGCAGCCGAAAGCAACAAAAAAACGCCATCCCTGCGGATGGCGTTTTTTATGGATCTTACGCCCGGACGCGGGCATCGCCGACCTTTTTGGTCAGACGGCGGTTATCGAAATGCTCCAGCAGGGCGACGGCGTATTTGCGGGAGGTGCCCAGGGCGTCGCGGAACTCGGCCAGGGTCATCTGGCCGTTTTTGTCGATGAGGCTGTAGGCGGTGTCCAGGGCCTGCCGGTAGCAGTCGCTGTGGATATAGATCTGGGGATCCAGGCGGATGAGGATGCCTTCGGCCAGCATGGCGTCCATCACCTGGGCTGTCTGCTTGTCGCCGCCGATGATATCGTCGGTGGCCGGAGGCGCGAAGGCCGCCGCCTTATACTCGGCCGTCAGCCGGTCCATAAGCTTCTGCAGCTTTTCACCGGCCTCCACCTTGAAGGAGGCGATGGAGATCAGGCCGCGCACTTCTTTGATGCTGCCCTTTTCGATAAAGTGGTCCAGCAGGCTGTCGACGTCGGCGATGCGGCTGTCGGGCAGCAGGCGGGTGCGCAGCTCCTCGCGCTTGATGCCGCCCTTGAGGGGGTTGGCCTTGTGGAACTCGTTGAGCAGGGCGATCATGTTTTTGCGGATCTTCTTGACGTATTCGGCGTCGAGGTAAATGCCCCGGCCGATGGAGACCACCTGGCCCTTTTCGGCCAGCGCCCGGGCGATGGCGTCGGCCTCGGAGGGGGCGAAGGAGCCGAAGCGGGCGATATCGGCGATGGGGGTCCAGCCGTGGCTGTGATCGGCGATCAGGCGGCCGACGATCTGCTCGGGCGTGCCGGTGCGCTTGATCTCCATGCCCTCCATGGCCCGGGCGTCGCTGCGCCGGTGCTTGAAGGGGCAGGGATCCAGGATCTCGCCGCCGCCCACCGTTTCCAGCGGCGAATAGAAGCGCACAACGAAGCGGTCGCCCCGCTTGGCTGTCACTTCTTCCTCCAGACGCAGCTGGGCATAGCAGCTTTCGCCGGGCTGCAGCACGTCGCGGTCCATCAGAACCACCTTGGTCAGGATCTCGCGGGCGCCGTGATAGAAGTGCAGGCGGCTGTTGTTCTTGATCTCGCGGCCGCTGTCCCGCAGGGCGGTCAGCCAGACGTCGACCATCATGGAGGGGGTCATGCTGTTGGGGGCCGCCGCCACTTCGCCGCGGGAGATATCTTCTTTTTTGATGCCGGCCAGGTTGACGGCCACGCGCTGGCCGCCGTAGGCCTCCTTGACGTCTTTGGAATGGACCTGGATGCTGCGGGCGCGGGTCATCATGCCGGAAGGATAGAGCATGATCTCGTCGCCCTCATGCAGCGTACCCTCCAGCAGGGTGCCGGTGATGACTGTGCCGTGGCCGCCCAGGGTGAAGACGCGGTCGGCCGGCAGACGGAAGGGCCGGGTGGTATCCTTGCCCCGGGCGCTCTGGGCCAGCTCGGCAAGCTTGTTTTTCAGCTCGTCCAGGCCCTGACCGGTGAAGGCCGAAACGGCCATCATGGGCGCGTTTTCCAAAAAGGTGCCGCGCACGCTTTCAGCGATGTCTTCCCGCACCATCTCGATCCAGTCCTCGTCCACCGTGTCGGCCTTGGTGATGACGATGATGCCCTGGGGAATATCCAGCAGCGACAGGATGCTCAGGTGCTCGCGGGTCTGGGGCATGACCCCTTCGTCGGCGGCCACCACCAGCATGGCGATGTCGATGCCGCCGGCGCCGGCCAGCATGTTCCGAATGAATTTCTCATGGCCGGGCACGTCGACAATGCCGGCCGTCAGTCCGCCGGGCAGTTCCAGATTGGCAAAGCCCAGCTCGATGGTGATGCCGCGCTTCTTTTCCTCGGCCAGACGGTCGGTGTCGATGCCGGTCAGCGCTTTGATGAGGCAGGTCTTGCCGTGGTCGACGTGGCCTGCCGTTCCGATGATTACATGATTCATGCCAGTTCCTCACAGATCGCGCCCAGGGCCTGGGCGATCTTTTTGTCGTCGCCCTCCAGCAGGGTGCGCATATCGAATATGACCTTATCGTGGACGATGCGGCAGATGATGGAATGCTCCCGGCGCAGCTTTTCCTCCAGCGCCGCCGCCGAAAGGCCGGAGACCTCCACCTGCACGGCCCGGGTCTCCAGGAATACCGAGGGCACCGAGCCGCCGCCCACCTGGCTCTGCTCGGTCACCACGGCGGCCGTCACACCGTCCAGGTGGCGCAGCTGGCCGCGCAGCCGCCGGGCCGCCTTTTCCAGCTCGGCCACCGGCCGCCGGATCATGGCGATCGTGGGCACGCTCTGGGCGCTGGAGCCGTCCAGATAGCAGCGCAGGGTCTCCTCCAGCGCGGCAAAGGTCATCTTGTCGACGCGGAAGGCGCGGGTCAGGGGGTTCTTCTTCATCTTTTCGATCCATTCCCTGCGGCCGACGATGATGCCGGCCTGGGGGCCGCCCAGCAGCTTGTCGCCGCTGAAGGAAAGCACGTCGACGCCGGCGGCCATGGAAGGCAGCACCCGGGGCTCCTCCCGCACGCCGGCATCGTCCAGATCGCACAGCAGGCCGCTGCCCAGGTCGTAGATGACCGGGATGCCGCGCTCGTGGCCGATGCGGCACATCTCCTCCAGCGAGACCTCCTCGGTAAAGCCGGTGATCTTGAAGTTGCTGGTGTGCACCTTGAGGAAGGCGCCGGTGTTTTCGGTGACGGCGTTGATATAATCATAGGCGTGGGTCTTGTTGGTGGTGCCCACCTCCACCAGCGTGCCGCCGCTCTGGGCCATGATCTCAGGCACGCGGAAGGCGCCGCCGATCTCCACCAGCTCGCCGCGGGAGACCACCACCTCGCGGCCTCTGGCCATGGTGGAGAGGATCAGCATGACGGCGGCGGCGTTGTTGTTGACGACCATAGCGGCCTCGGCGCCGGTGATGCGGCAGAGCAGGCGCTCGATGTGGCTGTAGCGGGAGCCGCGGGCGCCCTTTTCAATATCGTATTCCAGGTTGGAATAGCTGCGCGCGGCCAGAAAGGCGGCACGGGCGGCCCGCTCCGACAGAACGGCACGGCCCAGGTTGGTGTGCAGCACGACGCCGGTGGCGTTGATCACGGGGTGCAGATGGGGGGCGTAGATCTTCCGCAGGCCGGTCTCGACGGCACGGCAGGCGGCCTCCATGGTCACGTCGCAGTCGCCGCCCTCCAGCAGGGTGCGGCGCATCCCGTCGATCTGCTCGCGGGCGCATTCGGTGACCATTTCCTTACCGAAATCTGCCCACAGAGGCTCCAGCCGGGCGACCAGCTCGTCCACCTTGGGCAGCTGCCGCAGCTTGTTTTTGTTGTTTTCCATAGCTTATCATCCTTTATCTGGGCGGCTCTGCGCCGCCGCGGGTTTTCCATCATATGATTTGAGTATAATCGATTTCCCCCTGCCGGACAAGGGGGTTTGTGAAAGGACTTTTTTGAAAGGGCCGGCCGGATGTTAAGAAAAATTCAGAATAGGCTTAAGGCGTATTTAAGGTTGCCGGCGTATGATAAACCCATAAACGATGTAGGGTTTAACCGCCCCGTCGTTTCACCCCCATACAGCCAGCATCTTTTCCTTTTCATATCGGGCATCTTCCAGCCGCCCCCTTCCGGCGGCGCCCAAAAGAAAAAAGCCGCACGGGCAAGCGGCTTTTTCTTCTGCCCGAAAAGCCTCCCCCTTAAAAAAGCACCTCCGGCGCCGTACAGGCGGTACCGGAGGTGCTTTTTGCCGTTTTGCGGAAAACCGGCAGGATCAATAATCGTGCTTCATATAATATTCCAGCTGCTTGAAGCGGGTGTATTCCTCCAGCAGCGGCCCCTCCAGCCGGGTGGTCAGGACGCCGGTACCGGTCTCCCGCCAGATGCCGGTGCGATTGATGACGTCCAGCCGGTCCCGCATGGCGTTGGCCGCCTTCATATAGGCATTGCCCTCCCAGCCGCAGGCCTCAAAGAGCCGGTTCATCAAAAAGCAGGGGCTGAAATCGCCGCCCTCGCCCCGGAAATCGCTGCCGGTGACCGCTTTGGCCCGGTCGTTGGCCCAGATGATATAGGGGGTGCAGTAGTAATTGTAAAAGCCCATATCGGTGCCCCGGTCCAGGCTGATGCCCAGCTCGTCGTAGACATAGGAATTGTCGCCCAGCCAGGGGTTGTGGTCGCCGAAAAGCACCACCACCACAGGGGCGTCGTCGTCCCGCAGGCTTTCAATGAGCGACTCGATGGCCCGGTCGGTCAGCCGGATGCCCCAGAAATAGTTGTTGAGGATATTCCGGGCCTGGGGGCTGCAGCCGTCGCCGGCGTAATAGACGGTATCGCTGTCGTACAGCGTGTCGTCGGCGTAGGGGCCGTGGTTCTGATAGGTCACCGAGAAGCTGAAATAGGGCGCGCCGCTCTCCGCTTGATGGTCGCGGTAGAGCTGCAGCAGGTCGGCGAAGAACTCGTCGTCGTGCATCAGGCTGTCGCCGGGGGTCTCATAGCGGTCTTCGTAGAAATAATAGTTGTCGAAGCCGAAATAGCGGGCCACGTTGCGGCGGTTGTAGAACCAGTCGTAGCCCGGATGGCCGCCCTCGGTGTAATAGCCCTGGCCGGCCAGCCAGGAGACATAGGTGGGCAGGTCGGTGCGGTATTCGCTCATATAGGGATAGCCGGTGACGAAGCTGCGCTCGGTGTCGATGGTGCCGCCGGCGAAGATATTGGTCACCAGCCGGCCGTGGATGGATTCCTCCTGCAGCTGGTGAAAATAGGCATAGGGATCGGTCTCGAAGGTCAGGCCCAGGGTGGAGAAGTCGTTGTAGGCCTCCAGCATGACGGCGATGACGTTGACCTTGCGGTCATCGGGGATGTCGTCGTCGGAAAAGCTCTCCAGGTAGGCGCGGCTGGCTTGGGCGTCGTAGCCCTCGGGGGCCTTCTCCACCGCCGTTTTCATGCTGTGGGCAAAGGGATAGATAAAGCCGCGGGAGACATACTGGTCGCGGTCGGACCAGCGGCTGAGAAACCAGGCGTTGCGCTCGATGTTCTCGGTGGCGGCATAGACCGAATCGTTAAAAACGACGGCCGACAGCCCGGCGGCGCTGAGAGCCAGCAGAAGGGCCAGCAGCAGGGCGCGCAGGCGCAGGCTCCGCATGCGGGCGCGCAGCAGCCGCGCCGCCAGAAAGACGGCCGCCGCCGTGCCCGCCACGGCCAGCACCACCGACAGCGGGACGCGGAGGGTGTAGGCGCCGGTCATGTTGGCGGCCTCCGACACCAGAAAGACGTCGGCGGCCAGGAAGGGGTCGTTGCGCAGGACGATCTTGTAGTAGTTGACCAGGCTCATGCCCAATACGAGGACGCCCGACCCGGCGACGGCGGCCCAGGCGCGGTTGAAGAGCAGCCAGAACAGCGCCGTCAGCGCCGCCACAGGCAGCAGGTTGAGGGCCAGCAGGGCCGGCGCGTGCAGATAGGAGAGGAACAGGGCCGACCAGTGCTCCACGGCGGCCGAGGCGAAATAGAGGCTGACCAGGCCCAGCCCCGCCGCCCACAGGGCCAGCGCGCCCAGGTTGACGGCCCAGTAAAGGCGGTTCTGGCTGCGGGTGCGGGCGCTGCGGGGGCTGCGCAGCAGCGCCAGGAATTTTCTGATTATTTGCATGATTTGCTCACTTTCATGGTTCAGGGGGGTATTTTGAAATATAAAACTTATTATATCCCCCAAACGGCGCTTGTCAACCAAAGGGCCGGCCTGCGGGACAAAAAACGGGCGCGGTACAGTGCCGCGCCCGGGTCAGAGCAGGCTGCCGCTTGCGGCCGGGATCCGGCGCTTCCGGCCATGGAGCTGTCGATCAGCCGCCGCATGGGACGGATGAGCAGCAGGCAGACCAAAAGGGTCAGCGCGTCGGCCGCCGGCTGGCAGAGATAGAGGCCCGTCGTGCCGAAAAAGCGCGGCAGGGTCAGGATAAAGGGGACGTAAAAGAGCCCCTGGCGCAGCAGGGGCAGCGTGACACCCACGGCGGCCAGCCTATTGTGAACTTTTCCTGACCTTTTTGCCGTGCAAAGAAAAAACCGCCCGGCCGCGGGGGCCGGACGGTATGGGGACAGACAGAGGATGCCGTGCGCCGGTTTACAGATCGAAATACCGGACGAATTCGGCGGGATGGGGGATGCGGCCGATCTCGCTGCTGTCGGCGCGGATGGCCCGGATCCAGTTCTGGATCAGGCTTTCGGGGAAGACGCCGCCGGCGGTCAGATAGGCGTGGTCCTGCTCCAGCGCGTCCAGCGCCTCGTCGAGGCTGGCGGGCAGATGGCCCAGCCTGGCGCGCTCTTCTTCCGGCAGGTCGAACAGGTTGAAGTCGAAGGGGCCCCAGTTGTGGTCGGCCGGGTCGATCTTGTTGCGGATGCCGTCCAGGCCGGCCATCAGAATGGCGGCGTAGGCATAGTAGGGGTTGCAGGTGGCGTCGGGGTTGCGCAGCTCAAAGCGCTTCTTGTCGGGCGATTTGACATAGGCCGGGATGCGGATGACGGCGCTGCGGTTGGCCATGGCGTAGCCGATGGTCACGGGAGCCTCAAAGCCGGGGATCAGACGCTTGTAGGAGTTGGTCGAGGGATTGGTCAGAGCGCACAGGCTGCGGACGTGGGTCAGCAGGCCGCCGATGAAATACATGGCCGTCTGGCTGAGCTGGGCGTAGCCGTCGGGATCGTAAAAGACCGGCCGGCCGTCTTTTTTCAGCATCATATGCACATGCATGCCGTTGCCGGCCTCGCCGTAAATGGGCTTGGGCATCAGGGTGGCCGTCATGCCGTTGGCGGCCGCCGTGTTGCGGATGACGTATTTGGCGGCCATGGTGGCGTCGGCCAGGCGGGTCATCTCCCCCAGCTCGACTTCGATCTCCAGCTGGCCGGAGCCGCCCACCTCGTGGTGGTGGTATTTGACGTCGACGCCCCAGCGGGCCATCTCCAGGCACATCTCGTTGCGCAGGCCGAAGGTCAGATCGCCGGGCTGGTCGGCGTGATAGCCGGCGTGGGGACGGGTGTGGAAGCCGTTGTTCTGCCGGGGGTCTTCGTCGGACGACCAGACCGATTCGCGGCTGTACAGCTTATAGCCGATCTCGTTGGGCTTCTCGCTGCAGCTCATGCCGTCGAAAACGTGGAACTCGTATTCCGGGCCGATGATCATTTCGTCGGCCACGCCCAGCTCCCGCATATAGGCCACCGAACGCTTGGCCACGTTGCGGGGATACTGGTCGAAGGGATGGTTGGCCGGATGGTCGATGACCATGACGTCGCCGATCATCGACAGAGTGGGCACGCTGACGAAGGGATCGACCACCGCGGTGGTGATGTCGGGGATAAAGACCATATCGCTGTTCTCCACCATGGCGTAGCCGTAGTTGGAGCCGTCGAAGCCGATGCCGTCTTTAAGGGTGTCTTCGGTGAATCGCGCGGCCGGAATGGAAAGGTGCCGCCAGCGTCCGCGCAGGTCGATCATCTTGAAATCGACGAACTCGATGCCGTTTTCCCGGATAAAATCCTGGACCTGCTGAATGTTCTGAAACATAGGCTGTCTCCTCCACAAAAGTATTTTTCTGTAGCTGCGGAGGGTCTCTGCGGCCAGGACGCGGGCGGGAACGGTACGCTCAAACCGTTCCGGGACGGCGCCAAAGCATATTTTTATGCCTCCGCAGTACTACACTTCTTATTATAAGATCGATGTGGAAAGGTTGTCAAGGCGCGGCGGGCGGGCGGGCGAAAAAGGCCCGGCTGCTCTTTAAATTTATAAAATAATGGGCATCGGGAAGACCCGGCCGGTGACGCAGAAAAGCCCGGCAGGCTCCAAAAACCTGCCGGGCTGCCATGCGGAGATCCATAAAAAAACCGGCAAGCTTCTGTCAAAGCTTGCCGGTTTTTGGTGCCGGTGACCGGGCTCGAACCGGTACGGTGCTGCCACCGAGGGATTTTAAGTCCCTTGCGTCTGCCAGTTTCGCCACACCGGCATGAAGAAGGGGGATGTGCGGCAAGAGAATTATACCATCAAAGGGTTTTTGCCGTCAAGACGAAAGGGCCCGGCGGCCGCGGGAAGCCGATGTTTTTTCCGTCCGGCCGGCGGACGTGCCATGTTACGGCATGGTAAAAAAGGCGCCGGGGCATTGAGTTTTATAAAGCACTATGGTAGAATAAAGCTCAATCCCCGAAAGTATTTTCTGCGCCTTTCGGGTACGGGGCCGCGCGCTTCAGCAGCAAGAATTACAGCGGCGACACCCTGTTTGACGATATCGAAGGCCACTGGGCTGAGAATTACATCAACAGAGCCGCCACCGTCGGCTGGGTCGTGGGCGACAACGGCAGCTTCCGTCCCAACGATTACATCACCCGTGCCGAGGCCATGACCCTCATCAACCGCGTGCTCAGCCGTCTGCCCCAGTCGGCAGAGGATCTGCATGACGATATGATCGTCTGGCCCGACAACAAGGACGAGAGCAAGTGGTATTACCTGGCCGTTCAGGAAGCCACCAACTCCCACGAGTTCAAGACCGTCAAGGGCGACGAAGTCTGGACAGAGATCAATAAGGTCCCCAACTGGACCATTTACGAGCAGTAAATCCCCTGCACCCACAGGCGCCGGACATCCGTTGTCCGGCGCCTTTTCCGTATCCGGCTGTTTGCAGCCGCGCCCCACGCGGAGTACCGGTGGAAAAAAGCAGCAAAAAAGCCGCCCCGCGGGGCGGCTTTTTTCGGTTTGCATGACAGACGGCGTATCAGGCGTCGGCAGCCTCGGCGGTGGCGGCGTGGACGGCCGGCGGCGCGTCGGGCACGAAGAAGGAGGCCACGGCGGCGAGCGCGGCCAGGCCGACCAGGATCCACAGCACGGTGATTAGGCCGAAATGGTCGCCGACCTTGCCCAGCAGGGGCGACATGATGCCGCCGAAGCTGGCAGCCAGGCCCATGGTGATGCCGGAGGCCAGGCCCAGGTGATTGGGCACGAACTTCTGGCCCAGGGCCACCGAGGGGCTGAAGGCCAGGTTGAGGGACATGGCCGTGGGCACCAGCATGAGGGTCGACAGCCATACCGAACGGGACAGGGTGACGATGGTCAGGCAGGGAATGAGCAGGATCAGGCCGGTGCGGATGGTCTTGTTGAAGCCGAACCGGTCGGCCAGACGGCCGCCGATGAGGGTGGCCACGGCGCCCGACAGCGACAGGATGGTGGTCACCGAGCCGGAGCGGGCTTCCGACTGCATGAGCACGTTGAGCCAGACCATGGGAATAAAGGTGCTCATGCCGACGCCGATGGTCGAGCGCAGGAAGACGACGCCGGTCAGCTTGAAGAAGGATCTCCAGTCGTCCTTCTGTCCGGCGGCGATGGCCGCCTGGGTGGCGCGGTTGCCCTCGGCGGCGAACTCACCGAAGCGGCGGTTCTGGCTCAGCATGAAGAAGGCCATGGCAAAGGCCGGCACGGCCAGGATGGCTGTGCCCTTGAGGCTGCCGGCCATGGTGATGCCGAAGACGGCCAGCATGGGGCCCAGGGCGCCGCCCATATTGCCGCCCACCGAGAACAGGCTGATGCCCTTGCCCTTCTGCTCGCCCGAAACGTAGTTGGCCATGCGGCCGCCGTCGGGATGGAACAGGGCCGAGCCGATGCCCGTGAAGGCGACGGCCACGAACATGGCCCAGTAGCTGTCGAGAAAGCCCAGCATGGAAACGCCGCAGCCGGCCATAAAGATGCCCAGCGACATCAGCCAGGGCCGCGAGGTCTTGTCGGCCATATTGCCGAAGACCGGCTGGATGATGGAGCCGATGGAGCTGAGGGCAAAGGTCAGGCCGGCGGCCGCCGCGTAGGAGATGCCCTTCTGGGCGATCAGAAAGGGCAGGATGGCGGGCAGGGCGCCGCCGCCGACGTCGGCGCAGAGATGGCCCAGCATGATGATGTAGCTGTAGGCCGATTTTTTGAATTTCATTGGCAGATAATACCTCCCCCGAAAAATTTTGAGTATGCCGCAAATATTCTATCACAGTTTGCCGCCGCAAACAAGAGAAGGTGCTCTTCCCCGCCCCGGCTGCCTGTAGGATTGTCAAACATATTGGACAGAGAACTCGGAGGGAGATAACCAGCC
>CAMEZQ010000041.1 GCA_945947915.1 uncultured Clostridia bacterium | reverse complement strand
AAGATAGGTTGATGCCTACATGATTTAAGAATTGCCTTTGGGCAATTCTTTTTTTTATATTCATACGTCAGAAGGAGGCGCTTTTATGCAGCTGAAAACAGCGCGTCTGGTCCTGCGGCCCTGGCAGGAGGAAGACGCTGAAAGGTTATATTGGTATGCCCGTGACCCGCGGGTCGGCCCGGCTGCGGGATGGCCGCCTCATACCAGTGTGGACAACAGTCTGGAGATCATCCGCGGCGTGCTGTCGGCCCCTGAGACCTATGCCGTGACCATCAGAGAAACGGGGGAGCCGGTGGGCAGTGCCGGCATCATGTTCACGGGCGGCCATACGGCCATGACCGAGACCGAAGCTGAGATCGGCTACTGGATCGGCGTGCCCTTCTGGGGGCGCGGGCTGATCCCCGAGGCGGTGGAGTGCCTGCTTGACCGCTGTTTTACCCGGCTGGGCCGCACCGGCGTCTGGTGCGGGTATTATGACGGCAACGACAAGTCCCGCCGGGTACAGGAGAAATGCGGCTTTGTCTATCATCATACGGTGCCGGAAGTGGACTGTGCCCTGCTGGGCGAGCGCCGCACCGAGCATTTCACCTACCTCTCCCGGGCGCGGTGGCAGGCATTGCATCCATAAGATAAAACAGTTCGTAATTTCGCATTTTGAAATTACGAACTGTTTTTATATATGCGACTGCCTTATCCCCGCGGGACGGATCGGCTGAAATCAGGCAGCCGGCGCCATTTTACGGCTCCCCTGTGTAAGGGATGCCCCAAGGTGGTTTCTCTTGCCCCTCCGGAGCAATTCACCTTCAGCCGGATGCGGAGCATCCTGAGGGGTTGTCGGAGCGTTCTTGATGAACTCGCCGTATTGTGTGAAAATGGTCAACAATCCCTCCGGGTCCTTCGGACCCACCTCCCTTTGCACAAGGGAGGCTTTGGCGCGGCGCAGCATCCAAATTCGTCCGCTTCAGCGAAGTTCCCAGCCTTACGGCGATGCAGCCAGACAAAAAAGCAGGCCCTTCATAACTTCCGGGCGCCGACACGCATCGTGAGTGACCCGGGGCCGTTCCGCGTCAGCGGGGCTTCGGGTCGCGGCCTCCATACTTTTGGAAAAGCACACCACATCCCACTCACACCCTCGCCTGGGGGACCGGGGGCGGCTTAAAGCGCCCCCGGTGCCCTTTGGTTACTTTCGGGCAGTCGAAAGTAACAAGAAAACGCGCGCCTGTCAGGGCGGACAAGTGAAGTTGAGAAGGAGTAACCAGAAAAACCACAATCCCTCCGGGTCCTTCGGACCCACCTCCCTTTGCACAAGGGAGGCATTGGTGCGGCGGTGCGGATCTACGGCTTCTGAGGCTGCGGCGGCACGATGCAGTCATAGCGGATGGAGCCGCCCTTGAGGGAATGGGAGGGCCGGATGCCGGCCAGATACGGGCCTTTGCCGGGGCGCTTGATGACGATGCGGCCGGGAGCGCAGGCCAGCGCGGCACGGAGCAGGGCCTCTTCGTCGGCACAGGGCTGCTCCAGCTGCTGGAGCAGCTGGAATTTCTTCTTGATGCGGCCGCTTTTCTGCCGCTGGGGAAACATGGGGTCGAGGACCACCACGTCGGGGGGCGGCGTCAAATGGGGCAGGGCGGCGATGCTGTCCTCCATGCGCAGGGTCATGCGGGCCACGATGGGCGCCAGCGCCGGATGTCCGGCCCCGCGCCGCAGGGCGTCGCAGAGCAGGGCGGCGATGATGGGGTCGCGCTCGTAGAGGGTCACCGTAAAACCGGCGGCGGCCAGCAGGAAGGCGTCTTCGCCCAGCCCGGCCGTGGCGTCGACGGCCGTGGGATCCGGCGGTCCGTCCTTGCGGCGCGCCGCCCGCACCAGCAGCTCGCCGTTGAGATTATTGGGCACGGTGCGGGGCAGCAGCCGCGCAAAGTCCCCGCGCAGCACGCGGCCCGCCTCCACTAGGGCAAGGCCCTCCCGGTCGGCCCGCAGAAAAAGGCCGCCGGCATCCTCGGGCGCCGGTCCATCGGCGGGGCGGAGGCCCAGATGGTCGGACACCCAGTTTACGAGGACAGGCTCGGCGTCGGCGGCGGCAAAAAAGGCGATATTCTGGGGCTGGCTCGGCATGGATTTGTCCCTCCTGTGGATACGATGCATTTGGTCTTATTATACCGTCCGGTGGTCGGGAATGCAACGCCGGTTGCCGCGGCGGCGGCGGTGTGGTATCATAAAGGCAGAAGAAAAACAGGCATTTTTCCACAGCCTGTGCATGAAAGAACAGGAGAAGAGCATGGCAACACAGCTTGTATTACTGGGCACCGGCACACCCAACGCCTGCCCCGACGCGTCCGGCCCGGCCACGGCCGTGGTGGTGGACGGACAAAGTTATCTGGTGGATTTCGGGCCGGGGGTGGTGCGGCAGGCCTCCCGGGCCTATCACGAGAAAAAGATCGAGGCTCTGCGGCCCGACCGGCTGACGGTGGCCTTCTGCACCCATCTGCACACCGACCACACGGCCGGCTATCCCGACCTGCTCTTTACCCCCTGGGTGCTGGAGCGCGACTGCCCCCTGCAGGTCTTCGGTCCCCGGGGCATTGCCGACATGACGGCGCATCTGTACAAAGCCTATCAGGTGGATATCGATTTCCGGCGCACCGGCTTTGAACGGGCCAACGACCGGGGCTGGCGGGCCGAGGTCACCGAGCTGAACGGCGGCGGCGTGGTCTACCGGGACGACCGGGTGACCGTCGAGGCCCTGCCGGTCAGCCACGGCACGCTGGAGTGCTACGCCTATAAGTTTACGACAAAAGACGGCGTCATCGTCATCAGCGGCGACACGGCGCCCCTGGACAGCCTGGGCGATTGGGCGGCGGGCTGCGATATCCTGCTGCATGAGGTGGAATATACCGCCGGCCTCGCCGACCGCGACCCCAAGTGGCAGAAGTATCACCGGGAGGTGCATACCCTCAGCTGCGACCTGGCCCGGGTGGCCCAGAGGGCACAGCCCCGTCTGCTGGTGACCTATCACCGCATTTATCATTTCAACATCCAGGACAACATATCGGAGCTGGGCTGGGAGATGTCCTGGCGCTGCGGCGCCATCCTGGGGGAGATCGCCGAGGCCGGCTACGACGGCCGGGTGGTCAACGGCATGGATATGGACGTCTTCGATCTGGAACGCGTGCGCGCGCGATAATTTACAATTTGTCCTTTGACTTTTCCGCGGCGCGGGCCTATACTGACTTCAGACGAAGTGAAAGACAGGAGGGTGAAGGATATGTTCAAACGGCTGGCCGGCGCTGTGCTGGCCGCGCTGGTGCTGGTCTCGGTGCTCATCTTCACCGGACGGGCCGCGGCGCGGGACGAGCTGCGCGCCGATCTGGACCGGCAGTGGTCGGCCGCAGTCCAGACGGCTTTGGTCATCTGATGATCGGAAATTATAAAACGCATTGAAGTTTTCAATGCGTTTTTTCTTTATATGGAACTTTAAAATAAGTCCCGGCTAACACGTTGACATCGGCCGCGGGGCGTGATAGGGTGGAAAGGCCGGGGTCAAAGCCCCGGCTTTCCTGCGGGGAGCTGTCGGACGCCGCTTGCCGGACAAAAGGCGCGCAGTTTCTTCCGGGGAAAAGATGTATAAAAGGAGAGTCAACATGAACAAGAAGAAACTGGTTCTCGGCGCGGTGCTGCTCATTCTGGGCGCGCTGATCGCCATCGGCCCCCAGAGCATTTTTCCCGTTTGCGAGTTCAATCCCGAAAAGGCCATGAAGTGCCACTGGATGGGCAAGTCCGAGCTGGGCGTCGGCGCGGTCATCGCCCTGTTGGGTCTGGGCAGCATGCTCAGTCCTTCGGCACAGCTCAGCCGGGGCCTGCTGGCCGCCGGCGGTCTGCTGGGCATCCTCACCATGCTGCTGCCCACCAAGCTGATCGGCGTCTGCATGAATGTCCATATGCAGTGCGTCACCCTGACCCGACCCGCCCTGCTGGTGCTGGGCGCGGCGGCCGTGCTGACCGGCGCCCTGGGCGTGTGGCTGCTGCGCGGCAGCGAACGGTAAACGGCGGACGATATGACGGAAAAAGCATTATCCAATCATCGGCTTGCGCTGCTCAACCTGCAGCGCAAGCCCTTCCGCACATGGGCGCTGCTGGCCGTTGTGGCGCTGCTGGCCTTTGTGCTGTTCGGCGGCTCTGTGATGATCCGCAGCCTGGAAAACGGCATCGAGGGCCTGCAGGCCCGGCTGGGGGCCGATATCGTCGTCGTGCCCGAGGGCTACGACCAGGATCTGGCCGGCGTTATGATCCACGGCGAGCCGACCTATTTCTTTATGGATAAAGACGTGCTGGCCCAGGTGCAGTCCTGCGAAGCGGTGGAGATCGCCTCCCCCCAGTTCTATCTGGCCTCCCTCAATGCCGAGTGCTGCGGCTCGTCGGTGCCCATCATCGGCTTTGATCCCGAAAGCGACTTCACGGTGCAGCCTTGGATCACCGAGCAGTACAGCAAGTCGCTGGATCGGGGCCAGATCATCGTCGGCAGCGACATTGTGGCGCAGAACGACGGCACGGTGCTCTTTTTCGGCAGAAACTACGAGGTGGCCGCCCGGCTGGAGCGCACCGGCACCGGCGCCGACGTCTCCTGCTTCACCACCATGGAGACCATCGAGGATCTCTATCGGGACGCCCGGGAAAAGGGCGCCTATTTCAAGCAGGGCGTCACCTATGAAAATTCCATTTCTTCCATCATGGTCCGGGTGCGGGACGGCTTTAGCCTCACCCAGGCGGCCGGACAGATCCGCCGGGCCACCGAGGGCAAGGTGGAGATCGTGCAGACCCAGAGGATGATCGATTCGGTGGGCGGCAGCCTGCAGGGCGTCGCCGGCGGTCTGTATATCATCGCCGGCGTCTTCTGGCTGCTGGCGCTGGCCCTTTTGAGCATCGTCTTTTCGGTGACGGCTAACGAGCGCAAGAAGGAATTCGCCCTCTTCCGGATCCTGGGCGCCACCCGCCGCCGGCTCAGCCGGCTCATCCTGCGGGAAGCCTTTTATATCAGCCTGGGCGGCGGTGTGCTGGGCGTATTGCTGGCGGCGCTGGCCGTGTTCCCCTTCAGCGTCTATATCGGCGACCGGCTGGGGATGCCCTATCTGCTGCCCGGCATGGGGGAGATCCTGCTGATCCTGTGCGGCAGCCTGCTGTTGTCGGCGGCCTGCGGCCCGCTGGCCTCGGCCCATGCCGCCCGTAAGATCAGCCGCGCCGAGACCTATCACACCATGCGGGAGGGCGAATAAGATGGTATTGGAAGTCAAAGATCTCTGCAAGCAGTACACCCGCGGCGACCGGCCTTTTTACGCCGTCGATCATGTGTCGCTGACGATGGACAAGGGAGAGTTCGTCAGCATCATCGGCCGCAGCGGCAGCGGCAAGAGCACCCTGCTCAACCTCATCGCCGGCCTGCTCGACCCCACGGCGGGCGAGATCCGCATCTGCGGCAAATCGCTGACCGGCATGGATGACGCGGCGCTGTCGGCCATGCGCAACACGGCTCTGGGCTATGTGCCCCAGGGGCAGACGGTGCTGGGCAATCTGACGGTGCTGGACAATGTGCGCCTGCCCTTTTATTTCGGCGATCGCACCGGCCCCTCGTCCGACCGCGCCCGCGATCTGCTGGAGCAGGTGGGCATCGGCCATCTGGCCGGTTCGCTGCCCCGGGAGCTTTCGGGCGGCGAGCTGCGGCGCGTCTCCATCGCCCGGGCCATGATGTGCAGCCACGACCTGCTGGTGCTGGACGAGCCGACCGGCGACCTGGACCCCCGCACGACGGAGGAGATCATGGCCCTGCTGCGGGGCATCGCCCAAAGCGGCACGGCCGTACTCATGGTCACCCACGAGCTGGATACCACCGGCTACGGCGACCGGGTGCTGGAAATGGACAGCGGCAAGCTGTCGCCCCGCCTCTGAAGCCGCCTGTGGAACAATAAAAAAACCACCCTCAGGACATGTCTGAGGGTGGTTTTTCTTTGGCAGAAAACCGGGATCAGTTATCCACTTCGGCCGCGGCGTTGTGCTTGAAGGAAGTCGTCCACTTGCCCGAACGGTAGCGGATGAAGACGAGCAGGGTACGCAGCAGCTGGTCGGCCACCAGCGCATACCAGGCGCCGTGCAGGCCCATGTCAAACTGCTTGATGAGCAGGATGGCCAGGCTGGGGCGGAGCAGCATGACGGTCAGCATGGTGACCATGGCGGTATACTTGGTGTCGCCCGCGCCGCGCAGGGCGCCGGCCAGAATGAACTGGGAGGCCTGGAAGGGCTGGATCAGGGCGATCATCGACAGCAGGGAAGAGCCGGTAGTGATGATGGCCGCTTCGTCGGTATACAGGCCCAGCACGAACTTATTGCAGGTAAAGACGAACACGGCGATGCAGATGGCCACGCACATGCCGGTGCGCTGGGTGCGCCGGGAATAATGCAGGGCCATATCGGGCCGGTTCTTGCCCAGGCTCTGGCTGACCAGCGAGGTGGCCGAGGTGGCGAAGGCCTGGCCGTTCATAAAGGTGAGGGCCTGGATGTTCATGCACACCTGGTGGGTGGCGTAGGCGATGGTGCCCAGGCCGGTGACCGTCTTGGTGAAGACGATGACGCCGAAGCGCATGGCCAGCTGCTCCACCATGGAGGGGACGCCGATGCGGGCGATGTTGCCGATGCACTCGAAATCGGGGCGGATGCTGCCCTTGGGGAACTCCAGGCGGACATACTGGGTCTTTTTCCGCACGGCGCGGATGGCCATGAGGAAGGCGACGAACTGGCCCAGCACGGTGGCGATGGAGGCGCCCAGCACCTCCAGGCGGGGGAAGCCGAAGTGCCCGTAGATGAGCAGATAGTTGCCCACGACGTTGACCACGTTGGCCGTGGTGTTATAGATCATGGCCGTTTTGGAATCGCCGCTGCCGCGCAGGGTGCTGGTGATGCAGGAGGTCATCGACAGGGTGAACATGCCGATGAGCTGAACCTGGAGATATTTGGTGGCTTCGATCAGGACCTTTTCCTCGGTGGGGCCCATGAAGATGACCAGCTGTTTGGAGAAGACGATGCCGATCAGGGCAAAGATCAGGCCAAGGATGCCGTTGAGCATGAAGCCCTGGCGCAGCACCAGGCGGGCCTTTTTCTGGTTGCCGGCGCCGCGGTAACGTCCCACCAGCGCCATGGTACCGGTGTTGAGGGCCATGAAAGCCGTGGCCAGCAGCATCTTGGGCTGCATGGTCAGGCCGACGGCCGACAGAGCCCAGGCGCCCAGGCGGCCGACCATCATGGTATCGGCCATGGAGGTCAGCTGGGTCAGCATCAGCTCGACCAGGGCCGGCCAGCCGATGCGGAGGATGTCTTTATAAAGCATCCGTGAGGTAATGCCTTCCGGCAAAGGCTGTTTGGTGTTGATTTTTTGCTGGGCAGCACCGGCGCTTCCGGCCGGCAGGCTGTCCAGGGTCGTGGTCACCCGCGCCTTGGCCGGAGGTGGGGCGCTTTGGGTGCGTTGCTCTGTACATATTTTTTCGTCCATAGAGCATACTCCTTTCACCATATCAATAATAGCCTTTCTATTATAACATAAGCTGTCAAAAACTTAAACAACTAATCTTTGCTTTTTGCCGGATTTTTGCGAAAAGGCGGCTTGAAAAATTCCCGGGGCGATTTTATACTGTATATATCGGCCTGTGCCGCCGCCGGCGGGCGGCGGAGCGGGAGCTCTCCCGCGGGGCCGCCGAAATCCAGCCATTACAGGAAGGGAGCATTACGATGGAATATGTCATCCACGGCAGAGAACCTGCCGACGCCCTGCGTTTTTTTGAAGAGATCAGCGCCATTCCCCGCGCCTCGCGCAACGAGGCCGGCATTGCCGCTTACATGAAGAAATTTGCCGAAGACCGCGGCCTGTGGGTCCATGTGGACGAAAACAACAACGTGGTCATCAAAAAGCCCGGCAGCCCCGGCTGCGAGCATCTGCCCCCTGTCATGCTGCAGGGCCATCTGGACATCGTGCCCGAGAAGAATCAGGACACCGTGCACGACTGGGAAAAGGACGGCCTCAAGCTGCAGGTCAAGGGCGATATCCTGACGGCCACCGGCACCACCCTGGGCTGCGACGACGGCTATGCCCTGTCGTATATGCTGGCGGTGCTCGACCGCAAGGACCTGCGCCATCCCCCGCTGGAGTGCGTCATGACGGCCATGGAAGAGGTGGGCCTCATCGGCGCCATGAAGATCGACCCCAGCCTGATCACGGCGCGCCGCATGATCGGCATGGACGCCGGCGGCGAGGGCGGCTTCCTGGCCAGCTCGGCCGGCGGCAACTATGTCTTCGTCCGGGTGCCCTTCCATTACGTCGAGGGCAGGGGCGATGGCCTGTCGATCCGCATCCGCGGCCTGGACGGCGGCCATTCGGGCGGCCTGATCCATATGGAAAAGGGCAATTCCAACAAGATCCTGGGCCGTATCCTGTATAATGTCTCCAAAGAATGCCTCTTCAATATCGCTGCCATCACCGGCGGCTTCAAGGGCAACGCCATCCCCCGCGAGGCCGACTGCGTCATCATGGTGCAGAACGGCATGGCCGGCCGCGCCCGGGAGATCATCGCCGCCACCGAGCAGGAGATCGCCCGCGAGCTGGCCTTCTCGGACAAGAACCTCAAGGTGCTGGTGGACACGGCCTCGGCCGACAAGATGCTCAACCTGGAGGCTTCCCGCAAGATCGTCCATCTGAGCCATGTGCTGCCCAACGGCGTCATGATGCGCAGCATGGCCATCGAGGGCCTGACCAACGCCTCCCTCAACGTCGGCGTCGTCACCATGGAAGAGGGCTGCGTCAAGTATGAGATCACCGTCCGCTCGGCCGAGGACAGCCTGGTGCGCTCCATCGCCGAAGTGGTGGCTGATATCGCCGAAACGGCCGGCGCCGAGGTGGAGATCACCGGCACCTATCCGGCCTTCAGCTTCGACCCCGATTCCCAGATGCGCCGCATCGCCATGGAGGTCTACCAGGCCCAGAGCGGCAAGGAGGGCAAGGTCAAGGCCGTCCACGGCGGCACCGAGGCTGGCGTCTTCCGCGGCCTGCTGCCCGGCCTGGACATCGTGGGCATCGGCCCCAATTCCGGCGGCGCCCACACCCCCGAGGAATGGGTCGACCTGTGCTCCTACGAGCGGGCCTTCAACCTGCTGCTGGGCATTCTCGATCGTCTGTGCGACGAGCAGTAAAGACGAATCTATAAAGAAACAACCGCTTTGCGGCCCGCCGGAAGCCTCCGGCGGGCCGCGTTGTACGGCGTGGGAAAAATACGGGAGGACAAGGATATGAAAAAACGCACACGGCGGCGGACGCCGGGAAAGAGCCTGACTGCCGCTCTGGCGCTGGCCGTGGTGCTGGCGCTGGCATGGATGACATACCAGCTGGCCCAGGGCAGCGGCGGCATGGAGAATTTCAAAGTCAGCGCGGCCGGGCCCGGCTTTGCCGATGTGGCCCCGGCGGCCTGGTATTACGAATCGGTCAAAACGGCCTGTGCCTGCGGCCTGGTCAAGGGCACTGCGCCCGATACGTTCAGTCCCGACGGCACACTGACCGTCGCCGAGGCCATCGTCATGGCCGACCGCGTGCATATGCGCTACCGCACCGGGGAGGATACGCTGGCCAACGGCACGCCCTGGTATCAGCCCTATGTGGATTACGCGCTGGCGCAGGGACTGATCGCCGAAAAAGCTTATGATAACTACACCCGCCCCGTCACCCGCGCCGAAATGGCCGATATTTTTTCGCGCGCCCTGCCGGAGGAGGAATACGCCGTCATCAATTTTCTCGACGACGGCTGCCCGGCCGACGCCGTGGGACACCAGTATGAGGCCCCGATCCGCCAGCTCTACCGGGCCGGTATTCTGACCGGCAGCGATGTTTTCGGCACCTTCGCGCCCGACACCAATATCAAACGCAGCGAAGCGGCGGCCATTCTGTCCCGCCTGGTGGTGCCGTCGCTGCGCCGGCAGGTGACTCTGCTGCGCAGCTGGACCTATGACGACGCCGTCACCCTGGCCGTGCCTTACACCAGTGTGCCCGGAGAGACCGGCGCGGCGGAGGCCGACGACGCCCTGGAGCTGTCCGACGACAACAGCGCCGCCTGTGTGTATAAATCCCTGGGCGTGGCCGCCGATCAGCCCGGCATGAACGTCCTCGACATTCCCTGTGAGGCCATGGGCGCCGATCTGACCGAAAGCCTGGGCGCCGACCAGATGACGGCGACGGTCCTGACCTTTGGCAGCCTGCCTGCCTATCGCTACGATTTCACCGCCGCGCCGGATGAAGAAACCGGCATCGCCATGGAGGGAAGCATCTATGTCTTCCTGCGGGAGGGCGACCTGTATATGGTGACGGTCTTCGTCCTGCTGGACGGCACCGGGACCGACGCCCAGACCCGCGTTCTGCGGCAGGATATGGTCAACAACGTCACGGTCGACGGCAGCGGCCCCTCAGTCCGTCTGGGCGCGTAAGGCGCCGCCGGAATTCTCCACAGCCTGTGGAAATTCCCCCGGTCCGGCAAAAAAGCGGAACCTTTTTGTGGTTCCGCCGGTTTTAAAGAAGAAAGCGGGATCGACACCGATCCGCAGGAAAACAGGAGGATAAAGCATATGATCTCTGCACTGATCACCGGCGCCATCATCGGCTGGATCGCCGGCAATATCATGGGCCTCAGGGGCGGCCTGCTCCGCAATATCGTCGTCGGTATCCTCGGCTCAGCGCTGGGCACCTTTCTGTTCGGCATGCTGGGCTTTTCGGCCCACGGGCTGATCGCCGACCTGATCGTTTCGGTGACGGGAGCCTGCCTGTTCATCTGGCTGATGGACCGGCTGTTCTGAAATGTAACTTTTTCGGCGGCAGAAGGCCCTCTGCCGCCGACTTTTTAAAGTAATCGGGCAAAAACCCCTCTTTAACAATTTGAAGCGCTGCAAACAATTCTTGACAATTGAGCCATTCGATGCTATGATGAATCATGGATTCTGAATATACAAATTGAACGCACATATTTTTGTAATTCACTCCCGACAAGCCCGTTGAATTATGAAGATATGTGCGTTTTTTGGGTTTCGATCCGCAAGTCCGTGCCACCGGCACATAAAAACAAGGAGATATGCCTTATGAAGACAGGTACAGTTAAGTGGTTCAACGCCACAAAGGGCTTTGGCTTCCTCGCTTGCGATGAAGGCGGCGACGATGTTTTCGTCCATTTCTCGGCCATCCTGGTCGACGGCTTCAAGACCCTCGAAGAGGGCCAGAAGGTCGAGTTTGAAGTGGAGAACGATCCCAAGAACGCCGGCAAGCTGAGAGCCGTCAACGTCCGTCCTCTCTGAGTAAACCGCAAAAAACGCCGCAGGCACCAGCCGGCGGCGTTTTTTTGTTGCGCTTTTTCTTCTTCTTTTATCATTTGACATTCCCGCGCCGAGGGCATAAAATGGGCAGGTAAGCAGCCGGGCGCAGCGTGAAAAAGCCGTTTGACGGCTGCCCTGCAAGAAATGCAGCCTCGACCCAACGCTCCATCCGGGGTCTTTCGGAAACCCGCTTCCGTCAGACAAGCATCACGGCAAACCGGCGCCGCGGTGGGGGACCGGGGGCCTGCGCAAAGCCCCCGGCGGCCTTTGGTTACTTTCGGCCGGACGAAAGTAACAGAAAACGCGCGCGAAGGAGGCGCGAAAAAATGATCCTGTGCATGGATATCGGAAACACCAATATAACAATGGGCGGCTTTGCAGGCGACGACCTGGCGTTTGTGGCCCGTATGGCCACCAACACGGCGGCGACCGAGGACGAATATGCCAGCCGCATCCTGAGCATTCTGAATATGCACGGCGCCGGCCGGCGGTCGATCGAAGGGGCCATCGTTTCGTCGGTGGTGCCCCAGCTCAACCAGGTGGTGCGGCAGGCGCTGCGGTTCGCCTACGGCGTCGAGGCTCTGATGGTGGGGCCGGGCATCCGCACGGGGCTCAATATCCGGTGCGACGACCCCTCCAGCGTGGGAGCCGACCTGATCTGCGCCAGCGTGGCGGCCTACCGGCTCTGCGGCGGGCCGTCGCTGGTGGTCGATCTGGGCACGGCCACCAAGCTGCTGGTGGTCGACCAGAACGGCGCCTTTATCGGCGCGTCCATCGCGCCGGGGGTCGGCATCGCGCTGCGGGCGCTGTCGGAAGGCACGGCCCAGCTGCCGCAGATCAGCCTGGAGGCGCCCCGGTCGGTGCTGGGACGCAATACCGTCGACTGCATGCGGTCGGGGGTCATTTTCGGCAACGCCTGCATGATCGACGGCATGATCGACCGCATCAGTGCCGAGATGGGCCGGGAGCTGCCGGTGTGCGCCACCGGCGGGCTGGCGCCGGTCATTCTGCCCTACTGCCGCCACGCCATGACGCCGGAACCTGATCTGGTGCTGCGGGGGCTTTATTTCCTGTATCGGAAAAACTGTCTGTAAAAGCCGTATCTGCCGTCCGGGGCGACCCGGGCGTAGATATAAAATATGCGTTGTATCACAAAAAGTGAACGACAGCAAGGAGGATTTTTTTATGGAAACAAACAAGAACGGCATGTCCACCAGGACGCTGGCGCTGGGCGCGGTATTGACGGCTTTGGTCGTCCTGCTGCAGTTCATGGGCGCTTTTGTGCATTTCGGGCCTTTCTCGATCTCGCTGGTGCTCATTCCCATCGTCATCGGCGCGGCCATCGGCGGCGTCAGGCTGGGGGCGTGGCTCGGCCTGGTCTTTGGCCTGGTGGTATTGGCCAGCGGCGACGCCGCGGCATTCCTGGCCATCAGCGTTCCGGGCACGATCGTGACCGTGCTGCTCAAGGGCACGGCCTGCGGCGCGCTGGCCGGACTGACCTATCAGAAGCTGGCGTCCCGCAGCCGCGATCTGGCTGTGGCGGCGGCTGCCGTCGTCTGCCCGGTGGTCAACACCGGCGTCTTTCTGCTGGGCTGCCTGCTCTTTTTCCTGGATACCGTCGCGGCCTGGGGCCAGGCGGCCGGATTCGGCAGCATCGGCGCCTACATGCTCTTCGGCCTGGTCGGCGGCAACTTTTTGTTCGAGCTGGGCAGCAACGTCGTGCTCAGTCCCATTGTCGTGCGGCTTCTGCACATTCGTGAACAGTCCAGATAAACCGGAAAAAGCCAAAACGGAGCCGCTGTCTGCCGGCGGCTCCGTTTAAAAACTGCTTGACAAACTGCGGCAAATATAGTATTCTATCAAAAGAGCCCGCGCTGGACGGGCCATGTGAATAGGGAGCGGTATCGAAGTGGTCATAACGGGCTCGACTCGAAATCGAGTAATCCTGTAAAAGGGACCGTGGGTTCGAATCCCACCCGCTCCGCCATAAAACCCTTGAAAACGCTCAGTTTTCAAGGGTTTTCAGTTTATGAAAAAAGTCCGGCAAAAGCTGGACTTTTTCTATGGGATCGTTTTTCCGCGGATATGCGCCGGGGGAAACGCAGCCTGCCGCCGTCTTTCCGCAGAAAAACGGCGAAACCGGCCCGCAGGCCGGCACTTAAATGTCGAAGAAAACCCAGCAAAGCGGTTTTCTGGCAGTTCAGAAACGGAGGCGGAAGCCTTGCGATACATCGCCTTTGACGTGGAGACCCCCAATCACCGCAACGACCGGATGAGCGCCATCGGCATCACGGTCATTGAAGACGGCGCCATCACCCGGGAGTTTTATTCGCTGGTCGATCCCGAGCAGGAATTCGACCCCTTCAATATCAGTCTGACCGGCATCACCCCGGAAATGGTAGAGGGCCAGCCCACCTTCGGCCGGCTGTGGGAGACCATCGCGCCCATGCTCACCGACCCCGACGGGATCCTGCTGGCCCACAACGCCCCTTTCGACATGGGGGTGCTGGGCAAGTGCATCGAGGCCTACGGCATCGACGCGCCCCTTTTTCTGCGCTATGCCTGCACCTGCCAGATGAGCCGCCAGTCGGCCCCCAACCTGCCCAATCACCGGCTGGATACCCTGTGCAGCGTGCTGCGCATCGACCTGGACCACCACAATGCCGGCTCCGACAGCCGGGCCTGCGGGCTGGTCTTTCTCCAGTGCCTGCGGTGGGGCGTCGATCCGGCCGTCTTTACCCGCACCTATGATGTGTACGCCCACAAGACCCTCAGGAAAAGCCGGAAATAAGGGCGGCTTTTGCAGCTTCGGCCGCGCCAAGGCCTCCCTTGTGCAAAGGGAGGTGGGGTCGAAGACCCCGGAGGGATTGAGCTTTTCCTGCGCAATATCACTTGTACGCTTTGGCAAGCGCGCGTTTTTCTGTTACTTTCGACCGAGCGAAAGTAACCAAAGCTCGCCGGGGGTGCTTTAAGCCGCCCCCCGGACCCCCAGGCGAGGGTGCACCGGGGATGCGGTGTGCTTTTCCAAAAGTATGGAGGCCGCGACCCGAAGCCCCGCTGACACGGAACGGCTCCGGGACGCTCCCGATGCGCGTCATCACCCGGAAGTTATGAAGGGCCTGTTTTTTTGCCTGGCTGCTTTATCATAAGGCCGGGAACTTCGCTGAAGCGCACGAATTTGAGTGCCGCGCCGCGCCAAAGCCTCCCTTGTGCAAAGGGAGGTGGGGTCGAAGGGCCCGGAGGGATTGTTGCGCCGCGCTTGACAGATGCACCCCAATTTCACAACAAAACAGCCCCGGCCGGCGGGTCGGGGCTGTTTTTTTATTCTCATTTATTCGGCTTCTGCTGTCGTTTCGCGGCGGTTCATATGGGCTTTGGTGCGCCATTTGCCGCGCTTGAAGGCGATGACGGTCAGCAGTGCGCCCGTGCACCAGGAGCAGAGCAGGGAAGCGAAGATGCTGGCCGGGTTGCCGTTGGGGTTCTCGGCGCTGCGGGTCAGATAGGCGAAGAGATAGGCCAGAGGCACGCGGACCACGATGGTGGTGAAGAAGGAGATCCACATGGGGGTGGTGGTGTCGCCGGCGCCGCGCATGACGCCCGACAGCGACTGGTTGACGGCCACGCAGATATAGCCGATGGCCACGATGCGCATCATGCGGGTAGCCATCTGGATCAGCGATTCGGTATCGGTGAAGAAGCCCATGAGGGTGGGGCCGAAGAGCAGGATGCACAGCACCAGGAAGGTGGCCGTGCCGATGGCCAGCTTGAGGCCCGAGCGGACGCCCTCCTCCACCCGGTCGATGCGGCCGGCGCCGATGTTCTGGCCGGTGTAGGTGGTCATGGAGTTGCCGAAGGAGAAGTTGGGCATCATAACGAAGCCGTCGACGCGCATGACGATGGTGTTGCAGGCCACGAAGATGGCGCCGAAGGAGTTGGTCAGCGACTGGACGACCAGGGCCGAGCAGGACATGACGGCCTGGGACATGCCGGAGGGCAGGCCCAGGTGGACCAGCTCGGTGACATAGCTCTTTTCCAGCTTGAAGTGCTTCTTCTGCAGGTGCATGATATCACGCAGCGACAGCAGCTTGCGGGCGCAGAAGACGGCCGAAATGAACTGGGCGATGACGGTGGCGATGGCGACGCCGTCGACGGCCATGCCGAATTTGGCCACGAAAAGCAGGTCGAGCAGGATGTTGAGCAGGGCGGCCAGGATCAGGTATTTGAGGGCGCTCAGAGAGTCGCCCAGGCCGCGCAGCACGCCGGAAAGGATATTGTAAAAGCCCATGCCGGCAATGCCCAGAAAATAGATGCGCATGTAGGAAACGCACATGTCGTAGGTCTCGGCCGGTGTGCCCAGCATCCGCAGCATGGGGCCGGCCAGCAGGGAGCCGACCACCATCATCAAAAGGGAGGCAAGCAGGGTGAGGGTCATGCAGGTGCCCACCGAATGGGACAGGGCCTCTTTGTTGCGGGCACCGAAATAGCGGGCCACCATGATGCTGGCGCCGGTGGCGATGCCGACGAAGAGCACGATGAGCAGGTTGAGGGTCGGGCCGCAGCCGCCCACGGCGGCCAGCGCGTTGTCGCCCACATATTTGCCAACGATGACCGAGTCGGCCGTATTGTACAGCTGCTGGGCAATATTGCCGATGAGCAGGGGGATGGCAAAGGCGACGATCTTTTTCCAGGGCGTGCCGATCGTCATGTCCTGGGCCGCGAATAAATTGGAGAACTTGGACATATTCCACCTCGTTTCATATTTGCGAAGCGGCCGGATCCCTTCCAGATCCGGCCGCCGATGCAGCGATCAATACACAGTAATTTATATTTTATCACGATATGCGCATAAAAGCAACAGAAATCTCCCGATGAGGCGCGCCGAAAGTGTAGGATTACAATAGATGTTGGACAGTTGAATAAAAAAAGATGAAGGATAAG
>CAMEZQ010000040.1 GCA_945947915.1 uncultured Clostridia bacterium | reverse complement strand
GCCCCCGGTGCCCTTTGGTTACTTTCGGGCAGTCGAAAGTAACAACAAAACGCGCGCTTGCCAAAGTGTACAAGCGAAGTTGAGCAGGAAAAGCACAATCCCTCCGGGTCCTCCGGACCCACCTCCCTTTGCACAAGGGAGGCTTTGGCCGGACGCCGTATGACCGGCTGAATTTTGAACATACTGAAAACATTGTCATTCCGGGGAACAAACGGCCGCCGGAAAAGTCCAAGCTATACAGCCCAAAGGAGGTGCATGCATGAAGCGAAAATATCTCTCTCTGATCCTGCTGGCCGCGGCCGCGCTGCTGTGGATCTTCAAGGATTACACCTACGGTGTGTCCTTCATCATGTGCCTGGGGGCCATCGGCTGCGCCGGCCTGGCCCTGATGCTCCGGCTGAGCCTGCCCTTCCGGAACCCCCGTCTGCAAAGAGCGGCCCGGCGGCTGCTGAGCTTCCTGCTGGTCCTGCTGCTGCTGGGCGGCGTGTCTTTCGTCTGGATCGAAGGCCTGATCCTGCACAGTGCCGGCGGACGCCCCTGCGAGGACGCCGACCTGCTGGTGGTGCTGGGGGCCGGGCTCAATGGCAGCACCCCCTCGGCCGTACTGACCTCCCGCCTGCAGGCGACGCTGGACTATCTTACGCGCCATCCCGACGCCATCGCCATTCTTACCGGCGGCCAGGGCTCCAACGAGGACTGCACCGAGGCTTCGGCCATGGCCCGCTGGCTGACCGACCGGGGCGTCGAGCCCTCCCGGCTCATCCTGGAGGAGCAGGCCCACAATACGGCCCAGAACATCAAATACTCGGTGGCGCTGATGGCAGACCACGGTCTGGAGGACCGCACCGTCATGGTGGTCTCCAACGAATTCCATCTTTACCGCGCCCAGAAGATCTTTGCCCGCTATGGCCGGACGGTGTGCTCGCTGCCGGCCCCCACGCCCCGCATCGGTCTCGTTCCCCTCAACAGCTTTGTGCGGGAATACTGCAGCATCGTGGTCATGTACGCCAAGGACCTGCTGGGCTACGACGAATAGCTTTTCTCATCCACATGTTTTTATATATACCACCACTATACCACCACAAACGCACACAACAACAAAAAACAGCCCCTTTTGGGGCTGTTTTTTTATGGAAACGCAAAATTTAGTCGTCGATGCAGACCAGCTCGTATTCTCTGGAGCCGCAGCCGATGGCGGCGGCGGCTTCGATGGTCAGCAGGCCGTTGCGGCTCTCGATGCGCTCGACCAGATGGTCGCGGCCGGGATCGTCGGAAGCATAGACCAGATCGATGCAGGCCTGGTCGATGGCTACGGGGTCAAGGGAGGCCAGGATGCCGATATCGGCCATGCAGGGATCTTCGGCCACGGCGCAGCAGTCACAGTCGACCGACATGTTCTTCATCACGTTGACATAGGCCATGTTGCCCTTGTAGTAATCAATGACCGATTTGGCGGCGTCGGCCATGGACCGGAGGAAGCTGTTGCGCTCGGCCGTCCAGATCTTCTCCGGCTCGCCGGCGCCGTGGATATAGGCCTTGCCGTAGGAGGAAGCCACACCGATGGACAGCTGCTTGAGCGCGCCGCCGTAGCCGCCCATGGGATGGCCCTTGAAGTGGGACAGCACCAGCATGGAATCGTAGTTGGCGGCGTCCTTGCCGATGTAATTCTTATGAATGACCTTGCCCTCGGGAATATCCAGCTCCAGGTCGGGGCCTTCGGCGTCCAGCAGGTCAAAATCGAAATACTGGTTCCAGCCGTGCAGCTCGATGGCCTTCAGATGCTTCTCGGTGGTATTGCGCTGGCCGTCGTAGGCAGTATTGCACTCGACGACGGTGCCGCCCACCGAACGGATGATGGGCTCCCAGAAATCGGGACGCAGGAAGTTCTGGTTGCCGACCTCGCCCGAATGGAGCTTGATGGCCACCTTGCCAGGCAGGGATACGCCCAGCAGCTCATACAGCTTGAGGACGTTTTCCGGTGTGATGCTGCGGGTAAAATAAACTTTGGATTTCATATGCAGACAGCTCCTTTGCATGATTTGGCGCCGGCTGGATCCGGCGCAGGAAGAAATACATACCGCTTCTATTTACAGTTTAAAGCATAAACCCGGGTTTAAGTCAAGCTTTTTTTGTTGAATTTGCCTGTATTTCTGCGTTCACCCGGATAAAAGGCATCCGGCTCAAAAAACGAACGCCGCCCCGACGGCCGGGGCGCGGACGATCTGGAAGGCGTCGGGGTCGGCGTCCTTATGTTTTCTTTTCAAAGCACCTCGTACATTACCGTATTATTGTAATACGGCAAGCCCGATACAGGCAACAAAAGTTTATTTTTTTATCAATTTTTGTCCGATTTTGTTGATGCCGGCGAGAGCATGCCGCCTCTTCAAAAGATGGGCGGGCGCCCCCTTCGGCAGTTGCCATCGCCGCCCGACTATTATATAATAAAGGCAAAATGCCGGCGCTGCCGCGGGCGGAAAAGAGAGAAACGATATGAACAGATTCTACCAGCAACTGCACGAGATCCTGTCCTTTGACCCGGGCTGCCGGGGCCTGCTGCCCCATATCCCGCCTGCCGACTGGGCCGCCGCAGCCCGGCTGCTGGCCGAAGCCCGGTCGGTCCTCATCGTCACGGGATTCCCCATCGCCGCGGCCGGCGTGGGCGAGACCGACGGCCCCATCGGCGCCGTGTCCCTGGCCTCCGCCCTGCGCAAAGCCGGCAAAGCCGTTTCGCTGGCCACCGACCGGTATTCCTACGAGCTGGTGCGGCAATGCCTGCATACTCTGGAGCCGGCCGGCGCCGGACCTGCCGTGCTGCTTTTCCGCGTGGAGCTGACCGAGGGGGAGAAAAGCTGCGGCACCCTGCTGCGGACGGTGCAGCCCGACCTCATCATCGCCATCGAACGGCCCGGCAAAGGAGCCGACGGCCACTTCCACAATATGCGCGGCGGCCGGATCGATGACATGACGGCCGACACCGACAGCCTGCTCTGCTGCGGCCTGCCCTCCATCGCGGTGGGCGACGGCGGCAACGAGCTGGGTATGGGCAACCACGTCCGGCACATCGAAGCCCACGTGCCCCACGGTGCCGAGATCGCCGCCCGCCTGCCCAGCACGGTGCCCATCACCTGCGGCATCTCCAACTGGGGCGGCTGGGGGCTGAGCGCCCTCTGCAGCGCCCTCTGCGGACGGGATCTGATGACGACGGCCGAGGAAGAAGCGGCGCTGCTGGCCGCCTGCGTCCGGGCCGGCGGCGTCGACGGCGTGCTGGGGCAGCCTGTTCTTTCGGTGGACGGCCTGCCCATGGGCGGCATCGGCGAGGTCCACGCCCCGCTGCGCGCTGCCCTGGCGGATTTTTTAATTCGCTGTAAATAAATCAGATTTTGATTGCCATTTTTCCCGGGATATAGTATAATAAACATCCAAGCTTATCGCATACTATGGGATATAAGCAAATAAAAGTGATCCTTTTTGCCGTACTAACCGGGGAGGCAGCGGCTCCCTGTCGCCTGAAATCCGCTATAGCAGGGGTGAATGTGCGCTGAGGGAGCTTGTCGACATTGTCTGTCCGTGGAATCGGGTTGTGAGAGATCGGTCCTGCGCAACAGCCTGCTGTGAACCATGTCAGGCGGGGAACCGAGCAGCATTAAGCGGCGTCGGCTGTGTGCCGCAGCCAACCGGTTTTGAGTCCGCTTTTGCCGAAACAGGATGTCTATGGCTTTCGATGCGTAATGTACGGCAAAAAGGATCACTTTTTTGTGATCCTTTTTGGTGTTGTTTATTTTTTCTTTTCAATTTCACTTATACGCTTTGGCAAGTGCGCGTTTTCTGTTACTTTCGACTGCGCGAAAGTAACCAAAGCGCACCGGGGGCGCTTTAAGCCGCCCCCCGGTCCCCCAGGCGAGGGTGTGACCTTTTCCCCTCCGTCCCCGGTGATGCGGCACTTGCGAAGTCCAGCCGCGCCCGGAAGTCATGAAGAGCCTGTTCTTTTGCCCGTCTGCTTTTCCATCGGGCCGGGAACTTCGCTGAAGCTGTGCTGCGCTTTCAGCTTGGCTCGTGCGTTTTGGCAGTCGCCGCAGAATGGCACCGCGCCAATGCCTCCCTTGTGTAAAGGGAGGTGGGTCCGTAGGACCCGGAGGGATTGTGGATTTCTGGTTTCTCCTTTTCAGCGTCACTTTTTAACAGATCCGTCCCGCAGGGGCACCGCAATCATTCATCATTCATTATTCATCATTCATTTCGTTTCTTTCTGCACGATAACTTCTTACCTGTACTTTCCGGGGGTGATCCATCATGGCCAGCCATCTGGCACTTTATCGAAAATACCGTCCGGCCACCTTTGGGCAGGTGGTGGGGCAGAACAGCATCACATCAGCCCTGTCGAGCCAGATCGCGTCGGGACAGATCTCTCACGCTTATCTCTTCACCGGCACCCGCGGCACCGGCAAGACCACCTGCGCCCGCATCTTTGCCCGGGCCATCTGCTGCCTTGATCCCCAGAACGGCGAGCCCTGCAACCGCTGCGCCGCCTGCCGCGCCGCCCTGGACGGCTCGGCGCTGGACATCACCGAGATCGACGCCGCTTCCAACAACGGCGTCGACAATATCCGCGAGTTGCGGCAGGAGGCTGTCTACGCGCCCACCGAGCTGAAATACCGTGTCTATATCATCGACGAGGTCCATATGCTGTCGCAGGGCGCTTCCAACGCCCTGCTCAAGATCCTTGAGGAGCCGCCGGCCCACGCCGTCTTCATTCTGGCCACCACCGACCCCCAGAAGGTGCTGCCCACCATCCAGAGCCGCTGCCAGCGCTATGATTTCCGCCGCATCCCGGCCGAGATCATGGCCGCCGCGCTGGAGGACATCGCCCAAAAGGACGGTTTTCTGCTGGATCACGACGCCGCCGATATTCTGGCCGCCATGGGCGACGGCTCCATGCGCGACAGTATCTCGCTGCTCGACCGCGCCCGGGGCGCCGCCTTTCATGTGACGGCCAACGTGGTGACCGAAGCGCTGGGCCTGGCCACCGAACGGGAGATCATGGCCATCTTCGACGCCGTGCTGCGGTGCGATGCCGCCGGCGCTGTGGCCGCGTTTACCGATTGTTATATGTCAGGACGTGATCTGATCACGATTTTTGACGATCTGTTATCGCTTTTGCGGGATATTTATCTCTATAAAGCCACCGGCCAGACCGATTATCTCCTCTCCCGGTGGCGCAGGCAGGTGCCCGGCCTGGCCGGCCGCTGCACCGCCGCGCGGCTGGAAAACTGCATCGAAGCCATCCACTATTTTCTGGGACGCACCACCCGCACGGCCGCCAAGCGGCTGGACGGCGAGATGTGCCTCATCAGGATGTCTCTGCCCGACTGGAACGTACCTCAGCCGGCGGTACCGCCGCAGGATGAGCCGCGGCAGGCAGCCGCGCCCGCGCAGTCCCCGGCTGCCCCGACACAGGCATCTGTCCCCCCGGCGTCCGACGACGACGGCCCGCCCCCCTGGGATGATGTGCCGCCCCCGGATGCCATGCCGGCATTCGACACCCCCGCACCCCCGGCTCCGGCACAGGCTCCGGCCCCCAAGCGCGTACAGTACGACGCGCCCGCGGCTCCGGCCGCCGGCTTCGACACCCTGCGCCGGGCTTTGGACGGCAAGGTCAACTCGGCCATCAAAGCCTATCTCGGCCTGGCCCAGACCCGGGAAGCCGACGGCGGCATCTATATCGAAGTGCCTGAGGAGAGCCTGATCTTTATGGATAAGCCGGAGGTCCTGGCCCTCATCGACGAAGCCGGCCGGTCGGCAGGCTATGCCTTTGCCAAGGTCGGCAAGCAGCAGCCCCGGCAGGCGGAGGACCCGTTGGAGCAGCTGAGCAGCCGTGCCCGGACGCTGGGCGTGCCGGTGCGCGTCAAATAAATCCCTTTCACCGATCCGGAATGATTTTTTACAATACAAAGGAGAGTGTATCCATATGAAACCCGGAAAAATGCCCGGAGGATTCAACATGAACGCCCTGATGAAGCAGGCGCAGAAAATGCAGGATGAAATGGCCAGGCTGCAGGCCGAACTGGAGACCCGCGAATTCGTAGCCAGCGCCGGCGGCGGCGCCGTCAAGGCCACCGTGTGCGGCAAGGTGGTCAAGTCGCTGGAGATCTCGCCCGAGGTGGTCGACCCGGAGGACATCGAGATGCTGACCGATCTGATCCTGGCCGCCGTCAACGAAGCTATGACCCAGTGTGAAGAGACCACCGCCCGCGAGATGCAGAAGATCACCGGCGGCATGCAGGGCCTGCCTTTCTGAAGATCCCATGAAACATTACGCACCGCCTCTTGAAAAGCTGATCGAGCAGTTCGAGCGGCTGCCCGGCGTGGGGCACAAATCGGCCCAGCGCCTGGCCTTTTATGTGCTTTCCATGTCCAGGGAAGACGCCGAAGCCTTTGCCCAGGCCATCGTGGAGGCCAAGACGGCCATCCGCACCTGCTCGGTGTGCATGAACCTCACCGAAGGCGATAAATGCCCCATCTGCTCAGATGAGACCCGCGACCGATCGACCATCTGCGTCGTCACCGACCCCAAGGATCTCATCGCCATCGAGCGCACCCGGGAATATCACGGGCTCTATCATGTGCTTCACGGCGTCATTTCGCCCTTAAACGGTATCGGCCCCGAGGATATCCACATCCGGGAGCTGTTGGAACGCGCCGCGCTGGACGAGACCCGGGAGATCATCCTGGCCACCAATCCCGACACCGAGGGCGAAACCACTGCCATGTACATCGCCCGCCTGCTCCGCCCCTTCGGCCTGCGCATCACACGCCTGGCCTACGGCATGCCGGTGGGCGGCCATCTGGAATTTTCCGACCAGAAGACCCTCTCCATGGCCATCGAAGGCCGCCGGGAGATCCTGTGAGAAGAATAAAAAAAGCCTGCCATACGGCAGGCTTTTTTCTTACATAAGGCACCGCGCCCATGCCTCCCTTGTGCGAAGGGAGGTGGGCCGCAGGCCCGGAGGGATTGTCAAATCGAGTGAAATCAATGCTCTGCATCCATCAAGAACTGTCAGACAACCCCTCAGGCTGCTCCGCATCCAGCTCCCCTTACACAGGGGAGCCTTTGAACGGTGCCGTGCGGCGTATGAGTGCCGCCGCACCGGAGCCTCCCTTGTGTAAAGGGAGGTGGGTCCGAAGGACCCGGAGGGATTGTCAAATCAAGTGAAATCAATGCTCTGCATCCATCAAGAACTGTCAGACAACCCCTCAGACTGCTCCGCATCCAGCTCCCCTTACACAGGGGAGCCTTTGAACGGTGCCGCGCGGCGTATGAGTGCCGCCGCACCGGAGCCTCCCTTGTGCAAAGGGAGGTGGGCCGCAGGCCCGGAGGGATTGTCAAATCGAGTGAAATCAATGCTCTGCATCCATCAAGAACTGTCAGACAACCCCTCAGGCTGCTCCGCATCCAGCTCCCCTTACACAGGGGAGCCTTTGAACGGTGCCGCGCGGCGTATGAGTGCCGCCGCACCGGAGCCTCCCTTGTGCAAAGGGAGGTGGGCCGCAGGCCCGGAGGGATTGTCAAATCGAGTGAAATCAATGCTCTGCATCCATCAAGAACTGTCAGACAACCCCTCAGGCTGCTCCGCATCCAGCTCCCCTTACACAGGGGAGCCTTTGAACGGTGCCGTGCGGCGTATGAGTGCCGCCGCGCCGGAGCCTCCCTTGTGCGAAGGGAGGTGGGCCGCAGGTCCGGAGGGATGGATCAGAACAGGTTTCCCTGCTTCCACTTCTTTGCTCTTTACGCCTCGCCTTTTGTCAGCGGCCCGATCTTTTTCCAATAAAGCAATTTGTGCAGCGTGGGGGAGAGGTGGAATTCCTCCATGAGATCGAGGGCTTCCTGCAGAGCGGCGCGGCGTTTGTCCTCGGGGGTATCGGCCTTATAGGCCCGGATGAGGATGTTTTTAGGCGAATGGGCCAGATCGACAAACTCCAGCAGCGATGTCTTGTAGCCGACGCTCTCCAGCAGGCAGCCCCGGATGGCGTCGGTCATCAACGCAGCTGTGCGCTCCCTGATGATGCCGTAGCGGGTCAGGGCTGCCAGCCGCCGGGACTGCATCTGGCCGTTCAGCTCATGCTGGCAGCAGGGCACCGACAGGATCATGCGGGTGCCCCATTTGACGGCGTTGTAGATGGCGTGGTCGGTGGCCGTGTCGCAGGCGTGGAGGCTGATGACCATATCGGGGGTCTTTTCCGGCGTATAGCCGGCAATGTCCCCCAGTTCGAAACGCAGGCCAGTGTAGCCGTATTTGAAGGCCGTCAGATTGCACTGGGCAATGACGTCGGCCTTGAGGTCGAGACCGATGACGGTGGGCTCCAGCCCCCGGATCTCGGTGAGGTAATAATAGAGAATAAAGGTCAGATACGACTTGCCGCAGCCGAAGTCGATGATGGTGATGTCCCGGCGGCCGTGGCGTCGGACGGCGTCGTCCACCAGCTCGACGAACCGGTTGATCTGGCGGTATTTGTCCTGCATTTTTGCCGCCACCCGGCCCTCTGGGGTAAAGACGCCCAGATCGACCAGCGGCGGAATGACCGTTCCCTCGGGCAGCAGATAGTTTTTCTGCCGGTTGTGGCTCTCCTCCGGCCGGAGAACGCCGGTGCGGCTCTCGCTGAGGGTCTCCTTGCCCTTTTTGGACACCCGCAGGGTGCGGCACAGCCCCTCGGAAAAGGCGTCGGCCTGCTTGAACTCGCCGGGGATCCACTCGGCCACCCGTCCGGCCAGCTGCTCAGGCGGAATGTTCTCGTGAAAGACCTACCGGTCGGTGTATTTCTCGGCCTGATAATAGGCCCCCTGCCGGCCGGATTTCCGGTTGATGACGATCTTGCGGAAGGCGCCGTCGCCCCGGCTGAGGACGATCTTGAAGGCCCCCTCCAGCAGTTTATCCAGTTGACTCACAGCGCAGCCTCCATTCCGTAGTCCCGGGCCTTGCGGCGGAGCATCTCCACCGTGCTGTCGGGCAGTGTGACGCCGCCTTCCAGCGCCGCCCGCCGCCGGCGGTCCTCGATCTCGCCGGGGGCCAGGATCTCCTCCGTGCCGGGGGTGCGGGGCAGGGCGCGGATGTCGGCCAGCATCTGCTCCACCGCCTCCTCAAAGGCCGCCCGGCCGGCAAAGAGGTCGGGATCGATGGCCGTAAAGACATGGCCGACGTTCTGGGTGCGGTCCATGTCACCGAAAAGGGTGCCGATATAGGGGCCGAAGGCGGCGCCCGGCACCATGCCGCACAGCACGTCCAGAGCCATGGTCAGGCCGGCGCCCTTGTGGCCGCCGATGGGCAGCAGGGTGCCCTCCCAGGCGGCACGGGGGTCGGTGGTGGGATCGCCGTTTTTATCCACGGCCCAGCCCTCGGGAATGGACTGGCCCTTCTGGATGGCCAGCATCAGCCTGCCCCGGGGCACGACGCTGGGGGCCATATCCAGGCAGAGAGCCGGACTGCCGGCCCGGCCGGGCACGGCAACGGCCAGCGGATTGGGGCCGAAATAGGGGACGTAGCTGCCCCAGGGAGCCAGCGCCGGCGGTGCGTTGGTGGCCGTGATGCCCACCAGCCCGCGCTCGGCCGCCATGCGGGCGTAGAGGGCCGCCATGCCGTAGTGGGCGGAATTTTTGACGAAAACCGTATAGCAGCCGGCCTGGGGCGCCCGCTCGATGGCCAGCGCCATGGCCTTGCGGGCCGTCACCTGGCCCAGAGCTGCGCCGCCGTCGGCCAGAGCCGCTCCGGCATATTCTTTTTCCACGGTAAAGACGCCGTCGCCCCGCACCGCGCCGGCCTCCAGCCGCTGGAGATAGACCTCCATCCGGCTGACGCCATGGGTCTCGACGCCGCACAGGTCGGCCTCCACCAGCGCCTCAGCCGTGATGCGGGCATGCTCCGGACAGGCGCCGGCACGGGTCAGCAGCGCGGCGCAGATGTCGGTCAGCCTTGTATGATCAATGCGCAAGAAAACCATCCTTTCGGGGTTTGGATGTGTCTATTATATGAAAGCCCATGGGAAAAAGCAAGAAAGCGCAATCCCTCCGGGTCCTTCGGACCCACCTCCCTTTGCACAAGGGAGGCTCCGGCTCGGCGGCTTCTTCAAGCCTGCGGAACACCACCAGAGGCTCCCCTGTGCAAGGGGAGCTGGCTGCGGAGCAGACTGAGGGGTTGTTTTGCCGTTTTTGATGGATGCAGCGTTTTTATTATGCACGATCTGACAATCCCTCCGGGTCCTTCGGACCCACCTTCCTTTACACAAGGGAGGCTTTGGCGCGGTGCCATTCTGCGGCGATTGCCAAAACGCACGAGCCAAGCTGAAAGCCCAGCACAGCTTCAGCGAGGTTCCCGGCCTTATAATAAAGCAGCCAGACAAAAAAACAGGCCTTCATAACTTCCGGGCACAGGCGAACTGCGGGAGCGACCCGGAGCCGTTCCGCGTCAGCGGGGCTTCGGGGCGCGGCCTCCATACTTTTGGAAGAGCACACCACAGCCCCGGTGCACCCTCGCCTGGGGGTCCGGGGGGCGGCTTAAAGCGCCCCCGGTGCCCTTTGGTTACTTTCGGGCAGTCGAAAGTAACAGAAAAACGCGCACTTGCCAAGGCGGACAGGCGAAGTTGAGAAGGAAAAATCAAGAAAAGCACAATCCCTCCGGGGTCTTCGACCCCACCTCCCTTTGCACAAGGGAGGCTCTGGCGCGGTGCTTTCCATGAAGCCCGACCCATGCAGCCGGGTTTTTGCCGCAAAACCGGCTTTTGACCCAAAAAGGCCCCGCGTGACCGCGGGGCCTTTTCTGCACAGGCTGTGAAAAACTTTCGATCAATTGGCGGCGTCGAACTGGGAATTATACAGCTCGGCGTAAAAGCCGTTCTTCCGCATGAGGGATTCGTGGTCGCCCTGCTCGATGATGTCGCCGTCGCGCATGACCAGAATGAGATCGGCGCCGCGGATGGTGGACAGGCGGTGGGCGATGATAAAGCTGGTGCGGCCCTCCATCAGGGTATCCATGGCCTTCTGGATCTGGATCTCGGTGCGGGTATCGACGCTGGAGGTGGCCTCGTCCAGAATGAGGATGCGGGGGTCGGCCAGGATGGCCCGGGCGATGGTCAGCAGCTGCTTCTGGCCCTGGGAGATGTTGGTGGCCTCCTCGTTGAGGACGGTGTCGTAGCCCTCGGGCAGGGCGCGGATAAAGTGGTCGGCACGGGCGGCGCGGGCGGCGGCATAGACCTCCTCATCGGTGGCCTCCTGCCGGCCGTAGCGGATATTCTCCCGGATGGTGCCGCTGAAGAGCCACGTGTCCTGGAGCACCATGCCGAACATGCTGCGCAGGTCGCTGCGGCGCAGGTCGCGGATATCGGTGCCGCCCACCCGGATGGCGCCGCTCTGCACGTCGTAAAAGCGCATGAGCAGCTTGACGATGGTGGTCTTGCCGGCGCCGGTGGGGCCGACGATGGCGATCTTGCGGCCCGGCTCGGCCACGGCGCTCAGATCGTGGATGATCACCTTCTGGGGATCGTAGCCAAAGCGGACGTGGTCGAACTCCACGCGGCTCTCCAGCTTTTCCGGATCGGCTGCCGAGGTCTCCCGGTCGGGCTCCTCGTCCTGGTCCAGCATATCAAAGACGCGTTCAGCCGCCGCCATGGTCGACTGGAGCTGGTTGCTGATGCGGGCCACCTGGTTGATGGGCTGGCTGAACCGCTTGGCATACTGGATAAAGGACTGGATGGTGCCCACCTGGATGGTGCCGCGGGAGCAGAGCCACGCCCCCAGCACAGCCACGACGACATAGGTCAGATTGCCCATGAAATCCATGATGGGATGGATGAATCCGGCCAGGAATTCGCTCTTGCGGGAGATCTCGTAAAGCTGGTCGTTTTCCACAGCGAACTCCGCTATGGAGGCCTGCTCGTGGTCGAAGGCCTTGACCACCGTATGGCCGCCGTAGCTCTCCTCCACGATGCCGTTGACCTCGGCCAGTATATTCTGCCGTTTTTTGAACAGCGGCTGGGTGCGCTTCATCACCTGGATGACCAGAATACTGGAAAAGGGCAGCACCAGCAGCACGGCGGCCGTCATGGCAATGTTGAGGCGCAGCATCATATACAGCACGCCGACGACCGTGGCCGCCGAGCTGATGATCTGGGTGACGCTCTGGGAGACCCCCTGCACCACCGTGTCGATATC
The DNA here is from genome assembly GCA_945947915.1 of uncultured Clostridia bacterium. GTDB lineage: Bacteria > Bacillota > Clostridia > Oscillospirales > Butyricicoccaceae > RGIG1902. The sequence continues at coordinate 5,437 of CAMEZQ010000040.1, read as the reverse complement.
GTTGGTGATATAGCTGAGGATCTCGCCGTGGGTGCGGGCGTCGTAAAAGCGCATGGGCAGGCGGTGGAGCTTGGCGTTGACGTCCCGGCGCAGGTTATAGCCGATGCGCTGGGTGATGCCGTTCATAATAAAACTCTGGCCGAAGGAAAAGAGCGCGCTGATGAGATAGAGCAGCCCCAATACCCGCAGCACCGACAGAAGCGCGTCGAAATCGATGCTGCCGGTGCCGGCGGCCATGCGCAGCACGCCGTTGTAGATCTCGGTGGTGGCTTCGCCCAGCACCTTGGGACCCTGGACCGAAAAGACCGTGCTGCCCACCGTCAGGCACACCACCACCAGGAGCTGGAAGCGGTAGGCCGTAATATACCGCACCAGACGGCCGAAGGCCTTTTTAAAATTCTTGGGTTTCTCCACCGGCCGGCCGGGTCCACCGCCGCCCGGACCCCGGCGGCCGCCTGGCCGCATGCCCGGATACCGCGGGCCGGCGTGGGAAACGCGGGGACGTTTTCTCTGCTCAGCCATTGGCAAGTTCCTCCTTTGAAAGCTGGGAAAGGGCGATCTCGCGGTAGGTCTCGCAGCTCTCCATCAGCGATTTGTGGGTGCCCATGCCGACGATGCGGCCATCTTCGAGGACGATGATCTTATCCGCGTTCATCACGGTGCTGATGCGCTGGGCCACGATCAGCACGGCGCTCTGTCCGGTCTGTTCGGCCAGCGCCTGCCGCAGCTTCCGGTCGGTCTTGTAGTCCAGGGCCGAAAAGCTGTCGTCGAAAATATAGATGGGCGCCTGCTTGGCCAGGGCGCGGGCGATGCACAGGCGCTGCTTCTGGCCGCCCGACACGTTGGCGCCGCCCTGGGAGATGACAGCGTCGTATCCCTCCGGGCGCGTGTCGATGAATTCCCGGGCCTGGGCGATATCGGCGGCCGCTTCCACGCGGCCCTGATCCATCTCCTCGTCGGAAAAGGCGATATTGGAGCCGATGGTGCCGCTGAACAGCACCGATTTCTGGGGGACCAGGCCGATCATGGCGCGCAGCGTCTTCTGCTCCATGCGGCGCACGTCGACACCGGATACCCGGATGCTGCCGCCGGTGACGTCAAAGAACCGGGGGATCAGGTTGACGATGGTCGATTTGCCGCAGCCGGTGGCGCCGATCAGCGCCGTCGTCTGGCCGGGCAGGGCCGTGAAGGTGATGTCGTGCAGCACCTTCTCCTCGGCGCCGGGATAGGCGAAATCCACATGGTCGAATTCCACGGTGCCGGACTTGGCCGGGTCGGGCATCTCGGGCTGCGCGGGGTCCCGCACCGCGCTTTCGGTATGCAGAACCTCGTTGATGCGGCGGACGCTGACCATGGCCCGGGGCAGGGAAATGGACATCATGCCCAGCATCAGGAAGGCCGAAATGATCTGCGTGGCATAGGTGATAAAGGCCATCATGGTCCCCACCTGAATGGAGCCGCGCAGGATCTGGGCGGCTCCGAACCAGACGATCATCAGCGTGGTGCCGTTCATCACCAGATTCATCACGGGGGTCATCATACCCATGGCCCGGTTGACGAAGAGGGCCGTCTGCATCAGGTCGGTATTGGCCTTGCCGAACCGGCCGATCTCCCGCTGTTCGGTGCCGAAGGCGCGGATGACGGGCAGGCCGGTGAGCACCTCACGGCTGACCAGATTGAGCCGGTCGACCAGCTTCTGCCGCAGATTGAACCGGGGCATGGCGATCCTGAGCAGCAGCGCCAGCACCACGGCGATCACGGCCACGGCCAGGGCGATGATCCAGGTCATGGAAACGTTGGTGCGGATGACTTTGATGACGCCGCCCACAGCCATGATGGGGGCATAGGCCACCATGCGCATGCCCATGATGACGATCATCTGCACCTGCTGGATATCGTTGGTGGAACGGGTGATGAGCGACGCCGTGGAGAACTTGTCGAACTCCGAGGGGGAGAAGGACAGCACCTTGGCATAGACATCCCGCCGCATATCCCGGGACAGCCGCGCACCCACATTGGCGCTGAGATAGCTGATGAGAATGGAGGCGCCGACGCTGAGCAGCACGATACCCAGCATCCGCAAGCCGCGGCCAATGATATAGCGCATCTGATTGCCCTGGATATCCACCCCAAGCTGTTCGTAGCAGCGGGCGATATAGGCCGTCCGCGCCGAGCCGTAGCGCTCGCTGCCGCCGGCCTGGGCCGCCAGCGGCTCAAAGGCCTCTTCCAGCGCCTGGGTGACCCCGCCGGCCAGCCAGTAGGCGTTTCCGCTTTCGGGGAACTGCCGGGCCAGCGCTTCGTGATCGGGGCAGCTTTCGTCAAAGATCCGGTAGGCCGCCGCCGCTTCCGGCGAGATGCCGGCCAGCCGGTCGTATTCCGCCGCCGGCAGCATCACCGGACAGCGCTCCTCAATGCCGGAGGCCGCAATGCCGGTGTCGACGATGGTGGAGGTATAGTCGGGCAGCTTGAGGTCGCACCAGGCCTGAGCGACGATGAGCAGGATGCCCAGCACCACGGCCGGCAGCTGCGGCTTTAAGTATTTGGCAAGTGTCTTCAAAAGATCCCTCCTCTTCGGGTTATGCACGCGCTTGCTGCTGCGCGTTCTTCCATCCAATTCTCTTTCAGGTTCAATTCTCTTTTGCCGGTCACGGCAGGCGCTGTTCGGCGCCCGTCTGGCTTTCAAACACGCCTTCGATCTTCTGCATGACCCCCAGAAAGGTCTCCAGCTCGGCGTCGCTGATCTCGGCGGCGGCCAGTCCGGCAATACGGTCGATATTCTCGGTCAGGGCGCAGGACAGGGCCTGCCCCTCGGGCGTCAGAGAGACCAGCGCGCCGCGGCCGCAGCCGGTGCGGCAGACCAGACGCAGGCCGGTCAGCTCGGACAAGACCCGGGATGTGTGTCCCTTGTCGATGTGCAGCGCCTCGCTGATGGCCTTGGCCGACATGGGGCCTTCCCGGCTGAGCAGCTCGATATACCGCACCTGATGGCCCTTGAGGCCGCTGCCGCTGGCGATGCAGTGGAACTGGCGGTGGATGGCGTGATTGACCCGCCGCAGGGCGTCCATGATGGGTTTTAAATCGTTTCTTTGCAAAATGCTCCTCCTTTATGTTGCGTTGTCAACTATGAAAAAGTATAATCCGCGCAAGTTGCCCTGTCAACTTAATTTTTGTAGCCGATTTGTGAATTTTTTCCTCCGGCCGCCCCGGCATCCCGGAACAGACCGCCTTCTGCCGCGTCTAATATGCAGACCCGGCCGCCCCCGCGGCCGCCGGGGACTCATGCAGAACAGATCAAGGAGTGACACCGATGCGCCTTCTTTTCAAACAGCGTTTGTTTTCCTGGTTCGACAGCTACGACATCTGGTACGACGACGGCAGCGTGGCCTATACCGTCCGCGGCCGGCTGTCCTGGGGCCACCGTCTGGAGATCTACGGCCCCGACGAGCGTCACCTGGGCACCGTGCGCGAGGAGATCCTCACCCTGCTGCCCCGCTTCGCCCTTTACGAAGGAGACCGGTATGTGGGCTGCATCAAAAAGAAATTCACCCTCTTTTTTCCGAAATATGTCCTCGACTGCCGGGACTGGACGGTGGACGGCAGCCTGATGGGCTGGGACTATACCGTGCGGGACGGCCGCGGCAGCGTTGTCATGCAGGCCTCCAAGCAGCTGCTCAACTGGACCGACACCTATGTTCTGGACATCGCCGACGGGCAGAACGCCCTGTACTGCCTCATGGTGGTGCTGGCCATCGACGCCGCCAACTGCAGCCACAACGACTGACCCCAAAAATTTCCATGACAAGCCCTGCCTTCCGGGTGTATAATAAACCATCTGATCCCCATGTATTCTGATACCGCGAAGGAGCGCCTGCAATGAAAACAGAAAGAAATTACCCTCTGGCCACCGTCACCGACAAGGCGGCCCGTTCCCTCCGGGACGGCCATCCCTGGGTCTTCGGCGAGGAGATCCTGTCGGTGGACGGCCCCTGTGAAAACGGCGGCCTGGTGGACGTGTGCAGCGGCAAAGGCCGCTACCTGGGCACCGGCCTTTATAACGACCATTCCCTCATCCGCATCCGCCTGCTGTCGAGAAACGCCAACGACCGCTTTGACGAGGCCTTCTGGGCCCGCCGGGTGCGCTATGCGCTGGAATACCGCCGCACCGTCATGCCGGGCGACGATTTCCAATGCTGCCGGCTGATCTTCGGCGAAGCCGACCACTTTCCCGGCCTGACCGTCGACCGCTTCGGCCCCGTGCTGGTGGCCCAATGCCTCAGCCTGGGCATCGACCGGCGCAAAGACCTGATCTTTTCCCTCATCGTCCGGGAGCTGCGGGCCATGGGAGAGCAGATCGACGTCCTCTACGAGCGCAACGACGCCGCCCTGCGGGAGAAGGAGGGCATGCCCCAGTACAAGGGCTTTTATGCCGGGGAGGGTCTGCGCACCGACGAGCGCGGGCAGGTGGAGATCTGCGAAAACGGCATCCGGTATATGGTGGATTATGTAAACGGCCAGAAGACCGGCTTTTTCCTCGACCAGAAATACAACCGCCGGGCGGCCGCCGCCATCGCCAAGGGCCGCACGGTGCTGGACTGCTTCACCCATACCGGGGCCTTCGCCCTCAACTGCGCCGCCGCCGGGGCCAGCCGGGTGACGGCCGTGGACGTTTCGGAGGAGGCCATCGCCATGACCCGCCGCAACGCCGCCCGCAACGGCCTTTCCAACGTGGATTTCCTGCGGGCCGACGTCTTCGACCTGCTGACCGATCTGGCCAACGGCGGACAGCCACCCTACGACTATATCATCCTCGACCCGCCGGCCTTTACCAAGAGCAGCGCCACCGTCAAAAACGCCGCCCGGGGCTATAAGGAGATCAACCTCAAGGCCATGCGCCTGCTGCCCCGAGGCGGTTATCTGGCCACCTGCTCCTGCTCCCATTTCATGACCGATCCCCTCTTCCGGCAGATGCTCCGGTCGGCCGCCGACGACGCCGGCGTCGAGCTGCGCCAGATCGAAGCACGCCAGCAGGCCCCCGACCATCCCATCCTCTGGGGCGTGCCCGAGACGGATTATCTCAAATTCTATATCTTCCAGGTGGTGTAAGGGCAGGCCAAAGGGCCGCCGGAAGTGATCGTGCATCGTCCATAGGCATCGAACGCAGCAAAACTCCCCACGATCCCTCCGGGGTCTTCGACCCCACCTCCCTTTGCACAAGGGAGGCTCCGGCGCGGCGCCATTTTGCGGCGCCTGCCAAAACGCACGAGCCAAGCTGAAAGCGCAACACAGCTTCAGCGAAGTTCCCAGCCTTATGGCGATGCAGCCAGACAAAAAACAGGCCTTTCATAGCTTCCGGGTGCAGACGAACTGCGTGAGCGACCCGGAGCCGTTCCGCGTCAGCGGGGCTTCGGGTCGCGGCCTCCATACCCTTGGAAAAGCA
>CAMEZQ010000039.1 GCA_945947915.1 uncultured Clostridia bacterium | reverse complement strand
CTTATCCTTCATCTTTTTTTATTCAACTGTCCAACATCTATTGTAATCCTACACATTACAGACCGCATCCACTGAGGAAAAAACTTTACGGCAGGCCGCTCTTGTGCTATAATAATCAATAATTGCTTACCGATACAGAGATGGAAGATAGATTTACAGATATGGGGTGTTCCTTTTGCTGAAAAGTATGACCGGCTACGGCAGAGCCAAATTTGAAAATGATGACCGGGAGATCCAGGTAGAGATCAAATCGGTCAATCACAGATATCTGGACTTGAATATCAAAATTCCCAGATTGTATGCCTATCTGGAAGACATGGTCAAAAAGACCCTGCAGGCCTCCCTGGTCCGGGGCAAGGTGGATATCTATGTGTCCATCAAGGAAAAAGAGGGCAGCGACGTCCGCATTTCGCCCAATATGCCGGTGGTGCAGGGGTATCTGGAAGCGGCCGGTGCCATTTCCCGGCAGTTCGGCCTGCCGATGGAGGGCCTGAGCCTGGCCGACATCATCCGCTTGCCCGACGCCATCACGGCAGACAAGGAAGAGGCAGATGCCGAGGTCATTTCGGCACAGGTGCAGCAGACGCTGACAAAAGCCGTGGAGGAATACGACGCCATGCGCACGGCAGAGGGCAGCCGTTTGTGTGCCGATATCCTGGACCGTGCCCGCTTGATCGGCGAATACGTTGATTTTATCGAGCAGCGGTCGCCCGACAGCGTGGAGGAATACCGGCAGAAGATCGCCCTTCGCATGCAGGAACTGCTGGAAGACAGCGAGATCGCCCAGCAGCGTATTCTCTCCGAGGCGGCGCTTTTTGCCGATAAGGTCTCCGTGACCGAAGAGATCGTCCGTCTGCGCAGCCATCTCAAGCAGCTGGACAGCATGGTCAACGGCAAAGCGGCCGTTGGCCGCAAGCTGGATTTTCTGGTCCAGGAGCTCAACCGGGAATCCAATACCATCGGCTCCAAGGCCAACGATTATGCCATTGCAAAAACCGTCGTTGAACTGAAGGCGGAGATCGAAAAGATCCGCGAGCAGATCCAGAATCTTGAATAAGAGAAAGAAGGCGTCCGCTTGAAACTTATCAATATCGGTTTTGGCAATATGGTCGCGGCCAACCGCATCGTCGCCATCGTCAGCCCGGAGTCGGCGCCCATCAAGCGCGTCGTGCAGAAGGCCAAGGAGAAAGATATGCTGATCGACGCGACCTACGGCCGGCGCAGCCGCGCGGTGCTGATCATAGATTCCGAGCACGTGATCCTTTCGCCGCTGCAGCCGGAAACGGTGGCCAACCGGATCAGTGATGAAGACGAAGACAGTGAGGATGAGGATGATGCATAACAAAAAGGGAAGCCTGTTCATTGTGACCGGCCCCTCGGGCGCGGGCAAAGGCACCGTGCTGGGCAGCCTGCAGAAGGCCATTGACCGCGTTTTTTATTCCATTTCGGCAACGACCCGCGCGCCCCGTCCCGGAGAGACAGACGGCGTGAATTATTATTTTGTCACCAGAGAAAGATTTCAGGAAATGATCGCTGCCGGCGAATTGCTGGAGCATGCCGAATATGTCGGCAATTATTACGGCACACCGGAAGGCCCTGTAAACGCCATGCTGGAACAGGGCATGGACGTTATTCTGGAGATCGAGGTCCAGGGCGCGCTGATCGTCAAGGCCAAGCGCCCCGACGCGCATCTGATCTTCATCGCGCCGCCCTCCTTTGAAGTGCTGGAAAACCGGCTGCGCGGCCGCGGCACCGAGGCGCCTGAGGTCGTGTCCATGCGTCTGGAAAAGGCCAGAGGCGAGTGTGCCCGCATGGAAGATTACGATTATATCGTGGTCAACGATAGGCTGGAAGAAGCCGTGCAGGATCTGGCCGCCATTCTCCGCGCATCCAGATGCCGGAGCGAACTGGTGGATTTCCAGCTGGTGTGAACTACAGCAAAATTTGATTTGATCTGCAGACAGATAAAAGGAGAACGATAATTATGATGCTTTATCCTTCGATGAACGATCTTCTCAAGAAGGTCCCCAACAGATACGCGCTGGTCAATGTGGCGGCCAAGCGTGCCAGAGATATTGCTGATGAGGCCGAGGCCAATCCGGACGTGCATCTGAATGAGAAGCCGGTTTCCCTGGCGCTGGACGATATCATCAACGACCGCATCGTGCCGGTGGAAGCACCGGAGGAGGAAGAACCGGTTTTTGAGGCACACAAGGAATTCATTTCGCCCTACGGCGACGAAGAAGCGTATCCCGAAGAGGAAAACGAAGAGCAGGAAACCGAGTAATACAGTGAAAAGGGCAGATTTGCATCTGCCCCTTTCCCATTTTATGCGAAAAGATGCTGCGCAAGGCGGGGGAAAAGGAGGGCCGCAGATTGGAAAATAAGATCGCAAAAGTAGCGGTTGCTTCGGCCGTCTTTTCTTTCGATAAGCCCTTTGATTACCTGGCCGGGCCGGCGTTTTCCGACCTGCAGGTGGGCGCGCGTGTTCTGGTGCCTTTCGGTCAGGCCAATAAGCCGACGGAAGGCTTTGTTCTTGCTCTGCAGGAGACCGCGGAAGAAGCGCCCGGATGCAAGGAGATCCTGTATTTATACCGTGACGGCATCTGCCTGAGCAAGGAGGAGATCTCTCTGGCCCTTTGGATGCGCAGCCGGTATTTCTGTTCTTTTTTTGAATGTGCCAATGCAATGCTGCCGCCCGGATTGTGGCAGAGGGTGGCCGAACGGTATGCGCTGGCGCCGGAGAAAGCCGACAGTACGCCTGCGGGCAGAAAAAAGGCTGCGGTCTGCGCCGCGCTGAAGGAGCAGGGCAAGGCCATGAGCCTGCGGGAACTGCAGCGGGCCACCGGACTGGAAAAGCTGATGCCGGAGATCCGGGCGCTGCTGAAGGAAGGATTTCTGACAGTTGAGCGTGCCTTTTCTGGAAAGTCATATCAGAGGACCGTCATCAACATTTCTCTCAGCAGCCAGACACCGGACGACCGGATGCTGGGGCGTGGGGCAGCGCGGGAGAAGCGCCTGGCCGTGTTGACGCTGCTGCGGGAAAAAGGAGAGCTTCCGGAAAAGGAGATCTGCTATCAGACCGGTGTTCAGCCGGCCGTTATCCGCGACCTGGCCCGCAAGGGGCTGGTGCGGCAGACCGAGGTGCCGGCATATCTGGCCGTTGAGGAAACGGCGGATGCCGCCGGGGCGCCTTTCGTGCTGTCGGAAGAGCAGCAGGCGGTTTTTGACGGACTTTGCGCGCTGCAGGAGCAGGAAAAAGCCGCCTGTGCGCTGCTGCAGGGCGTTACGGGCAGCGGAAAGACGGCCGTTTACATCGAGCTGATCCGGCGCACCATAGAAGCAGGGAAGTCGGCGCTGGTGCTCGTGCCCGAGATCGCCTTAACGCCGCAGATGCTGCGCGGCTTCCGGCGGCAGTTCGGCAGCCAGGTAGCCGTTCTGCACAGCAATCTTCCGGAGGCCAGGCGGTATGAAGAGTATATGCGGGTCCGCACGGGCCTGGCCAAAGTGGTCGTCGGCACCCGAAGCGCCGTATTTGCCCCCTGTGTCGATCTTGGGCTGATCGTGATCGACGAAGAGCATGAGACCACCTACCGCTCGGATGCCGCGCCGCGCTATAACGCTGTGGAAGTGGCAAAATACCGCTGCGCCCGTGCCGGCTGCCTGCTGCTGCTTGGCTCTGCGACGCCTTCGGTGGAAAGCGCCTATTCGGTCAAAACGGGGCGGTATGCCGGCTTTACGCTGGAACACCGGTTCAACGCGGCGCCGCTGCCGCAGACCATCATTGCCGATCTCAAAGAAGACCTGCGGCAGGGCAGCAGCCTGTCTATGGGAAGCGTTCTGCGGGAGGAGCTGGAAGAGAACCTGCGGCGGAAAGAACAGAGTATTTTATTTATCAACCGCAGGGGCAACGCGAAGATGGCCATGTGCGCCGAATGCGGGTTTATCCCGCAATGCCGCAACTGCAGCGCGGCCTTGACCTACCATTCCGCCAACGGCCGCCTGATGTGTCATCATTGCGGATACTCGATCCCGTGGATCGAAAGCTGCCCGGAATGCGGCAGCCACCACATCAAGCTGGTGGGCGCCGGCACCCAGAAGATCGAAGATGAGATCTCCGGGCTGTTTCCGCAGGCCCGGGTGCTGCGGATGGACGCCGATACCACGACCGGACGGAGGTCCCACGAGGAGATCCTGGACGCCTTTGGCCGGGGAGAGGCGGATATTCTTTTGGGTACCCAGATGGTGGCCAAAGGGTTGGATTTCCCCAATGTCACGCTGGTGGGGGTCCTGGACGCCGACCAGGCGCTCAACAGCGGCAGTTATCTGGCGGGAGAGCATTGTTTTTCCCTGATTTCCCAGGTCGTCGGCCGCGCCGGCCGCCGTGAGAAGCCGGGACGGGCTGTGATCCAGAGCTTTTCCCCCAATCATCCCATTATTGAAGCCGCGGCGCGCCAGGATTACACGGCGTTTTATCAATACGAGATCGATATCAGAAAACTGGTCAAGGCGCCGCCGTTTTACGATATTTTCACGTTTTTTATTTCCGCAGAAGATGAAATGCGCGCTGAAAATGCGGCAAACGTATTGGCCGGGGGCTTGAAAGCGGCTTTTCGCGGCAAATACGCCGCCATAGAAGCGCCTGTGCTTGGTCCGGTGCCGGCGGCCATTGCCAAACTCAGCAATAAATACCGGTTTATCGTCACGTTTAAGGGAAAAGACAGCAAAATGAGCCGATCGATGATGGCGGATATGCTCAATTGGTTTGCCGACCGCCCGGAATCCCGCGGGGTGTCTGTCGCGGCCGATATCAACGCAAATAGTTTTTAATTTGTTCATCATCGGGTCCGGCGTGTGATATATAATCAGTAACGATCAGGAGGAGATCAATATGGCTATTCGCAATATCGTTCAGGAGGGCGACGCTATCCTGGCTAAAAAATGCCGTCCGGTCACGGAATTCAATGAAAAACTGCATATCCTGCTGGATGATATGCACGAGACACTGGCCCGGGCCGACGGCGCGGGCCTGGCTGCGCCCCAGGTGGGCATCCTGCGCGCCTGCGCGCTGGTCATGGTCGATGACGGCAGCTATCTGGAGATCATCAACCCGGTGATTGAAGAAACATCCGGGATCCAGGAAGGCCCCGAGGGCTGCCTGAGCGTTCCCGGCCGCTTCGGCATCGTGCAGCGGCCCGACCATGTGCAGGTCAAGGCACAGGACCGGAACGGCAACTTCTTTACTTATACGGCCGACGGCTTTACGGCACGGGCCTTCTGCCATGAGATCGATCATCTCAGCGGCCATCTGTTCACCGAAAAGGTGACGGAATATATCGATCCCGAAACATATTACGGTGACAGCGAGGAAGAATGATCTATGAACGTTGTATTTATGGGAACCCCCGACTTTGCCGACCGGTCGCTGCGCAGGCTGCTGTCCAGCCGGCATCGGGTGGCCGCCGTCTATACGCGGAAGGATACACCAAAAAACCGCGGCATGAAGATGACGATGCCGCCGGTCAAGGAAACGGCACTGGCGGCCGGCATACCGGTCTGTCAGCCTGAGAGCCTGCGGGATGCCGAAGTGCAGGAGACGCTGCGCGCCTTTGCGCCGGATATCATCGTGGTGGCGGCTTACGGGCTTTTTCTGCCCAAAGCTATTCTGGAAATGCCCAGATACGGCTGCATCAATGTGCATGCGTCGCTGCTGCCCAAATACCGCGGCGCCAGCCCCATCAACGCGGTGATCCTGGAGGGGGAGCGCGAGAGCGGAGTCACCATCATGCAGATGGCGCGCGGCATGGATACCGGCGACATGCTGCTGTCGCGGGCAGTGCCGCTGGCGGAGGATGAAACCTACGGCCGGCTGCACGACCGGCTGGCCGATCTGGGCGGCGAACTGCTGCTGGAGGCGCTGGATCAAATCGAAGCCGGTACCGCGGTGGCTGTTCCGCAGGATGAGAGCCAGGTATGCTATGCGCACATGATCCAGAACAGCGATGCCTTCGTATCTTTTGCCCAGCCGGCAGAGGTCGTATCCCGCAAGATCCGCGGTTATGATCCGGTGCCGGGCGCCTTTGCTTTTTTGGGGGAAGAAAAAATCAAGCTTTTTTCGGCCGTGTGGCACGACGGCAGCTGCGCGAAAGCACCGGGAGAGATCCTGGAGTACGGCAAGCGCGGATTGCTGGTGCAGGCCGAAGGCGGGACGGTGTGCATTCGGGAGGTACAGCTGAGCGGTAAAAAGCGGATGGCGGCAGATGCCTGCTTCCGCGGCCGTCCGGCACTGCTGCAGGAGAAATTCAAATAACGGCCGCGCTGTGCCGCGGCCGGATGCGAGAGCGGAGGAAATTATGATGTTTTATGGAATTGATCGATATTATTTGCTTCTCGTTGTGCCGGCCATCCTGTTTTCGATGATCGCGCAGGCGAAAGTCAACTCGGCCTTCAGCCGGTATTCCGGCGTCCGCACACGCCGCGGCATCACCGGCGCCGATGCGGCCAGGGCAGTGCTGCAGATCAACGGCGTTTCCGATGTGCGCATTGAGCGCGTATCGGGCAAGCTGACCGATCATTACGATCCGCGGACCAATGTGATCCGCCTTTCCGAAAGTGTTTATGATGCCGACAGTATCGCCGCCGTCGGTGTAGCCGCCCATGAGGCCGGCCATGCGGTGCAGTATGCTTACGGATATTTTCCCATTCGTGTGCGCTCGGCCATCGTTCCGGTCACCCAGTTCGGCTCGTCGCTTTCCATGCCGTTGATTTTTGCCGGACTGATCTTCAATGCGGCGGCACTGATCAAGATCGGCCTGCTGTTCTTTTTCTTTGCCGTTGTTTTTCAGCTGGTCACCCTGCCGGTGGAGTTCAACGCGTCCAACCGTGCCATTGACGCCATTGCTGCGACACGGATCCTGACAGAAGATGAGCTGCCCGGCGCACAGAAGACGCTTTCGGCGGCGGCTTTGACATATGTTGCCGCGCTTTTGGTGGCACTGGCGCAGTTCCTGCGCCTGCTGCTGCTTTTCGGCGGACGCAGAAGAAACGATTGATATGGCCAACGAAAGAGAGATCGCGCTGCAGGCGCTTTTGGAGTTTGAGAAAACGGGCGCGTGGCCCGATCTGTATCTGAAGAAGAAACTGGAGCCTTTATCCGGCCCACAGGCTGCGCTGGCGACAAATATCACCTACGGCGTGCTGCAGAACCGCAGCCGTATTGATTATTACATCGGCTGCTTCAGCAGTATTCCGCTGAAAAAGATCTCGCCCGTCGTTCTGGAGGCCATGCGCATGGCTGTCTATCAGATCCTTTATCTGGATCGGGTGCCCGACAGCGCAGCCGTCAATCAATCTGTGGAGCTGATCAAGCGCACGGGCAACAAGCGGGCAGCCGGATTTGCCAACGGCGTTCTGCGCACCATTGTGCGTCAGAAACAGTCGCTGCCCGCTGTGGAGGCCAAGACTGCCGCGGGCCGTCTGGCCATTGAGACCAGCCATCCCGAATGGCTCGTGCGGCGGCTCATGGGTATTCTGGGCGAAGACGAGTGCCGGCAGTTCCTGCTGGCCGACAATGCGCCGGTTCGTCCGGTCGTGCGCGTCAATACCTTGAAAACGACAGCTGAAGCCTTCTGTGCGGCAATACATACCATGACCGACCGGATGCCCCAGCCGGTGGAGGGGCTGGAAAATGCCTTTTATATGGATGATCTGGCTGCAGCCCTGAAAAGCGATCTCTTTGAACAGGGGCATTTTTATGTGCAGGATGCGGCCTCACAGATGGCCGTGCAGGCATTGGCACCGGCGCCGGGCGACCGTGTTCTGGATATCTGCGCCGCGCCGGGCGGCAAAAGCCTGCTTGCCGCCCAGTGGATGGAGGATCGGGGAGAGCTGATTTCCAACGATCTCTACCCCCACAAAGCCGCTTTGCTTCGGGAGAACGCCCAGCGGTACGGCGTGACCATTCTGCGTGAAAGCTGTAAAGATGCATGCCTTTACAATGACGAATATGCCGGATATTTCGACAAGATCATCTGTGACGTGCCCTGTTCCGGGCTGGGCATTATACGCAAGAAGCCGGATATCCGGTATAAAGATGAAGCTTCTTTGCGGGAGCTACCGCAGATCCAGGCGCGTATCCTCGAAAACGCTGCCGCTTATCTGAAACCCGGCGGCAGCATGATCTATACGACCTGTACCGTTCTGCCTGAGGAAAACGAGCAGGTGCTGGAAGCATTTCTGCGCAGCCATCCGGACTATAAGCTGTGCAGCTTCCTTCTGCGCGGTATCGAGCGGCCCGGATCCGTTACGCTGTATCCCCAACGGGACGGCACCGATGGTTTTTTTATTTCCAAAATTGAAAGGAGCGCACACAGATGCCGGAATTGATCCCGATAAACTCTCTGCGTCTGGAGGCGCTGGAAGCCGAGCTGGCCGGGATGGGCGAGCCGCGCTATAAGGCGGAGCAGATTTTTAAATGGCTCAGTCAGGGCGTGACGTCTTTTGACGAGATGACCAATGTGTCCAAGGCGCTGCGCGCCAAACTGGCCGAGCACTTTTATATCGAAAAGATTGAAATTTTGACAAAACAGTGTTCAAAACTGGATGGTACGGTCAAGTATCTTTTTGGCCTGCAGGACGGCAACAGTATTGAGACCGTTCTGATGAAGTACAGGCATGGATACAGTATCTGTATTTCCACTCAGGCCGGCTGTAAAATGGGCTGCGTTTTCTGCGCTTCTTTTGAAAAGGGAGCCACGCGGAATCTTACGGCCGGCGAGATCCTGCTGCAGGTCATTCGGGCCTCGATCGATTCCGGCTGCCGCATCTCCAATATCGTTTTGATGGGGACCGGCGAACCGCTGGACAATTATGATAACGTCATGACCTTTCTAGATCTGGTCAGCCATGAAAAGGGCGTCAACATCGGCATGCGCCATATCTCGCTGTCCACCTGCGGACTGGTGCCCAGGATCTATGAGTTGGCTGAACTGAAGAAGCAGCTGACCCTCTCCATTTCGCTGCACGCGCCCAATAACGAGATCCGGTCAAAAATCATGCCGGTCAATAAGAAATACGACATAGAAAGCCTGATCGAAGCCTGTAAAGTCTATTTTGAAAAGACGGGGCGCCGCATATCCTTTGAATACGCCATGATCGCCGGCGTCAACGACAGCCGTGACTGTGCTTTTGAACTGGCCCGGCTGCTGCGCGGCTTCAACTGCCATGTCAATCTGATCCCGCTCAATCATGTGGAGGGCAGTCCCCTCAAGCCGTCGACCAGGCAGGACCTGGCGGCATTTCAAAAGATCCTGGAAGACCATCATATTACCACCACCGTACGCCGACAACATCTTGGCGCGGATATCGACGCCTCGTGCGGCCAGCTGCGGCGCAGAATGCTTGCACGGAGGGAAAACATACAATGAAAGTCTGGACAATGACGGATGTCGGGATCGTTCGCCAGGGCGCGCCCAACGAAGATGCTTGCCTGGTGACGGAACTGGATACGGACGTGGTGCTGGCTGCCGTCTGCGACGGTATGGGCGGCGCCAACGCCGGAGAAGTGGCAAGCGCTATGGCCATCAAGGCATACGAGCAGGCTTTTTTGAACGGCTATCAGAAGAATGCCTCGGACAGTGCCTTGGAAGCGTGCATAGTCAATGCGGTGAAAACCGCTAATACATGTGTATTTGAAGCTGCTGTAAAGGATAAAGACTTGCTGGGAATGGGCACCACCATCGTCACGGCGCACTGCAGCAGCGGACGGGCTGTCATCGGCAATGTGGGCGACAGCCGTGCCTATCACGTCACTGAAGACGGCCTGCGGCGGGTGACCACCGATCATTCTCTGGTTTCCGAAATGATCCGCCGGGGAGAGATCTCGCCGCTGGAAGCGCAAAGGCACCCCAGCCGCAACCTGATCACCCGCGCGCTGGGCGTGGAACCGACCGTGCGGTGCGATACGTTTGTGTGCCCCGTGCAGGAGGGTGAGTTCCTGCTGCTGTGCAGCGACGGCCTGCACGATCAGGTCAGCGAGCCGGAGATCTATTATGAGATCTACGAGTCGGGGCATCCGGAAGAGGCCTGCGCCAATCTGATACGCCTGGCCAACGCGCGCGGCGGCCGGGATAACACAACGATCGTACTGATCGCCTTTTGAGGAGGGTGACCATTGGATAAACTTATCGGAAAAATGCTCGACAATCGATATGAGGTGCTGGAAGTCATCGGCACCGGCGGCATGTCGGTCGTTTACAAGGCCAAGTGTCACCGGCTCAATCGGTATGTGGCGCTCAAGGTGATGAAAGAGGAGTTCGCCAAGGACGAAGAATTCCGCCGCCGCTTTTTTGAAGAGTCCCAGGCGGTCGCCATGCTTTCCCACCCGAATATCGTCAATGTTTACGATGTTTCCCGCTCGGGAGACATCGAGTACATCGTGATGGAGCTGATCGACGGCATCACCCTGAAAGAATATCTCGCCAGACGCGGCGCGCTTTCCTGGAAGGAGACCACGTTCTTTGCCCTGCAGATCGCCAAGGCGCTGGAGCACGCCCACAGCCGGGATATCATTCACAGGGACATCAAGCCGCAGAACATCATGCTGCTGCGTGACGGCACGGTCAAGGTGGCCGACTTCGGCATCGCGCACCATACCAACGACCAGAGCACCTACGCCAAAGGCGAGGCCATCGGCTCGGTCCATTATGTGTCGCCCGAGCAGGCCCGCGGCAGTCATATCGACAACCGGTCGGATATCTATTCGCTGGGCGTTGTCATGTATGAGATGCTGACCGGCCGGCTGCCCTTTGAGGGAAATACGCCCATTGAGGTGGCTGTGCAGCATATCAATTCCATCCCGCTGCCGCCCAGCGATTATGTGGCGGATATTCCTCAGGCGCTGGAAGCCATCACCATGAAGGCGATGAATCCAAGCCCTTCCCGCAGGTATTCCACCGCGGGAGAACTGATCGCCGATCTGGAGAAATTCCGCAGCGATCCCACCATTACCATCGAAGTGGAAAGCCCCAGCGTGTTTGCCGGTCCGGTCCGGGACGACGCGACCATTCGCATCGCCAATCCGGGCGAGCTTTCCGGGCCTTCCGGCAGCGGCCGGTATCACCCGGTGGAAGAGGACGAGGCGCCGGGATCCGAAGAGCCGCGCAAAAAGAGCGGCATGCGGATGACGGTGGCCTTTGCCTTTGCGGCGGTTCTGATTTTTCTCGTCGGCGCCGCCTATTTTGTGCTCAACGTCGTCGACCCCTTCGGCAGCAGCGGCGAGGAAGACCGGCTGCGGGTGCCCGGCCTGATCGGGCAGATGTATGACGACGTCGTGGCCGACGAGGCTTATGCGGCGTATGAGATCGTTGTTGGAGAAGAGGTCTACGACAGCAAAAATGAAAAAGGCGTCATCATCGATCAGACGCCGACATCGGGCAAGAGCTTTTCTGAAGGAGAAAATACCATCACGGTCATCGTCAGCCTCGGCCCTAAGACAGTGACCATCGAGGATTATGCCGGTATGGATGGCCGCAGCGTTCTGGTCATTCTGGAACGTGCCGGCCTGGTGCCGACGTCCGACTATGTTTTCTCGGAGGAAGTCGAGGAGGGACTGGTCGTGGAGACCGATCCGGCTGCCGGCACGGAGATCAATGCCGGCAGCGCCATCGTCGTGCGCATCAGCAAGGGACCGGAGACCAAAATGACCGATGTGCCCAATCTGCTGGGCATGACCCAGGAGCAGGCGGCCAAGGCGCTGGCCGACGTCAATCTGGTTCTCGGCGCGGTGAACCCCGTGGAAAGCGATCAGCTTCCCGGCGAGGTCGTGGGGCAGTCGGTTCCCGCCAATTCCACGGTAGCCGAGCAGACGGTGGTGGATATCGAGGTCAGCCAGGAAAAGACGCAGCCGGAGCCGGAGCCTGCCGAGGAAGTCACCATCCGATATGTGGTCGAGATCGATGATCTGGAAGACGACATCGAGGTCATGGTAGCTGTCGACAGCAAGGTCAGCTATTCGGGGACGCATACCGCCGATGAAGGCACCGTCGTTGTCGAGCTGACGGCGGAAGCCGGCAATCACAACGTGACAGTATTCCAGAACGGCAGACTGACAAAAGAGGAGAATGTGGCGTTTAAATGATCGATGACAAAGAATACGGAATCGTTCTCAAGGGCATCGGCGGATTCTATTATGTGTTAAAAAATGATAAGGTTTACGAGTGCAAGGCCGGCGGACGTCTGCGCCTGGGCACGCTTTCGCCGGTAGCCGGCGACTGGGTGACCTTTGAACAGACGGGAGAAGACGGCCTGATCACATCGATCCGGCCGCGGAAAAACAGTCTGATGCGTCCGCCGGTGGCCAATATCGACCGGCTCTTCATCGTGGCTTCGTCGGCGCCGCCGCAGACAGATCCGTTTTTGATCGATAAAGTGACGGTCATCGCGCTCTGGCAGGAGATCGAGCCCATTATCCTGCTCAACAAGAGCGATCTCGACAGAAACGATGAGCTTTTCGAGATCTACACCGGCGCCGGATTCCGCACCATACGGGTGTCGGCGGCGACCGGGGAGGGGGTCGACGCCGTGCGGGCCTTGACGGCCGACGGCATTTCCTGCTTTACCGGCAATTCTGGCATCGGCAAATCCAGTATTCTGAACCAGCTGCTGCCCAATAAGAATCTGCTGGTGGGCCGGATCAGCGCCAAAGCCGCCCGCGGCCGCCACACCACGCGGCAGAGCGAGCTGTTTCCCTGCGGAAACGGGTTCGTCATAGATACGCCGGGATTTTCAGCTTTCGACATCACGCGTATGGAACATATCAAAAAGGAACAGCTCCAGCACTATTTTCCCGAAATCACCGGCCTTTTCGACCAGTGCCGCTTTTCCGGCTGTGCCCATATGAAAGAACCGGGGTGTGCCGTGCGGCAGCAGGTGCGTGACGGCGTGATCTCACGGAGCCGGTATGAGAGCTATAAAAAACTGTATACCGAGCTGGCTGCCGTGAAAGACTGGGAAAAATAAAAGCACCGGATCGGACCCCTGCGCATAGAATGTACTGAAGTCGATTTGGGGGCGATCTGATGAGATGCAGACGACATGGCTGCGGCGCCTACATAGCCGCTGTGACCATAGGGATCCTTTTGGCCATATTGCTCCCCGTATGGATGTGTTTCTGGATCATTTGCGGTTTGCTGGCATTAATCTGCTTTTTGTAAAATATGATCTTGGGGGAGGATGATTTCAGTGAAAATTTACGTGGTCAAACCGCCAAAGGCGATTTCCAGCCTGATACAAAAGTTTTTTAAATAGCGGTGCGCGACCGGGCCCGGGAGAGAGTCATTCTCTCCCGGGCCTTTTTATTGTCATAGCCGGCCGGACAGCTTCATAAAGATTATTGAAATCAATCCGGGAAAGGTTGGGACCTCATATATGGAGATTATAAAAAACAGGCTGCGGCATTTTGGTGAACTGGTAACCGATTCCGATATGATCGAGGAAAACCTAGTGGTTATCGTTCCGGATACGAAACCCGACGCCCTGCAGATCATCGGCGCCAGCGCGTGGCTCAATATACAGGAAAAAAGCTGCAGCCAGGGACTTTTGAAGATCACCGGGCAGGCCAACTGCTGCGTCAGCTACCTTGCGGCGGAAGGCAAAACGCCCCATACGGTGACGGCATCGATCCCGTTTTCCTTTACCAAAGAGCCGGAAGGCATGACCGATGACGATCAGCTTCTGGCAAATGTCCGCCTGCTCAATACGGCGGCGGCCATGGTCAATCCGCGCAAGCTGGCGCTGCGGGTGCAGATCCAGGTGTTTCAGAGGCTGTTCAAATGCCGGAGCGTGGAGTATGCCGAAGAGATCCGGTCGGACCCCGGAGAGGGGATCTGCTGTCAAAGGGGAAAAAAGCAGATGCAGATCCTGGCAGCCATCGCCGAGAAACGGATCGTGGTCAACGACGAGATCCGGCTGAGCGGCGACGCCCCCAATGAAAACAGTGTGATCCTGCGCAAGGAAAGCCAGTGGGTCAGCGAAGATGTGCGCATCCTGCCCAACAAGATCATGATCCGCGGCCGTATCGATATGGGCCTGACCACCATGAACGAACAGGGCGGATTTATCGGCAAGAGCAAATACTCCGTGCCGTTTTCGCAGATCGTCGAGTGTGACGGCGTTTTTCCGGAGGATGAGGTGGGCGTCAGCTTTGCACCCAGCCGGGAGGAGATCGAGCTGTTCACTTCGGCGGATCAGGTGACCACGATGACCTTTTCGTTCGCTGCCGTTACGGAATGTATGATCCGTAAAAATATGGAGCTGGCTGCCGTCCGGGACATTTACAGCACCAGATGGCAGATGGAAAGCGACCAGACGGTCATTGCCTCGCCGCTGGAAGCGGCCTGTGAGTCTGTCACCCTGCCGGTGCGGGAGAGCATGATGCTGGAGGGCAGTACCGAGCGGGTGCTGGCGCTGTCGATTCAGCCGGAAGACGGCCTGATCCAAAAGAATGAAACGGTGATGGGTGCAGGGTTCCACGTCCATCTGGTCTATGCCGAAACCGACGGCAGCATCATGACGGCAAGCAAGAAGCTGTATGTGGAAGCGCCCTGCCCGCATGCGCTGCCCGAAGCCGGATGGTGCCAGGCCGCATATGCCGATCCAACGGCTGAGCTGCAGGGAGAAGGGGAGGCGCAGATCTGTTTTGACGCCCTGCTGACCTGCCGGGAGAATACCGGCGCGCCGATGCGCGTCGTCAGTGACTGCAGGCTCAACAAAAACGCTTCTAAAGATACGGCACAGCATCCTTCTCTCATCGTCCGGACCATGGAAAAAGAAGAGTCGGTGTGGGAACTGGCCAAAGCCTATAATACGTCCCCGGCCATCCTGGCATCAGCCAACAAGCTGGCCGACGAAGAGACGGTGGCCGCGGGCCGTCTGGTCCTGATCCCCTTTGTTCATCGTTAAACAGGAATATGGAGGTGAAATGTGATGGAAAGAAGCATTTATCAGTCGATCGCCGAACGTACCGATAAGCAGATCTATCTGGGCATTGTCGGCCCGGTGCGTACGGGAAAATCGACCTTTATCAAGAGCTTTATGGAGCAGCTGGTGCTGCCCAATATAGAAAACGTCTACCAGAAAGAGCGTGCGCGGGACGAACTGCCCCAAAGCGGTTCGGGGCGGACCATTATGACGGCCGAACCCAAGTTTGTGCCGGAGGAAGCCGTGCGCATCACGCTGGACGACGGCGCTTCCCTGAGCGTGCGGATGATCGACTGCGTGGGGTATATGGTCAACGGCGCCATTGGCCAGTTTGAGGACGACGCGCCGCGCATGGTGTCGACGCCGTGGTTTGACCATGAGATCTCCCTCAGCGAAGCGGCTGAGATCGGCACCCGCAAGGTCATTACGGAGCATTCGACCATTGGCCTGGTGGTGACGACCGACGGGTCCATTGGGGAGATCCCCCGGGCCGACTATGTCCCGGCGGAAGAACGGATCATCAGTGAATTGAAGGAGATCAACAAGCCGTTTTGCGTGCTGCTCAATACCACCGAGCCGCAGAGCGCGGCAGCTGTGTCGCTGGCCGAGAAGCTTTCGGCCAAATATGGAGTGGCCTGTATGCCGGTCAACTGCATGACGCTGGACGGCGCCGCCATTACCGAGATCTTAAAGACGGTGCTGTATGAATTCCCCGTGAAGGAGTTTGCCTTTACGCTTCCGGATTGGGTCAACGCTCTGCCCGACGGCAACGAGGTGCGCGATGGGATCTACGCGGCGGTGGTCAACGTCTGCGGCCAGATCCGGAAAATGCGCCAGGTGCGGGAGAAGATCGGGCTGTTTGACCAGTGCCCCTATGTGGAATGGGCAAAACCGGATGAGATCGATTTGGGAGACGGCGTCGTCCGGGTCACGCTGGCATCGCCAAAGGCTCTCTTTTACCAGATCGTATCCGAGCAGTCGGGTATTGAGATCAAAAGCGACGGAGATCTTTTGCCGCTGCTCTGCGAAATGGCCGATATCCGGGAGAAATATGCCCGGGTGGAAGGCGCGCTGGAACAGGTGCGCAGCACCGGCTACGGCATCGTGATGCCCACCCTCAGTGAGCTGCATCTGGAAAAGCCGGAGATCGTCATGCAGGGCGGCAAATACGGCGTGCGGCTCAAGGCCAGCGCACCCAGCATCCATCTGATCCGTGCCGATATCGAAACGGAGGTCTCGCCCATCGTTGGCTCGGAAAAACAGTCGGAAGATCTGGTCAAGTATTTGCTTTCGGAGTTTGAGGACTCGCCGGAAAAGATCTGGGAGAGCAATATTTTCGGCAAATCCCTCAACGAGCTCGTCAATGAGGGATTGAATAATAAGCTTTACAAAATGCCGGCGGAGGCCCGCGGCAAGCTGCAGGAAACCCTTCAGCGCATCATCAACGAAGGCAGCGGAGGGCTGATCTGCATCATTCTGTAAGCTGGTATTCTGTTTCGCGGAAGGAGGCCGGAAAGATGCGCAATGACCGCCGCCGTCGCGTCACATATTACAGGCGGCGCACGAAGAAAAAAGAGGGAAGCCCTCTCAAACTGGTGCTGCTTTTGTTGGTCATCTGCCTTTCGGTGGGCATGAAAACCGCCAGGACGGGACCGCTGTATGATCTGCGCTGCAAAGTGACGGCGGTGTTGCAGGATCATTTGGATCTGAGCCAGGCAGTGGAAACCCTGGGACGGACCTTTTCGGGGCGGGAAGATGGGGAGGAGAGCGCCATACTGGTCTTTGGCAAGATGATCCTTGGTCTGGAAGAGGATCAGACCGGGGAGAAGGCGCCCACCCAAAGCGGGACGCTGGTGCCGATCGTTGATTCCATCGACATCCATAAGGCCGGAGATCTCTCCGGCCTTAGCTTTGATATTGCCGAATCACCCCGGCCGCTGACCGATGCCGAGATCCTCTCGGCCATGGATACCGGGATCCAGGAAGACGCGCTGCTGGATGGGACGCCCAATCAGTCCTTTGAGATCCCCAGTCCGGACATCGTCGACGACGCCGTATATGTCATGGATATGCCGACCGTGCTGCCGCTGAGCGGGTATCGTCTGACCTCGCCCTTTGGATACCGGATCCATCCCATCAGCGGCAATACGACGTTTCATTACGGCGTCGACCTGGCCGCGCCGGCCGGCACAAAAGTCGTGGCTGCGGCCGCCGGAACGGTGACGGAAACGGGATATGGCTCGATCAACGGCAATTATATCAAGGTCAGCCATGCTGACGGCTTTGTCACACACTATACCCATTTGCAGTCGATCCTTGTAAAAAAGGGTGATGGTGTCGCCAAAGGAGCGCAGATCGGCACGGTCGGCTCGACGGGATACTCTACCGGGCCGCATCTGCATTTCGAAGTCAGAAAAGACGGAAAGGTGGTGGATCCAGCCGATTATTTCGCATTTTAGGAGGCATTTATGCGAAAAGTAAAAGTTGAACCGTCTTTTTTGGCAATGCTGGCCGTACTGCTGGTATTCGATGAGAACGGCCATGGCCTTCTGCTTCTGCTGGCTGTATTATTCCACGAATTGGGGCATATGGCGGTTCTTCTGCTGCGCGGCTGCCGGATCGAACA
The DNA here is from genome assembly GCA_945947915.1 of uncultured Clostridia bacterium. GTDB lineage: Bacteria > Bacillota > Clostridia > Oscillospirales > Butyricicoccaceae > RGIG1902. Next base: position 1,739 of record CAMEZQ010000039.1, on the reverse strand, counting down.
GGTGCGCCTGATCCCCGGCGGGCTGGATATACGGTATGAGGAAAAGCACAGTTCCTACGGCGGAGATCTTCTGATCGCCGCCGCGGGGCCGGGCGTAAATCTGATGACAGCAATGCTTTTCGCGCCCGTCGATCATCCCACTGCGGATTACTTTGTCGGCGTCAACCTGGTGCTTTGTTTTTTCAACCTGCTGCCCGTGTACCCGTTGGACGGCGGAAAAATACTCTATACCATAATGACCTATTTTTCCCCCATGGGCGGCGGGAAGATCTTTTTTCTTTTTTCCGGAACGCTGGCGCTGCTTTTGTTTGTCCTTTCCTGCGGCGCCTGCTTTTATAACCTGCGGGCGCTGTGGTCGGTCTTTGTTTTTGGCGCTGTGCTGCTGGTTCAGAAGCTGGGGTATATCTATAAAGAAGCCATTTGACCTTTACACGGACTGCCGGTTTGTGTTATACTCGAAACAACGCTTTAAGATCTTGTGAAAGGGACGCTGAATCATGCCGAAAGTCACCTGGAACGGCGGCACATTGCTGGCGCCGGTCTCGCCCGTGCTGGTCTCCTGCGGCACCATGGAGGCCGCCAATGTGCTGACCATCGCATGGACGGGGATCATCAATACGATCCCGCCCAAGACGTATATTTCCGTGCGTCCGGAACGCTGGTCTTATCCGATGATCCGTGCGTCGGGCCAGTTCGTCATCAATCTGCCCACTGCGGGACTGGTGCGCGCCGTTGATTTCTGCGGTGTGCGGAGCGGACGCACATTGGATAAATTCGCAGCTTGCGGCTTGACCAAGGCAGCCGCTTCCAAGGTGGAATGTCCCATCATTGCAGAGTGTCCGCTCAGCCTGGAATGCCGGGTGACCGACGAGATCCCTCTGGGATCACATCATATGTTCCTGGCGGATATCGTGACCATAGAAGTCGACGAAAACCTGCTGGATCATGCCGGCAAGCTGCATCTGGACCGTGCCGGGCTGCTGGCATACGCTCATGGGGAGTATTTCGCGCTGGGTGAAAAGCTGGGCAGCTTTGGATACAGTGTCCGGAAAAAGCCTGCGGCAAAGAGCCGCATTCGCAGCGGCAAAAAGACCTCCGGTGGTAAAAAATAAAACATGGATAAGGCACTTGCTTTTTGCTGAATAATCGTTTATAATATTTTTGTTAAGCTGGTGTGGCGGAATGGTAGACGCGCCTGACTCAAAATCAGGTGGGAAACCGTGGGGGTTCGAGTCCCTTCACCAGCACCAGAATCAAAAGCTCCGGACGCATTTTTCAATGCGTCCGGAGCTTTTTTGCGTACACGCGCCGGCGCCGGATAAGAAGCTGATTCATGCCTGCGCGATTGGTTTATTACCCCTGGAAGGATAAGGAAACGACAACCCAGGTGCATTTCAATCCATGCTCCCCGCGAGGGGAGCGACGTGGTGGCGGTATTGGTCAGAGTGCCGGTTTTCAGATTTCAATCCACGCTCCCCGCGAGGGGAGCGACCAGCAGGCATACGAGCTGATCCACATGGACGAGATATTTCAATCCACGCTCCCCGCGAGGGGAGCGACCCTGCACACAAGACACTTCTCGGTCACCCTGACCAATATTTCAATCCACGCTCCCCGCGAGGGGAGCGACAATATATCTACTTTGCAAAACATCTTTCGTACAGTATTTCAATCCACGCTCCCCGCGAGGGGAGCGACTTGGTCGATATTTGCCGGAGAAACGGTATCAAAATTTCAAT